>SHWZ01000044.1 GCA_009693575.1 Flavobacteriaceae bacterium | reverse complement strand
AATGGAAACAGCAACAGAACTCCATTGGCAAAACGGACACTTGACTATATGAAAAAAAGAAAGAAAGAAGTAGTTGGCCGGGACACCAACCACATACAAAAACCTAGTCGGGCTAACGAGCGTTTTGCCAAGCCACCTCCTCCTTGGGCCGGAATGTTTTGGGGCTTAGTAATATTCGGATTTTCATTTTGGTTATATTCGAATACATTCAAGCACGATTATGTGCTCGACGACCTTACGCAAATAGAGCAAAATACTCTTGTGCAGCAGGGCTCTAAAGCAATTCCTGAACTATTTATGAGCAGCTATCGGCATGGCTACGACCAACAGAATTCGGGACTATACCGGCCAATGTCAAATATCTTTTTCGCACTCGAGTACGATTATGCCGGCCGGCAACCGAACGGGATTGCCAAACCTGGCATTTTCCATCGAAACAATGTGTGGCTGTTTGCACTTAGTTGCTTCATTTTGTTTTTTGCCTTGCGGCGAATGTTTGCTAAATGGCACATGGGTTTTGCCGTAGCGGCTACTCTGCTGTTTGCCGCCCACCCCATCCACACCGAAGTGGTGGCCAACATCAAAAGCCGTGACGAAATCCTGTGTTTCTTGGGATTTATTTCCGCTGTATTCTTTCTCTTTGGTTATGTAAAATATAAGAAACCTTTCAGTCTTTTTGCCTCAGTTCTGTGCTACACTTTTGCACAGTTCAGCAAGGAAAGTGCAATTACATACATTGCCGTTTTCCCTTTACTACTTTGGTTCTTCACCGATTTCAGTATTAAAAAAATAGCGATCACCTGTTCTTTTTATCTCATTCCAATGGTGGTGTTTCTTGGCCTCATGTTTTCCATCCTCACCTCGTTGGAGAGCAACCATTATGTGGATATTATTCAAAACTCTTTGATGGCTGCCAAGGATTTTAATGAACGCTCTGCTACTACAGTTGCCATTCTTGGTCGCTATTTGTTGTTACTGCTTGTACCCTATCCTCTTCTCAGCGATTATTCTTTCAATTACATACCCAATGTTGGGTGGCTACACTGGCAGCCTATTCTCTCATTGCTTGTATATAGTGGGTTGGCATTTTTAGTCTTCAAAAAAATAAGGCAAAAGGATATTCACGCATTCGCCATTTTGTTTTTTGTTATCACCATGGCCTTGGTCAGCAACGTGTTCATCACCATCAGTTGGACTTTGGGCGAACGGTTTCTTTACCAGCCATCATTAGCGTTTTGTTTGGTACTAGTTTTTTGGTTGTTCAAAATTTCAAAAACAGATATTACCAACCAAACAGGCGGCCCGATGAAAAGCCTACTTTTTTCGGTGCTGTTTCTGGCCATTATGCTAGGCTACACGTTGGAAACCCGCAGCCGCAGCATGGACTGGAAAGACAACCTAACCCTATTTAGCACCGATGTGCAAACTGCCCCCGAGAATGCGAGGCTGCACGCCATGTATGCCAAACCACTAGGGGACAGCATAGAAAGGAAATATGCCAATATTGACCCTGAACTGGACTCTGGCATTACCCAAGACCCCCTGCTTCAAATTTCTGTTGACGAATACCGCAAGGCTATTGAAATATACCCCTACCATGCCTTTGTGAATGGACTTGGCACGGCACTCAACCAACAGCGAAATTATTTGGAAGCTAAATACTATTTCCTAAAGGCAATTGCGATAAACGACAGTGTACCCGATTACTATCACAATTTGGGTATTGCCTATTTTGGGATGAAACAATACGATAGTTCAGCGTGGGCTTATGAGAAGGTATTGCACTACAGCCCCGATTATGCCAAGACTTTTGTAAACTTAGCCAACGTGTATAATTTGCTGAAACGCCGGTCAGAGGCTATCTCCACCATTCGAAAGGCAATAGCCAAATCACCCGCCGACCGCAGGCTGTATATGAACTTGTGTGTCTATTTCCGTGATGGAGGCCAGCTTGATTCAGCCAACTACTATTACAACATAGCAACTGGTAGGTGAGGGAAATGCAGCAGTAACTTAGAATGAAACTCTATCTTGTACCAACACCTATCGGAAATCTTGAGGATATAACCCTTAGGGCTTTGAGGGTGTTGAAGGAAGTGGATGGCATACTGGCCGAGGATACCCGTGTCACTGGGAAGTTGTTGAAACATTTTGAGGTAAGCACTCCCATGTCCCCTTTTCACCAAAACAACGAACATAGCAAACTGGAGTATGTGTGCGGCCAAATGGAGGCTGGAAAAACCCTTGCACTTGTCACAGATGCAGGTACACCCGGCATCAGCGATCCCGGATTTTTATTGGTACGTGAATGTATAAGGAAGAATATACCAGTAGAGTGCCTGCCAGGAGCAACGGCCTTTGTGCCAGCCTTGGTGAACAGTGGCCTTCCCAGCGATCGCTTTCTATTTGAAGGATTTTTACCACACAAAAAAGGAAGGCAGACCCGTTTGAAAGAGCTTGCACTGGAAGAGAAAACAATCATACTCTACGAATCGCCCCACCGCATCATCAAAACCCTGAAAGAACTGGCTGAATATTTCGGTGGTGAAAGACAGGCATCCATCAGCAGAGAACTGAGCAAATTATTTGAAGAAACAGTGAGAGGAACTCTGTCCGATTTAGTTGAACATTTTACAAAGTATGAGCCCCGTGGTGAGTTTGTACTAATACTTGCTGGGGCAAATTGATAGTGAAGCGATGACCAAACGAATTGCAATAGCCCAGTCAAACTACATTCCATGGAAAGGATATTTTGACCTCATCAATAGCGTAGATGAATTTGTACTTTACGATGACATGCAATATACCAAACGTGATTGGCGTAACCGGAACCGTATCAAAACACCAAGAGGTATGCAGTGGCTTACCATACCCGTGGAAGTAAAGGGAAAATATCTTCAAAAAATAAACGAAACAAGGGTAGATGAGAATCTCTGGCAAGAAAAGCACTGGAAAACCATTGTGGCCAACTATAAATCAGCTCCGTATTTTGACTATTGTACAGCGGTGTTTGAAAGACTATACCAGGACTCAAATTACGAATTGCTTAGTGAAGTAAATTATACATTCATAAAAGCTATCTGTGGTCTGTTAAATATCACCACAAAAATAACTTGGTCGTCTGACTACGAATTGACTGGGGAACGAAACGAACGCCTGGCCTACATTTGCAAACAAGCAAATGCCGATACATACCTGAGCGGCCCATCGGCCAAAACCTATATGTACGAAGCCGTGTTTGAACAACGCAACATAAGGGTAGAATGGATGGACTATGAAGGATATCCTGCCTATTCGCAACTCCACCCGCCTTTCGAGCATCGGGTAAGTGTGCTCGACTTGCTATTTCATACAGGGGCTGAGGCGTGCAAACACATGAAAAGCTATAACCGATGAAACTCTCTATCGTTAGCCCAGTATATAAGTCGGAAGCATTGCTATCCCAGTTGGTGGTGCAAATATGCTCTGCCGCAGAAAAGATTACTCCCGACTTTGAAATACTGCTGGTGAATGATGGAAGCCCCGATGAGAGCTGGCAAAAAATAAGGGAATTGAGTCAATCGAACCCAAAAGTAAAAGGTATAAACCTTAGCAAAAACTATGGGCAACATGCAGCTATTACTGCAGGTGTAGCTGAGGCCACAGGTGATTGGATAGCTGTTCTTGACTGCGATTTGCAAGTATCGCCTGAGTATATTTTCAACTTCCATCAAAAAGCAACCAAAGAGAATTTAGACATCGTACTCGGAGTTCGCCAAAAGAGCGGGGACAGTTATTACAAAAAGACTTCGTCTCGTTTGTTCTACAAAGCCTTCAGCTACCTTAGCAACCTGAATGATGAGCATATTTACGCCAATTTTAGCTTAGTGAGCCGTAAAGTGCAACAGGCGTATTTAGAGCTTCGTGAACGACACCGCATCTATATTTTTTCGTTGAAATGGCTAGGCTTTGCTAGCGGAACAGTTGAAGTGGAACAGCAAAAAAGACCTTTCGGAAGGAGTTCGTATAGCTTTCGTAAGTTGTTCAATCTGGCATTGAATATATCATTGGCCTATTCCAACAAGCCACTGAAGCTCACCATTGGCCTTGGCTGCATACTTTCTGGTGTTTCTTTTCTGGCTGGCATCATTACCCTTTGCCGCTACTTGGCAGGCTATATTTCTTACCCAGGCTACACTAGCATTATCCTCACCTTGTTATTTCTTTTCGGGCTGCTGTTCGTAGTTCTTGGCATGGTCGGTTTGTACATTGATAAAATATACGAAGAAGTAAAAGGCAGACCCTACTACATTATCAGCCAAACTACTTACGAAAGGTTATGAAGAATGTCGTTTTTTTATGTTCGGGCAATGGTGGAAATTTGCGATTTGTACATAAGTGCATCCAACGATATAGCTTGCCATTGAACATTTCGGGGGTTTATGCTGACAGGAAATGTGTAGCGGTGGATGTGGCTAAGCAAGCAAATATTCCTGTGATCGTCGATAAGGAATTTAATAAAAATTTAAAGCAAAACGTCTCCACTTTTAAGCCAGATATTATTGTGACCAATGTTCACCAAATGGTGTCAACAGAAAACCTGAATCATTTTCTGGATTGCAAATGGATTAATCTGCACTACTCTTTATTGCCTGCGTTTGCGGGACATATAGGGATGAAGGCAGTGGCTTTGGCACGGGAACGAAACTGTGGTTTTGTTGGTGCTACTACACATGAGGTTACTTCAGAATTGGATGCAGGAACTATACTTCAGCAGGTTGTATTTGCCGCTGATTGGACACAGACAGATAAAAAACTCAGCAATACGGTTTTCTTTTCGGGTGCTGTTTTGTTGCTTAATAGTCTGCTGTCTGCTGTGAATTTTGAGGAAGAGATTGATTATACAAAAAACTATTGCACTAAAGCGACGGCTTTTCATTTTTCTGATGCTTTACCTTTATTTGGCCAAGGCATTTACGAAGAAATTTACCAAAAGATAAGCGAATGATACCCTTCAACAAACCATATCTATCGGGCAACGAGCTGACCTATATCCAACATGCGGTGGAATCAGGAAAAATTTCTGGGGATGGAATGTTTACACAAAAGTGTCATCAGTTTTTTGAAGAAAAGTATGGCTTTGAAAAAGTGTTGCTCACAAGTTCATGTACTGATGCATTGGAGATGGCAGCTATATTGTTGGATATACAAGCTGGTGATGAAATTATTGCTCCCTCATACACGTTTGTCTCCACCGTGAATGCCTTTGTGCTTCGTGGAGCTACCATTGTTTTCGTGGATTGTGGCCTAGAAAATCCAAACATGGATGTTTCTCAAATTGAGGCATTGATTACCCCAAAAACTAAGGCTATTGTGGTGGTGCATTATGCTGGCATAGCATGCAATATGGATGCTATCATGAAGATAGCAAATAGGCATGAATTAAAGGTTGTGGAAGATGCCGCTCAGTGCATAGACAGTTACTACAGAGGCAAGCCATTGGGAAGTTTTGGGCAACTCGCGGCATTTTCTTTCCATGAAACCAAAAATATTATCAGTGGCGAAGGAGGTATGCTTTGCATCAACGATCAAAACTATATTCATCGGGCTGAGATAATCCGCGAAAAAGGTACAAACCGTTCTGCATTTTTTCGGGGCGGGGTGGACAAGTATTCGTGGGTTGATATTGGTTCTTCCTTCCTTCCATCAGATATGGTAGCTGCATTTTTGTGTGCACAATTGGAGAACCTTGAACGACTACAACAAAAGCGAATTGGCATTTGGGAAACATATTATACTGGGCTCTCTGAATTGGCTAAGCAAGGTTTGGTGGGGCTGCCGCATATACCAGCATACGCCACCAACAATGCACACATTTTCTACCTTGTTTGCAATAGTATTACTGAAAGGACAAACCTGATGAATCATCTAAAGGCAAAGGGCATACAAGCAATTTTTCATTATCAGTCTTTGCATAGCAGTCCATACTTTCAGGACAAGTATAAAGGTGCGGAATTAACACAGGCAGACAAGTATTCCGACTGCTTGCTTAGGTTGCCCTTGTTTTACGAACTTGAGCAAGCACAGGTTGCGTATATTGTTGAATGTGTTCACGAGTTCTATAAGAATCAAGCCTAAAATCACTCGTCGATGAAAGCTATCTACCTCGTGCTTCTCCTTAGCCTTTCCTGCCAAAGCATTCAAGAAAAAGAAAACACTACTACGGACAGTCTAACCACATCATTTATTAGTGTGCTTGGCACGGTGCAAGATGGCGGCTCACCGCATATAGGTTGCTCCAAGGAATGCTGCAAAAACTTATGGGATAATCCTGACAAAACGAGAAAGGTGGTGTCGCTTGGTATTGTTGACCCAGAAAGTAAACAAACTTGGATGCTGGAAGCTACACCCGACTTCCCTTCTCAAATCGAAATGTTGAACAAACTTGCACCATTCAAAACGGCTAAAACCCCAGATGGAATTTTTCTCACCCATGCACATATTGGCCACTACAGCGGATTGATGTACCTTGGCCGCGAAGCCATGTCGGGAAAAGGTTTGCCTGTGTATGCCATGCCAAGGATGAAGACCTTTTTGGCAACCAATGGCCCTTGGCAACAGTTGGTTTTGTTAAACAATATTCAACTGCAGCCGCTTCAAGCAGGCTCGACAATAAAGCTATCAACGAATATATCCATTACACCCTTTCTTGTCCAACACCGAGATGAATATTCCGAGACAGTTGGCTATCGTATTTCGGGCAAAAACAAAAAGGCTTTGTTTATTCCTGATATAGACAAATGGCAAAAATGGGACCGGAACATTGTGGAAGAAATAAAGCAAGTGGATTATGCATTCATAGATGCGACGTTCTATGCTGATGGCGAAATAAAGGGTAGAAGTATGGCCGAAATCCCACATCCATTTGTGGTGGAGAGTATGGCTATGTTTGACAGCCTACCTGCTTCAGAAAGAACCAAGATTCATTTCATTCATTTCAATCACACCAATCCACTCCTCAAAAAAGACAGTAAAGAATATACAAAAGTTCTTAAGAAAGGATACCGGATTGCAGAGTTTGGACAACGCGTTGACCTTTGATAGAATGAATAAACAAAATTTCCGTCATTGCAAGATTGCAAGAAACGTGCAACGAAGCAATCTCCCAACTCTTGGGAAGGGGTCTTATTCGCTGAAAGAGGAGATTGCTTCGGGCTAAATAACCCTACTTTCAATTCAGCATTCTGCTCGCCTTCGCAATGACGTTCAATAAGTAAAGAAGTCTAATCAATCAACCACGACCACTTTGGTCATTTTGTCACCCTCGCGAATGTCATCAATTACCTCTAGGCCGTCTATCACCTTGCCGAAAACAGTGTGTACTCGATCAAGGTGTGAAGTATTGTTTCGGCTATGGCAGATGAAAAATTGCGAGCCACCCGTGTTGCGGCCAGCATGAGCCATGCTCAGTACTCCCCGATCGTGGTACTGGTTTTCGCCAGTGAGTTCACAATCTATTTTGTAGCCTGGGCCGCCCGTTCCAGTTCCTTGAGGGCATCCGCCTTGAATTACAAAATCAGACAATACCCTATGGAAACTTAGGCCATCATAGTAGCCTTTTTTGACCAGGTCTGTGAAATTTTTTACGGTGTTTGGGGCATCCTTTTCGAAGAACTCTATAGTCATGGTTCCTTTGTCTGTTTGTATGATAGCTTGCATTTTTTTGTTTAATTTAGCTGCAAAAATAGGGTGAGGGCATTTGCCCGATTTCTGTGTTGAGGCAACTGAATTTCCCCCCGTACTTTGCAGTCGCAAAAAAAAGTAACCAGTTATGTTTGAAAATTTAAGTGCCAAATTAGAGAAAGCCTTTAAGACGCTGAAAGGCGAAGGCCGCATCACGGAAATAAACGTGGCGGAAACTGTGAAGGAAATACGCCGAGCCCTGCTGGATGCCGACGTGAACTACAAGATAGCCAAAGAGGTGACAGACAGGGTGCGGGAGAAGGCTTTGGGCCAAAATGTGTTGACCAGTGTGAGTCCTGGGCAACTGATGGTGAAGATAATGAACGATGAACTGGCCGAACTATTGGGTGGTCAGGCATCAGAAATTAACCTGAGTAGCAACTTTACAATTATACTTATTGCGGGCTTGCAAGGCTCAGGTAAAACAACCTTCACGGGCAAGCTGGCATCGTATCTCAAAAACAAAAAGAACCGCACTGTCATGCTTGCCGCCTGCGATGTGTATCGTCCCGCCGCCATTGATCAACTGAAGGTTCTGGCCGAGCAAGTGGGTGTGCCAGCCTACACCGATTATGAAAGCAAAGACCCTGTAAAAATTGCAAAAGCCGCTATTGCCCACGCCAAAGAGCAGGGCTTCAAAGCCATCATCATAGATACCGCTGGCCGTTTGGCGGTGGATGAGGAGATGATGGATGAGATATATAATATAAAGCAGGCCATACAGCCACAGGAAACCCTTTTTGTGGTGGATAGCATGACAGGGCAGGATGCGGTTAACAGTGCCAAAGCATTCAATGACCGATTGAATTTTGATGGGGTGGTGCTTACCAAATTGGATGGCGATACCCGCGGCGGTGCTGCACTAAGTATCAAAACTGTGGTGCAAAAACCTATCAAGTTTGTTGGAATGGGCGAGAAGATGGATGCCCTCGATGTGTTTCACCCAGATAGGATGGCTCAGCGGATATTGGGCATGGGTGACATCGTAAGTCTGGTGGAACGGGCCCAAGATGTATATGATGAAGAAGAGGCAGCCAAGCTGAATAAAAAAATAGCAGCCAACAAGTTTGACTTTGAAGACTTTTTCGCCCAGATTCAGCAGATTAAAAAAATGGGAAACCTCAAGGACTTGATGGGAATGATACCCGGTGTAGGAAAGGCCATCAAGGATGTGGACATGAACGACGATTCGTTCAAAGAAGTTGAATCAATTATACAAAGCATGACCATGACCGAACGCAAAAACCCGGATATAATTAATGGTAGCAGAAAGGCAAGAATAGCGAAAGGCAGCGGACGTGAGGTGCAGAAAGTGAATCAACTTATGAAACAGTTCGAAGAAATGCGTAAGATGATGAAAACCATGAACAAAATGCAGGGGGCTGGCAGGGCGTTTAAGTTGGGCAGGTAGTAAACCTTACCCCACATGAAAATTGCCATCTACTCGCACAGCATTCCATCCTCGCTCTTCATTGAGAACCTAATAGAAGGACTAGCTCAAAGGGGTTTTAAGGTATATTTGTTTGGAAAGAAGTTGGAAGAAAAAAGCTATGGCAAGAATATCTTTGTAAAGTCAACACCGAAAGGCAATTGGGCAATCAATTGGTTTATCTTTGGTCAATCCCTACTGCTTTTTGTTAGGAATCCCATGGTATTGATAAAGACTTATCGCTTGGTGTTTTCAAAAAATAGGATGGGCATTGTTCAGACAAAACTGTCTTGCTTTTTACCTATTCTGAACAATCCCGTAGATATATTTCATTTCCAATGGGGAAACGACCTTACCAAGCATCAAGAGCTCTTTACGCTGCTCAAATGCGACATATTTGTGAGTATGCGAGGCAGTCATTTCACCTATGCACCAGTGTTTCGCAAGCCATTATCAGATGCCTATCGTACATATTTTCCGAAGGTGAAAAAGTTTCATGCCGTGTCTGAATCCATGAGACAAAATGGGGAGAAATGGGGGGCTGCACCTGAGCGGATTACAGCTATTTACTCATCTATCCCTGATAGACTGATAGGTATGTTCAAACCTTTCAATCGTTCAATGGAAAGCCCTGTCAAGATTGTTTCAATTGGAAGGTTTCATTGGGTGAAAGGATATAACTACGCATTAGAGGCTGTGCATTTGTTGAAGCAGAAAGGGGTTCAAGTAAAATATACCTTAGTGGCAAATGAAAATGTGCCGGAAGAACTTCTTTATGCAATCCATTCATTGGGTTTATCGAGAGAAGTAGCGATTGTAAATGGTCTGCCACATGAAGAAACGATTAACCTGTTGCAAACCCAAGATATACTATTAATGTGCAGCGTAGCCGAAGGTCTGGCCAACGTGGTATTGGAAGCAATGGCTGTGGGCATCCCAGTAATAAGCACCGATTGTGGGGGCATGGCCGAAGTGATGAAAGATGGCGAAACAGGTTTACTTATACCTATCAGAAACCCAGAAGCTATTGCCAAAGCAATATCAAATATGCAAGCTATGCCTGCTGCGGAGTTGTCCCAATTAACCAAAAAGGCTCACCAAGCAATCCTTCAAAAGCATACACTGGGCAACATGCTTAATGGATTTGAAAAACTATACAGAACCCCATGAAATTCCTAAACCTCACCAACCTCATTGTATCGCTGTGTGCAGCTAGTCTGTACTATGAAACCTGCATTCATCTTGGGCTTGGCGACATGGATTTGCGTGAGCCATTGTTTGTATTTGGGGCAACCTTTTTCATCTACAATTTCAATCGCTTGGTGTTTGCCAAAAAGAAAGAGACATTGCCGAACGAAGCTCACCAATGGGCAAACCGAAATTGGGGTTGGTTGCTTGCATTCAGCATTGTGGGCGGAGGCATTGTGGCCTATTCTTTTTCTTGGCTCAAGCTCGACACTATAATCTATCTCAGCCATCTTGCTTTGCTTTCTCTAGCATACTCTATACCGGTTTTTGGGAAGTCGTTGCGGAGTATTCCAGTGCTGAAGTTGCTGCTCATTGTATATGTGTGGGTTGTTGTTTCGGTGGTGTTGCCCACTATTGTTCATCCGGTCAATTATGGGCCATTGTTTTACCATGTATTGTGGGAGCGAATATTCTTCATTGCCATGATAGCTATGGCGTTCAACATCCGTGATACGGAGACCGACAGAGCAGCAGGACTCATGACCATACCCGTACAATTAGGTGAAAGGAAAGCTTCCTATTTAGCCTACCCACTCGGGCTATTTGCTATTGCCTATAGTTTAATGATTTCGCCTGAATATGGAATCACCATTGCAATCTGCGATTTTTGCACCGTGGTGCTGTTGGCCAAAAGCCCTCGAATCAACCGCGAACCTTGGTTTTCAGTTGGCATGGATAGCCTAATGCTGCTCAGATTGGGATTGTTGTGGGTCTACTTTGTGCTTTAAACCAGATCAACGCCTTGTTTGCACGGCCAGCATGTTTCTAGCCACAGTGTGGAGCATTTGTGCTTGATAGGGGCAAATCATATGTATATTCTACCAATGGCACAAAACGACTTTACAGCCTTTCAGCACCTATACCTTGTGGAAACTGTTGGCTGGCTCTGATATAATACCAGGCTACCCTACTTGCCCAATGGTATTCACTTATGACAAAACTTTCGCTGCCAAAAAAAAATCTGTTTGTATACTTTGAATCACAGGCAACATCATTGAAGACTTAAGCAATTCAGCGGCATATACCATTTACCCAAACCAAACCAATGGACTATTGAACATTGATAGCCAAAACAACATCAGAAGAGTAGAAGTGATGGATATGCTTGTAATACAATTGAGGATTCTGACTATGCAAAAGCAAGTATCCAACATAGACGTAACCCAACTACCACAAGACGTGTATATGGTAAGAGTCATTTTTGACAACAAGAATGAGCTCGGAAAAAGTTTATTAAAAACTAAAAATAGTTTTCGTTTTGTGAAAAGCCTTTCTGCTTATGCAGGGATGCATTTCTTTTTACCAAAACCCCCACCTTTTTTTTTCTTCTTCCTCAAAAGCTATGTACACTCCATCGGCACGGGTTTCCACAGGAAAAGTACCTACTCTATCACCTTGCTGCGGGTCGCCTTGGCCACTACGCAAGTCGTAGGTGTAGCGGTGGTAAGGGCATATCACCCGGCCATCGTGGGTGCAGATGCCTTGGCCAAGCTTGTGGCCTGCATGTGGGCAAACGTCATTGACAGCAAAGTATCCATCCTGAAGCCGGGCTAGGCATACCTGGAAACCATTCACCTCCACTGTGCGGACAGTGTGGAGTTTTTGGGGCTCCGGTCCATCAAAAGAAAAATCATAAATGCGGTGCCATTTTTTCATAAACGAGGCAAAGTTATTACCTAATAGTCCCATCTTGTTGTTTGTCAAAATTCTAAGCTTGATGAAAATTCCATAGCTTTGCAGCAAGTTTGCATTTACAACTGTTTTTTTTTAGCTATTATTGCCCCAAACCTAACTCACCCCTTACCACAGATGCTAGTGAACGTTAAGAAAATAGACAACAAAAACGACTTTGAAACTCATCTTGATTTAAGACGACAAATCTTTCAGGTTGAAATGGGGTTTGCTGCTAGCGAAGAGCATGACAAATACGATAAGGCCAGACTATGCCAATGGTTTCTGGCAAGTGCTGATGGTGTTCCAGTGGGTGCTGCCCGCTGGCGTGAGAATAAGATGGGCTACAAGCTGGAGCGTATTTGCGTACTCTCAGGTTATCGTGGCCAAGCAATTGGTCAGGCATTGCTGAGTTATATGCTAGAAAACATGCCAAAAAACCAGAAAATAAATCTAGGTGCCCCTTTTGAACTCGTGCCTTTTTGTCAAAAAAATGGGTTCAAAATAAAAGGTGAAGCATACTGGGAGTTTGGTGTGCGGCATCGATTTATGAGCTATATTGGCACGGTGAAGTAATTTTTTGTTAGCCACTTTAGCCTGCATACTTGAATATTGTGGCTTCAAAACAAATATGAAGCACCTCAAACAACTTCTCGTCGTTCTTATTTTCTTGGGTTGCCTTTCGGCAAAGGCCATTATGGGCGACACTACGCATGTCCGATTTCATAACAAGCGGGATATGACCACGTATGGCAACTACGATTTCAAGGGCAAATTTCCCGACCAAAGCAAAAGCTGGCATCAGGTACTGATGATTTACACCCTTGGCTGTGCCAGCACAGGGTGCTCAGGCTGGGATTACACCACCCATATCCAATACCGCAAGCCAACTGGCAATATGGATAGTAGCATTGCCAAGATTGATACCTCACAAGGATTTCCCGACACTATCTGGAAACGCTTTGAAGTGATGGAAAACTTTGAGCTGGCAAGGGTGATTACTCCATACGGTACTTACATGCGAGATGGGAGCAATGGCTTCAACAACAATTGGACACACCGCCATGCTTTTGATGTGACTGATTTTGCCGAGCTGTTGCACGATTCTGCAACTCTCAGGGCATTTTATTCAGGCTGGAGCAGCGGGTTTAGTGTCACTCTCGATTTTTATTTCATTGAAGGAACGCCACCAAGAGATGTGTTGAAAATGCAAAATATTTATGGGGCTGGCGGGGGTAGTTATGGCTACAAAAACTCTCAAGACTTTGAATCCAAGTACATGAATGCCAAACGGGTATTCACCCCTTCAGGAATGAAGTCGGCCAAGATGAGCTTTATTCCTAGCGGACACGGGGGCAACAACGACCAGGGTGCGGCGGAGTTTTACAATGTGGGCATGGGTCTGAAAGTGAACGGCATTGCTGCGGGAAGCCATCGGGTTTGGAAGGCTGATTGTGGTAAAAACCCATTGTGGCCTCAAGGTGGCACCTGGATTTTTGACAGAGCGAATTGGTGTCCGGGTAGTCGGGTGCCGGAGTTTGATTTTGAGATAGGCTCATCGTTGAAGATCAATGATAGTAACACTTTGGATATGGATTTTGAAGATTACACTTGGAGTGGAAATCAGACCCCCAGCTATTCCATCAGTTCGGTGCTGTGGCACTATGGCGATTGGAACTTTAAAACGGATGCTGCACTCACCGCCATCATTAGCCCCAGCGACCACGAAGAATACAACCGTGAAAACCCCATTTGCAGCAACCCCGAAGTGCTGGTGAAAAACAACGGAAAAGACGATATTGCCACTCTGGCTTTCCGTTTTGGAATGATAGGAGGCGACACCCAAACCTATAACTGGACTGGCAAAATTGGCTTTGGAGAAGAGCGGCGGCTGGCCTTGCCTATGCTCAACTGGTCGGGATTTAATGCTGCTTCGCAAAACATCTTTTGGTGCAAGATGGAGACTGTGAACGGACTAGCTGATGAGTTCCCGACGGATAACCAAAATCACAGTACTTGCAAAGTCCCGGAAAAGCAACCCGCTAAGGTGGTGGTATGGTTTCGCACCAACCGCTTTGGCAAAGACAACAGTTACACATTCACCGACCTGCGGACGGGGCAATTGATTTACAAAAAGGAAAATCTTGATTCATTTGTGATATACAGAGACACCATCAGCCTTCCGAATAGCTGCATCGAATTCAAACTGAATGATGCCGGCGGCGATGGAATTGACTTTTGGTGGAACAGACAACAAACAGGAGTCGGCTACTGCCGATTCCGCGATATGAATGCCAAACAAATTAAAAACCTGAATCCTGACTTTGGCTCAGAATTGATATACCGTTTTACCACCACTTGGGGCTTGGAAGCCAAGGAACTTGAAGTTTCTGATTTGCAAATAAACCTGTACCCCAACCCCGCCAACAACTTGCTATACATTGACCTAAGCAGCCTCGAAATACCCAAAGGCCGCCTGCAAGTAAGCGACTTGCTCGGACGCACTGTGTTGCAACAAACCTTCGCCGAAGACCAGCTCCGCCTGCCGCTTGATGGATTGAGCAAAGGTGTATACATCATCACTTTGCAAACGGGACAAGGAATAGTGGTGAAGAAGTTTGTGAAGGAATGAGGAATAAAATGTAGGAATAAGAGAATGTGGTAAAGGCATACTTCCTCCCAAATTGTACTTCGTAAATCAAAAATCGTACTTGCTTTTCCCTACCTTTGCCTCGGGCCGGGCATAAGAAAAATTCAACACTTTTCATTTACCGGCTGCCTCCCGCCAAAACCGGACTGTATCTCTGCAAAGGGAAGAGGTGCGAACCGAACAACAGATGGTTGCGGCAAAAAATAGGTGGCCAAATCCTGATTCATTCGGGATTTTTCAAACCCCGGCCCAGTTTTTTTGAAAAACGAAGTGCAATTTAAGATGTACGAATTAGGTCATAGTAATTCTGCCATGTGACTAAATCATTTAGAAAAAAACAAAATGCTTTTTACTCACAAACCTGGCGATAAGATTACCCTCTTTTTCACCGTGAAGGAGAACGACACTGCCAAGTTTGAAGCAGTAGAAGTACATCCTGTGTATGCAACCTTTGCCCTTGGCCGTGATGCCGAATGGACTACTCGTCAGTTCGTATTAAGCATGAAAGAGCCAAATGAAGAAGGCATTGGCACTTTCCTGCACATCCAACACCAATCTCCTGCATTATTGGGGCAAAATGTGAAAATTACAGCTATATTTGATACCATTAAAGGCAACGAAATAATCTGCAACTTTGATGTAAGTGTGGGTGAACGGTTGATAGCCTTTGGCAGCACGGGGCAAAAGATTTTGAAGAAAGAAAAGCTAAAGAGCCTCTTCGACAGCCTCTGAGAAACCAATGGCCACACAGCCCAAGACCCGAATAGCCCCCACACCAAGTGGGCTGCTGCACATTGGCAATGCTTTTTCGTTTCTCATTACCCAACTTTGGGCAAAAAAAAATGGGGCCAAAATCTTGCTGCGGATAGACGACCTGGATAGCGAACGCAGCCGTCCTGCATATATTGAAGACATCTTTGAAACACTTGAGTGGCTGGGGATAGAATGGCAAGAAGGCCCCAATAGTCCAGATGATTTTATGCGGAACTGGTCGCAACGGAAACGGATGGCCATAGAGACGCCATTAATGACGTCTTTAAATGCTAAAATATTTGCCTGCCAATGCAGCCGCAAGGATTTGGAAGGGCATAGCATCTATCCCGGAATCTGCCTACACAAAGGCATCCCATTGAACACCCCCTATACAACCCTACGGATAGTTGTGCCTGAAAATACTGTTGTAGAAATAGCTGAGAATATTTTTGCATTAGGCAAGGAGATAGGCAGTTTCATTATCCGCAAGCGTGATGGAATACCTGCCTATCAACTAGCCTCCTTGCTCGACGATGTGCAATTTGGCATTACCCATATTGTGAGAGGCGAAGATTTGCTTCCTTCCACTGCCTCACAGATTTATCTAGCTGGTCAATTAGCGTTGGGTGGTTTCGCAAAGTGCAGTTTCCACCATCACCCTTTGCTGAAAAATGATTCTGGCGAAAAGTTATCCAAATCAAAAGGGGCTGATTCGCTACGAGAAATGAGGCTGGCCGGAAAAGGGGCTGAGCAACTAAAGGACTTGGCTATGGAATATTTTGAACAGATTTCTCGATGAAACTTGGCTGCTGCCTGCAATTCAAAGTATTTTCGCCCAGTGGGAAGAAGTAAACTGAAAAAATGGGCCGAGCTAGACACCTTTGAACGAACCTTTCAAGCTGGACCTGAACTGAGAAAAGGAAACTGGGCAAAAGATGTTTTCAAAAATACTAATCCAATAACAGCAGAGCTTGGCTGCGGCCGCGGCGAATACACAGTAGCTTTGGCAAGGCTTTATCCTGAACGGAATTTTGTAGGGGTGGATGTCAAAGGTGCCCGAATATGGAAAGGAGCAAAGGCATCAAACACCGAAAAGATTGTGAATACGGCCTTCGTTCGGGCACAGATAGACCACATAAACGACTGGTTTGAGCAAAGTGAATTGGAGGAAATATGGATAACATTCCCTGATCCACAGCCACAAGACAACAGGGCTAGAAAGCGGCTTACCCACCCAGTTTTTTTGGAGCGTTATCGGCAATTTCTAAAACCACATGGGCTTGTACACTTGAAAACCGACAACACAGCCCTGTTTGAGTTCACGATGCGGGTATTGGATGAGCTTAAGCTTCCAATAATACAACAAACCCATGACCTTTACCAATCGCCCCTTTACGAAGGAATATTGCAAGTGAAAACTCGCTATGAAGAAATATTTACCGACAAAGGCGAAAACATCAAATATGTTTGCTTCCAATTGATATGAAATATCTAACCATAATTTTCGCTACCCTTTTGCTAGCGGCCTGTGGCAGCAATAAACGGGAAGAACCTGCTGTGATCCCAGAGCCCGCAATTTCTACCACAATTGAAGTACACGTCGACACCGATACTAAGCAAATAACTATGCCTGCACAGCCAAGCCCCAGCAGCCAATACAGCTTTCAGGTGATTGCTGGTGAAGCAGGTACTTTCGGCTACGAAATATATGTGGATGGCAAGAAAACCATCAGCCAGCCAAACATTCCTGCCGTACCTGGCACTTTGGGTTTTGCCAAACAGGAACATGCTGAGAAAGTAGCAGCATTGGCCATTGAAAAGATGAGAAAAGGTGTGATGCCACCTACTATTCAACCAGAGGAACTAGAAAAGCTTGGAGTGGTAAAATAAGAGGGCGATACTTATCAAAGTTGAATTTCTTTGGTGTCAATCAAAGGTGATTCCTACCGTTTTTAGGGTGCGTTTCACAATGTTCTTGGCCTTTTCTTTCAACGGGGTAATCAGCTTTTTTATGCGGCTATCAGTTGGGCGACTTTTGAAAACTGTGTCATGATATTTCACCGCATCGGCTCGCAAGTCGGTGTAGAAATAAGTATAGAAAGACTTACGGGTAACACCTTCTGGTACTTTGATTTTGTCGTAGCCATGATAGCTTATTTCGTTGGTTTCAAAAATGAGGCAACGATTCAAATAGGGCATCACTTTGCCTTCGCATATACTCATATCGGCATTCCACAGTTCGGTAGCCCCAAGGTATTCATCTTTCCAATCTTTATTAAAAAACACCAGCAGGTTGATGCGGCGGTGTATGTTCTCTTTCACATGTATGTTGAAGTCAATATGGATGTCCAAAAAGCTGCCATTGCCACCTTGGTGAAGGCCAGCACCAAGTGCATCAGGCACTGAGTATATGTCGTCGATGCCTGTTATTTGGCTCAGTGATTGGCAAAATTCTTTGCTTGCCACCTCATCTCGCAGTTGGGCAAATAGCGGGTCGAAATCCTGAAAGTTGCTTCCTTCAGCCTTGAATTCATTCAACCCTTGGTATTTTTTATTGAATAGCTCGTAAGCAGGAAACTTTGCATAGCTGTCCTCTGCCGGTTGAGGAAGCAAAAAATTATCTATTACCAAATGGCGATATGGCTTGGCCGTGTCGAACGATTTTCTAGCGGCATCTATACTTTCTGGTGAGAAATGGATTGGGTTGATGAGTTGCATGATTGAAATTTGGTTATCTGTTGCCAATTGGCAATTGTCTTTAGTCTGTATACGGTTGCAAAGTTAAAGGCATGGCGATGCTTCTGCCTGCTAATGTTTGTCATAAGTCGGTAGAGTCTTATTTTGGCAAGCCTTATTTTTTGTTGAGTTGATTATGGCCATTCCGTAAAACCGGCTTTGCCTATCATTGCACCTTTGCATCACAAAATCATTAAAACCAAAAACAACAATGAACCAATCAATGACCAAAGGGATAGCAAAAGCGATGCTTTTCGCCCTTGTCGCTTTTAGTTTCTCTATAGCCAATGCACAGACTGCCCGCCCCAAAACAGCAGTGTTCGATGTGGACAGCAAAGTGCCAGAAGTAGATGCAGTGAGCATGGGCAACATGCTGCGAATGGAACTGGAAAAACTGAGCATGTACGAAGTGCTTGATAAATATGATGCCGCCACATTGCTCGACCGCGAAAAGCTGAACACCAAAGGATGCTACGGGAAAATATGCCTCTTGGAAGTGGGCAAGAAACTGAATCAAGACTTTATTCTCACTGGTACTGTGGAATATTTCCCTGAAACTTCCATTACTATCACCTTAAAATTATTAAACATAAAAACCGAAACATTTGACAAGACCGTCGTGAAAGATTTCCTTTGCTTTCCAAAACAATTGCAACCAATGATGAAGGTGACATTGAACGAACTGTATGCCTTGCCAAACGACAAAGAACTGGTGGAAGCATTGAGCAAGAAAACCTCTTATGAAAGTGCCACAAATAACGCCAATACCCCAACAGTGAACCTTGG
>SHWZ01000007.1 GCA_009693575.1 Flavobacteriaceae bacterium | reverse complement strand
TGAGCTTCTTTCACAGCCGAAGGAAAGGAGTTGTTGATTATACGTTTGGACTTTACCGCTTTCACGATGATGGCTACCGCAAAGACGAAACCTTTGCTAATGAGCGTATGAATTTTAGTATAAAAGCCCACGACCCAAAGTTCAAGATGCTCAGCTACGGAGTGTCAGTAAGCTTGTTTACCAGCAGGTTTGGCAATTTCCTTTTCTGGGCCGATACCAATCAGGCTTATGTTCCAGCGGATGGCACCTTGAGCCTTACCCAGACTTTTCGCTATACTATTGACCCCTTTGTGCAATGGCAAACTGACCGCTACAAACTCAGCTTCCGCAACCGGGTGTTTATTACCGACAACCGCAACAATACCGGGCAAAATTCAAGGGCGACTTTGATATATAGTGAATACCAATATCAACGCACCATCAAGTTGAGGGAAAAAGACAAGCTGGTGTGGGCTGCTGGAATTGTGAACACTACAAACACCGTGAGCAGCGACAGCGTTTACAAAGACCACATGGGGCAAAATATTTCAGCATACCTGCAAGGCGATTTGAAATGGAAACGTACCAACTTTTCGCTGGGTGGCAGGTTTGAATATAATAAGCTGGATACCTTGCCCAGCCAGACTTTCCCTATCGTCAGGGCGGGTATTTCGCAGCAGCTGGGTGGCGAAAGGGGCAAAGGCACTTTTCTGCGGGCATCGTTTGGCACAGGCTACCGCTTTCCTTCCGTGGCTGAGCGATATACTTCTACACAAGCTGGCAGCATCCGCATTATCCCCAACCCAGACATCAAAGCCGAAACTGGTTACAGTGCCGAAATAGGAATCCGTCAAGCGGTGAAAATACAAAAATGGCTGGGGCTGATAGACGTTGCTGTTTTTGAGATGCGTTACAAAAACATGATTGAGTTTCTGTTTGGCTACTACCCGCCAAAACTTGGGCCTTTCAATCCAAATTATTTAGGGTTCAAACCCTTTAACACAGTGCCGGGCTACAGCAGCATCAAAGGGCTTGATGCCAGTGTGAGTGGTAGCGGAAAAATAAAAAATGTGATGACCAATGTGCTGGCTGGATATACTTATTTAGACCCACAATACAAGGACTCTGCTTTTGCCGACACCGCCAAAGCCAGCGATAAAATCCTGAAATACCGCTACCGCCATAGCTGGAAAGTGAACCTTGATTTTACGTATAAAAAATGGTCATTAGGAGGCTCTTTCATATACAATTCAGCAGTTCAAAATATTGATGGATACCTATACAATGCAGTGAAAAATCTGCAACCCTACATGGCAACCCACAACAAGGGTTATAGTCTGCTCGATTTACGCATGGCCTACGACATCAACCCACACCATAAGCTAAGCATCGTTGTAAAAAATGTATTGAACGCCGAAGTGATGCAATTCCCCGGAAACATGGCCGCACCAAGGCTTTTCCTTTTGCAGTATAATATGCGTTTTTGAGTGGATTAAACCTAAACGGCTTTTGGTAATCTACGGCCTTTGTTAGACCTCACCCCAACCCCTCTCCATAGGGAGAGGGGCAAATGCAAAGCCTGATTCACACATTCCCATATTCCCACATCCCGTTCCCCTATGCTCGAACCCGAAGACGAAATATTGCTGAAAGAATTCAAGGTGGAAAGCACCCGCAGCAGGGCTTTTGAGCAGATATTGAAAAAATATCAGCGGCGGGTGTATTGGCATATCCGCAAGATGGTGATAGACCACGACGATGCGGACGATGTGACCCAGAATACTTTTATCAAAGTGTGGGGCGGATTGGATAATTTTAGGGAAGACAGTAAACTATTTACTTGGATGTACCGCATTGCTACCAACGAGGCCCTAACTTTTATCAATAAGAAAAAGGCAAACCTTTATACCGACTGGGACACCGTGGAATACAGCCTTGCGGAAACCATCACCCACGATCCCTATTTCAATGGCGACAATATCCAAATGAAGCTGCAGCAGGCCATCCTCACCTTGCCCGACAAGCAACGGCTGGTGTTCAACATGAAGTATTTTGAGAACATGAAATACGAGCAGATGAGTGAGATAACAGGCACCTCCGTTGGGGCGTTGAAAGCATCGTACCACCATGCCGTGAAAAAGGTAGAGAAATTCTTTGGCATAGGTTAAACCAATCGGTGAACACACACTCTGAGTCTGTGAAAAATAAAAAAATGAAACCCAATCCCGAAAATATAAACGAGCGAGAAGAGCGGCTCCGGAAACTGACCGGAAGCAGCCCCGATGCTGGTTTCGGTGTGCCTGATGGGTATTTTGAGAATTTTGAAACGCGGGTGCTTTCGCAAATTTTAGGGGAGGAAGACAAGGAGGTAAAGATTGAAGGTTTGAATAATGGAACCCCGTTCGGTGTGCCCGATGGATATTTTGAAAGCCTGAGTGAACGCATAGTGGCAGGCATCCAAAAGCAAGAAGAGAATGTAGGAGTTGAGTTGATGGAATTGGCAGGCAATGAACTGGCCTTCGGCGTTCCCCCAAACTACTTTGAGCAAAGCCAGGCCGAAATAATGGCCAAGGTGAATGCCCTGAGTGGAAAAGCAGAACCGCAGCGGATTATCCGACCCATACAACGTTACTACCGGGCAGCGGCAATGGCAGCAATGGTGGTGTTTGCATTTAGTCTAGGGTTTTATACCAATGCACCTGAGAAGCCTTCGAATTATGCGAATATTCCAGTTGTGAAACCTGACTTTAATAAACTGAGTACAGAAGAGCTGGAAGCTGCCCTGAAACAAGAAGATGTGAGCGATGAAATGCTTGCTTTGTTTAGTGGGCAGGGTGAGGTAAGCGAGGCTAAGGCCAAGCAAATGATACATCCCAAACACCTTGAAACAAAAGCTAGCCTTGCCCAAAAAGAAGACTTGGAAAGATACATACTTGAACACCTTGACGAAACGCAATTAATAGAAGAATTTTAACATGAAACGTATCCTATTTAGCTGCCTGCTATGCATTGGTTTCAATGCCTTTGCTGATGTGCCGCAACCTGGCCCAACCGCCATTAACAGAATCGAGGCTCTTCGGGTGGGTTTTATCTCCGAAAAGTTGCAACTGACCTCAGAGGAAGCCAAGTTGTTTTGGCCAATCTATAACCAATACCGTCGCGAGCAAGACGACCTAAAAAGGAAGTACAAAAACGCGGAAGAAATCAACATGGAAGCCATGACCGATGCTGAATCAGAGAAGATGCTGACCGACATGATGACCCTACGCCAAATGCAAGTAGACTTAATGAAAAAATATACTTCGGAATTTAAAAAATCAGTGAATACCCGCAAGATACTCCTGCTGTTCAAGGCCGAAGAAGACTTTAAGAAAGTGCTGCTGAAACAGTATATGGGCAAGAAAGTAAAATGACATTTTTTTGGTGGATGATAGATAGTTGATAAACAAAGAGCCCCGTAGTTGGGGCTTTTTGTTTATTTTCTATGACTTATATTCTTCTGATCTCATTAAACCTGCCTGCTATCATATATTGGCTTCTGGCATAGGCTTACCTTTGCCTCCCCTAATATAAATATAAGCGAATGATTTCAGTTTCCAATTTAGCGTTGAAGTATGGCAAGCGTGTGTTGTTTGAAGAAGTAAATGTATTGTTTTCGCAAGGCAATTGCTACGGGGTGATAGGTGCCAACGGTGCAGGTAAATCAACCTTCTTGAAGATATTGGCCGGAGAGATAGATGCCACCAATGGCAAGGTGAACATTACACCCGGCGAACGCATGGCAGTGCTGAGCCAAGACCATTATGCCTTTGATGAGCATGAGGTTTTGAAAACTGTGCTGATGGGGCATAAAGTGCTCTGGAAAATAATGTCGGAAAAAGATGCTCTGTATGCCAAGCCCGATTTTAGTGAAGCAGATGGATTGAAAGCATCTGAACTGGAAGGAATATTTGCCGACATGGAAGGCTGGAATGCCGAGAGTAATGCTGCCGATATGCTGAGCAACCTTGGCATCAAAGAAAATCTGCACAACAAGCTAATGAAAGAACTTAGTGGCAGCGAAAAGGTAAGGGTGCTGTTGGCCCAGGCCCTTTTTGGCAATCCTGATATACTTATTCTAGATGAGCCCACCAATGACCTTGACGTGGAAACTATCGGCTGGCTGGAGAATTTCCTCGCCGATTTTGAAAATATAGTTATTGTAGTATCGCACGACAGGCACTTTCTGGATGCGGTGTGTACTCATGTGGCGGATATAGATTTTGGCAAAATACAATTATACACTGGTAACTATTCCTTCTGGTACGAGAGCAGCCAACTGGCATTACGCCAACGTGGGGACCAAAACAAAAAGGCCGAAGACAAGAAAAAGGAATTGGAGGATTTTATAGCCAGGTTCAGTGCCAATGCATCTAAATCGCGACAGGCCACCAGCAGGAAGAAACTACTTGAGAAATTGACAATTGATGAGATTCGCCCATCAAATAGGAAATATCCCGCTATACTTTTCAAGCCTGACCGTGAAGCCGGGGATCAAATATTAACTATTGAAAACCTCTGCTACACGGAAGGCGATACAGTTTTGTTTAAGAACGTAAGTCTGAATACAGTGAAAGGCGAAAAGATTGCTGTCATTTCCAAGGACCATCTATCTGTGAGTCGCTTTTTCGATGTGCTTGCAGGGGAGCAAAAAGCGACTTCAGGAGAATACCATTGGGGCATTACGATTATACCAGCATACTTGCCGGTTGACAATACTCCTTACTTTCAGGATAGGGATTTGAACCTGATAGATTGGCTGAGGGAGTTCAGTGTGGACAAAGACGAGACTTTCATCCGTGGGTTTCTGGGCAAAATGCTTTTCTCGGGTGAAGAAACCTTGAAGAGTTGCAAAGTGCTTTCGGGAGGCGAGAAAGTGCGTTGTATGATTTCACGTATGATGCTGAAAAACGGCAACTGTGTTATACTTGACGAACCCACCAACCACCTTGATTTGGAATCCATCCAATCATTCAACAACTCCCTGAAAGAATTCAAAGGAAACGTATTCTTCTCAAGCCATGACCATGAGTTTATGCAGACCGTAGCCACCCGTGTGATTGAACTGACACCCAACGGTATCATAGATAAACTCTGTACTTTTGATGAATACTTGGAGAATGTTGAAGTGAAGGAATTGAGGAAGAAGTTGTACAAAGTGGCTGTGGCAGCAAGCCTTTAAAATGCTCTGAAAACTTCTAGAGGGTATACAAACCCTCCTATCCCTGCCGCTGCGAAGAGGTGGTTTTTTTTTTGTATTACTGAACCGGTTGCACAAACAACCTTGAGTTATTCAGACCTGTCAGGTTTCATACTTGATGGAAGAAATATATGACAGGTCTAAGACTTCGCAAAATAATCCTCCTCCAACATTCCATAGATTGCCGAATCAGAACACACACCATTGAAAAACCAGCTTTGTCGCAACGTTCCTTCCCGGTTAAATCCGTTTCGTTCCATCATCAAGCAGGAGGATGTGTTTTCGGGATTGGCAGAGCCCATGATGGTATGTAGTTTCATTTGCTCAAAACCAAAAGCAAGCACAGGTGGTATGGCTTTTTTCATTATTCCTGTTCCCTGAAAATCGTAGCGAAGGGCGTAGCCAATTTCGGCACGGTTGTTTTCTTTTTCCAGCCGCCACAGGCCGAGGGTACCAAGTAGTTTGTCTTCTCCTTTCAAAGTAATGCCCAAGCCAATACCCCAGCTCCATGTTTTTGCAAGCTATATCCTGTTGCTGATGCAGCCCAATACCACCAACAGCCTTACCATCAATTTCAATAGCAAACAAGCGGATGGGAGTGTCCGCGTTAGCAATAGCAATAAATGCCTTACCACTATCCTCATTGTAAGGATTTGGAAAGGCATTCATCATGGTTTTAGCAACATGAGGATTGTTGGCATTAAGCATTAAGCTGTCAAGGTCGTCAAGTGTCCAGGGGCGGAGGAGGGGAAGACATTAATTTATTTGTAACCGATTAAATAAATTATGAAAGAGCAAATGTAAATAGTTGAAGTACCATTCTCAACTGTTGGTGCAATATGTTTGCAGTAAAATTTGACTAAGATGCAAAAACCTTTTTTCCTGATTGCCGGTCCGTGTGTAGTTGAAAGCGAACAGCTTTGTATGGACATAGCAGGTAAAGTAGCGGAAATTACAAAAAGGTTTCGAATCCCTTTCATTTTCAAAGCATCCTATCGCAAAGCCAACCGAAGCAGCAAGGATTCATTCACTGGGATTGGTGACGAAGTTGGGTTGGAAATCATCAAAAAAGTAGGACATACAATCGGTCTTCAAGTTCTTACTGACATTCACTCTGCTGAGGAGGCAGAGCTTGCTGCCAAGTATGTAGATATACTTCAAATCCCTGCTTTTTTATGCCGCCAAACGGATATACTAGAAGCAGCAGCCAAGACTAACCTGACAGTGAATATTAAAAAGGGGCAGTTCCTCAGTCCAGAAGCCATGAAGTTTACAGCCGACAAAGTGGCCAACTTTGGCAACAATAAAATAATGCTTACTGAACGTGGAAGCATGTTTGGCTATCAGGATATGGTTGTTGATTTCCGAGGCATCCCCATCATGAAAGCCTTTGGCTACCCAGTCGTGATGGACTGCACCCATAGCTTGCAACAGCCCAACCAAGCGGCGGGAGTCACAGGTGGTAGACCAGAAATGATAGAAACAATTGCAAAATGTGCTATCGCTGCCGGTTCTGATGGACTCTTTATTGAGACACATCCAGATCCAGATAAGGCCAAAAGTGATGGTGCAAATATGTTAAGGCTTGATTCGTTAGAAGGCTTGTTGGAGAAATTAGTAAGACTTCGAGAAGCGTTGTGAAACTATACCATAAAGCCTACATAGGGCAAGGTCAACCGCTCATCATTATTCATGGATTGCTTGGCACAGCCGACAACTGGCATCATATAGCACAACGGTTTGGAGAACACTTCAAAGTATATGTGCCTGACATGCGAAACCACGGACGGAGTGGCCATGCTGATGAAATAAGTTACCAAAGCATGGTAGCCGATTTACTTGAATTGATGGCAGACCTAGACATAGAAAAAGCAAATATTATTGGCCACAGTATGGGTGGTAAAGTGGCCATGCAATTAGCCCAAAGTCATTCTAAAAAGATAGAAAAATTAGTTGTAGTAGATATAAAACCCCAATCCTACCCAAGAGGCCACGACCATATTTTCAAAGCACTCTTTGCTATACCGATTGCTGAAATAGTTACTCGTAAAGAAGCAGAAGGAATATTGTTACAGAACGGGATAAACGACTTTGGCGAACGACAGTTCCTGCTAAAAAACCTCAGCCGTGGTGACAATGGTAAGTTTAAGTGGAAGCCCAACCTACAAGGTATTTGGGACAATTATGAGCATATTCGTTCTGGTGTTTCCGGAAAGCCATTTATGGGTGATACTCTGTTTGTGAAAGGTGAGAATTCGAAATATATTACAGGAGAAATGGATTTGGAGCAATTGTTTCCAAATGCTACTTTGACTTCAATTCCAAATGCAGGGCATTGGGTTCATGCAGAGCAGCCTGAGTTGTTCTTTGAAACAGTCAGTGCGTTTTTATCTCACCCTTAACCTCCTTCCGGCCTTCAACTTGGTGCGTTTGCTGATGTGGTTCAGTTTGCAAATGCGGCCTACCGTAGTGTGGTATTTATGTGCTAGGTGATAAATGCTTTCACCACGACGAACTTTATGATACAACTTTCCTTTAGGAGCTTTGTATGTACCCCAGCGTTTACCGTTGTTGTATAATTCCTTATGCAGTTTGAGGTGAGCAAAATAGTCAGAGTTGAGGTTGACTGTATCACTAAACAATTGCTTTCTGTCGAACGCAATAATCTTTGATGGGTCTAAAGGTTTTCCCTTGAAACGAATCTCCAAATGTAGGTGACTCCCGGTACTGTGCCCTGTACTGCCGCCAAGTCCTATCGTTTCTCCTGCCCTAATGCTTTGCCCAGAATATACCAATAGCTTACTGAAATGTCCATACAAGGTTTCAAAGCCATTGTAGTGACGAATGACCACCATGTATCCATAGCTATCGCTATATTTAGCAATTCGAACTACACCATCAAATGCTGCATAAATTTGGTCGCCAGTTTTGAGGCTAAAGTCAATTCCGTAATGGAATTTCATATATCGCCTGCCCCAACGCCGATAGCCGAATCCAGAAGTAATATTATTGAGGCAAGGCGGATAAAAGAAACAATCGTCGCTATCTCCCAGCACTATCTTCAATGTATCGGTAAGTGGTACTAGCCCTTCCCGGTAAGGATCAATCACAATCGTATCCCAGCATTTATACAAGTCAAAGCAGGGTGCAAAAATAGTATCAAACTGAAATGAGGATGGTCGGGCTACATCAATAAAAAGGGAATCAACAGATAGCTCCGAATCATCCTCGTCTTCTCCTTCCTCAACTATGTAGCCAGCCAATGTATCAGGCCGCTGTGTCACCTGAGAATGGGCGGCCACACAACATCCAATGCATAGAAAAAGAGAGTAAAATAGTTTGCGAAACACGAGCTTACTTATAGCAGCAAACTTAGGGCGGTTGCCTTGTCCGAATGTAGCTGACTTTTCAACGCATCTCTGTTGGCAAATTTATGCTCGTCTCTTATCCTGTCTACAAAACCGATGGTGAGTGGCTGCCCATAGATATCTCGGTCAAAATTGAAAATATGTACTTCAATCGCATGAATTATTCCATCAACTGTGGGACGAAAACCAATGTTCATCATGCCGCCAAACTCACCTACACTTGTATAAACTTTGATAGCATAAACACCATCTTTGGGTATTAATTTACATGGGTCAATCTCACCCAAATTAGCCGTTGGAAATCCCAACTGATTTCCTAGCTTTTTACCTTCTATTACCTTACCAGTTAAGGTATAGTTTCTGCCAAGTAAACCCTTTGCTGCCTTTACCTCCCCATGTTGAATATAGTTCCGTATTTTAGTACTGCTAATGGCTATTTCGTCCACTTCCTGAGGAGGTATTTCTTCAATTCTTAATGGATAAACTTTACTCAATTGTTTCAATGTATCAATATCTCCTTCCCGGTTTTTCCCAAAGCGGTGGTCGTGGCCTATTACTAATACCTCCGCACCGATTTTTTCTATCAAAAAATCTCGAATAAATTTCTCGGCTGATATTTTTGAAAATTCTAAAGTGAAGGGTAAAAGTATTAAATTGTCTATACCTGTCCTATCGAGCAGGTTTATCCTTTCCTGAATGGTAGTAAGTAATTTTAGGCTTTTGTTCTCAGGATAGAGCACCATGCGTGGGTGCGGATGAAATGTGATTAAGGTGGATTGACTATCTAGTTCCTTTGCTTGCGAAATCAGCCTTTCAATAATCTTTCGGTGGCCTAAATGCACCCCGTCAAATGCACCCAAAGTGACTACATTCCCTTTGCATTCGAGAAACGATTCTAGCGAATGGAAAACTTCCATGCAATATAAAAAATCAGTCTTGCAACAGCCCAGCTGAGAAGTATTCGCGGTTCATTCGAGCAATGTTGCTGATGGATATTTCTTTGGGGCATTCAGCTTCGCACGCACCTGTGTTGGTGCAGCCGCCAAATCCTTCGGCATCCATTTGGGCTACCATTTTCTGCACCCTAATTTTTCTTTCTGGTTGGCCTTGCGGCAACAGTGCATATTGTGAAACCTTAGCGGAAACAAACAACATGGCCGAGGCATTTTTACATGCAGCTACACATGCACCACAACCGATACACGAAGCAGCATCCATGGCCATATCTGCCTTCTCTTTTTCTACCGGCAAGTTGTTGGCATCCTTTACCTGACCTGTGTTCACACTCACAAATCCACCTACATCCTGTATGCGGTCAAACGAACTACGGTCAACCACCAGATCTTTGATTATAGGAAAGGCCTTCGCTCTGAATGGCTCCACATATATCGTTTCCCCATCCGTAAAGTGACGCATCATCAGTTGGCAAGTGGTGGTAGCTTTTTGTGGGCCATGTGCACGTCCGTTGATATACATGCTACACATTCCGCAGATACCTTCGCGGCAATCGTGGTCGAACGCTACTGGTGTATCATTCTTGCGGATGAGTTCTTCGTTCAGCACGTCAATCATTTCCAGAAAAGACATATCGGGATTTACGCCATCAATGGTATAATCTACCATTTTGCCAGCCACACTTGCATTGGCTTGTCTCCATATTTTTAGTTGAAATTTCATTTTTGATATAGCTTACTTATAGCTTCTGGTTTGTAGTTTAATATTTTCGTACTTCAGTTCTTCCTTGTGCATTGTAGGCTGTTCATCAACTCCATTGTGTTCCCAAGCTGCCACGTATGCATACTTCTCATCGTTGCGTTTGGCTTCGCCTTCATCCTGAAACTCTGTTCGAAAGTGGCCACCACAACTTTCGTTTCGGTTGCGGGCGTCTAGTATCATTAGTTCGCCAAGCTCAATAAAGTCGGCAACTCGCAGAGCCTTTTCCAAGTCTGGGTTCATTTCGTTGTTTTGACCTGTGACCCGCACATCTTTCCAAAACTCTTCCCTTAGTTCACGCACCATTACTATTGCTTTGTCTAAGCCTTCTGCGGTGCGAGCCATGCCGCAATAGTCCCACATAATGCGGCCTAATTTTTTATGAAAATCATCTACGGTTTGGTTGCCTTTCACGGCTAGTAATTTTTCTATCCTTTCACGTACTTTGTTTTCCGCAGCCTCAAATTCTTCATGGTCAGTCGGGATGGCTTTGGTGAAAATTTCATCGGCCAAATAGTTTCCAATTGTATATGGTAGAACATAATATCCGTCAGCCAAGCCTTGCATCAATGCAGAAGCACCCAGCCTGTTGGCACCATGGTCACTAAAATTACATTCACCTGCGGCGTATAATCCGGGAACTGTCGTCATGAGGTTGTAATCCACCCATAGTCCGCCCATTGTATAATGTACTGCAGGATAAATCCTCATTGGAGTTTCGTATGGATTCTCTCCAGTAATGTGGTGATACATATCGAACAGGTTGCCGTAGCGGGCTTGCACGGTTGCTTGCCCTAAACGTTTAATGGCATCCGAAAAATCCAAGTATACAGCAAGGCCGCTTTCGCCAACACCACGACCATCGTCGCAGGCTTCTTTGGCTGCACGGCTAGCAATGTCTCGGGGGGCAAGGTTTCCGAAAGAAGGATACTTGCGTTCAAGATAATAATCCCTATCATCTTCAGATATATCTTGTGGACGCTTTTTGCAGTCGACTTGGCTTTTTGGGACCCACACACGTCCATCGTTACGAAGTGATTCACTCATCAAGGTGAGTTTGCTTTGGTAATCACCGCTCACAGGTATACATGTTGGGTGAATTTGTGTATAACAAGGATTGCCGAAAAAAGCTCCTGATTTGTGAGCCTTCCATGCGGCTGTTACGTTGCAGCCCATTGCATTCGTTGAAAGAAAAAATACATTGCCATAGCCACCAGTAGCAAGCACCACCGCATGACCAAAATGCCTTTCCAGTTCACCTGTCACCATGTTGCGGGCTATGATGCCCCGGGCTTTGCCGTCTATCTTCACCACTTCCAACATTTCATGGCGGTTATACTCTTCAATATTTCCAAGTCCTACTTGCCTTTTCATAGCTGAATATGCTCCTAACAAAAGCTGCTGCCCAGTTTGCCCACGGGCATAAAACGTGCGGCTTACCTGAGCACCACCAAACGAACGGTTGTCGAGCAAGCCTCCATATTCACGGGCAAAAGGAACACCCTGAGCTACACATTGGTCAATGATATTGGCACTCACCTCAGCCAAACGATATACGTTTGCTTCGCGGGCACGGAAGTCGCCTCCTTTGATGGTATCGTAAAACAAACGATATACTGAGTCGCCATCATTTTTGTAATTCTTGGCTGCGTTTATTCCGCCTTGTGCTGCTATGCTGTGTGCCCGTCTTGCACTGTCTTGGTAGCAAAATGTTTTTACCTTGTAGCCTAGTTCGGCAAGGGTAGCAGCGGCAGCACCACCAGCAAGACCAGTACCAACAACAATTATTTCCAGCTTGCGTTTGTTGGCAGGATTCACCAACTTCATGTGGCTTTTATAGTCTTCCCATTTTGTTTCTAATGGGCCTTCAGGAATTTTGGAATCTAGAATTGACATCGGGGTGGTCTATTAATTTTTTACTTAAAATAAAAATAAAGCGGCATTGCAGCAAATAATGCTGGGATGATGGTGCTATAAAGCCATCCAACCGTTTTGATGATGGGAACATATTTTCGGTGATTAACCCCCAAAGTTTGCCAGGCACTTTGGAAACCATGTAGTAAATGGAACGACAAAGCAAGCATCCCAAAAAGATAAAGTATCACCAACCACTCGTCTTTGAAGGCTATTTCAACCGTTTTATAAAGGTCTTTTACACGGTGTACCTTTATGTCAGTTACTTTGTTTTCGTATGTTGGATTTTGCATTTGCATCGATTGCTCACGCGTGTAGATGTTTTGTACAGTATCCTTCATGGCCGTATGTATTTCATCACCGTCAAAAGTTATAGTATAATACGTTTTCTTTGGTATTTCACTCCAGTGGTACTGAGCCCAGAAATTGACCATGTGCGTTACCAAGAAAACCAAAATCACAGTTCCCAAAATACCCATGTTGCGGCTGCTCCATTTGCTGTTGGCATTGGCTACATTTTTTACATAGCCTTGTGGACGAGATTTTCTATTTTGAATTGTGATAATAACCGACTGGAGAAAATGTACCACAAATGTGGCATACAAAAGATAGGAAATGGTTTTGATAATAGGATTGCCAGTCATAAAAACGGTGTACATGTTGAACGACATGCCTTCATCATTATGGAAAAGTTGTAAGTTTCCGGCGGCGTGTACAAGAAGGAAGGCGATAAGGAACAAACCTGTGAGGGACATTACCAGTTTGCGGCCAAGGGTTGAGGTAAAAGCTTTTATGAACCAATTCATCGGTTAAAGTAGATTAGTGCTGAAAAAGGCCGCGAAACTACTACTCAAGGGCACGTCTGGCAAATGACATTTGTTAACGCTGTGAGATGTAAATAGCATAGTTTGTCAGTCTGCCCCGATAACTATCGGGATTCTCTAAGACTGGCGAGAAGCTGCAAGAAACAAAAATTTAGTTCGACTAGACCTTCTTCCGCTCTTGTTTCTTTTCAGACAATTTCTTCTTGTCGTTCAGGCGTTCACGCACCGAAGACTTGCTTGGCATGGTTCGCTTGCGGGGTTTGATTGGAGCCAATGCTTTTTCAAACAATGCATAAAACTTGGCTTTACATACTACTTTGTTGCCAAGTTGGGTACGTTCTGTTTGGCTCACTACCCGCAAGTAACCTTCTAAGTTTATACGAACCAATAACTTGGTCGTAATTATTTCCTTTTCTACTTCATTAAGCAGAGCCGAATTCATCACATGAAACTTAAGTTCAACTTTGGTTGAAACCTTGTTTACATTTTGCCCACCTTTGCCACTGCTGCGGCTAGCTGCAAACTGAAATTCGGAGGAGAAATTTTTCATAGTTGACAGCAAAGTTCGATAGGAGGCGACTCTAGGTTTGGTTTTCTTTTCGAAAGTATATATAGTTAACTAAAAATCAACAAATTGAAAAATAATCTAGCAATTGGTGCAGGCAGCAGAGGAAAGAATGGGATGTGATTACATCTCAGTTAAGGCCACTCTTACGAGTGGTTTTTTTTATGGATTTTGAATTCCTAAAATTACTTGACCTTTTGGAAGCAGTATTTCTTCACAAACTTCAAATGTTGCCCAGCGGTTTCGATAAAATAAATGCCACTGGCCAGTTGTTCTATCTCTAAGGTAATAGCTGTTTCGTTTTTACTCTTTGTTGTTAGGATTTGTTTTCCTGCCAAGTCCGTTATACTTATTGAATGATTACCATTAGGCAAGTCGGAAATGAACAAGGTAGTGCTGCTGGGTTTGAATATAACCTCACCCTATGTCACCCTGAGCATGGAAGAGACTCGGCGGATAATGTAGTAGTAGGCCTCGGTTTGGTTGCTACGTTTTCATTTCGCATGTTAGTGAGTTTTGATATGTGGGTATGCGAAAGTAATGGTAAATGGTTAAGAATCAAATTTGTTTTGAGTTATTTTTGCCCCAGCGTTACACTTTTTGGTGTAAACATATTTTAGGCCAAGACACCGTTATTACCCCATCTTTGCCCCCATGGAAAGCATAAAACTGACAAGTTTAACGAAAGGTGCAGGATGTGGCTGCAAAATAGCACCCGCATTGCTCGAAGAAGTGTTGCATGGACTGGAGCAAGGAAGCTTCCCAAAACTGCTGGTAGGCAACGGCCAAAAGGATGATGCTGCCGTCTATGACCTTGGTAATGGAAAGAGCCTCATTAGCACTGTAGATTTTTTCACCCCTGTGGTTGACGACCCTTTTGTTTATGGGCAAATAGCTGCGGCCAATTCGTTGAGTGATGTATATGCAATGGGTGGCAAACCATTGCTGGCCTTAGCGGTGATGGGTTTTCCTACAGAGGTGATGAATGCTAAGACTGCCAGAGCAATAATGGATGGAGGCATAAGCAAATGTAAAGAGGCAGGCATACCGCTGGCAGGAGGGCATACCATCGAATCACCCGAGCCATTTTTTGGCCTTTGTGTGAATGGATTGCTTGAAAATGTGAACTTAAAAAAGAATGGTGGAGCCAAAGAGGGCGACCTCATTTTCCTGACAAAACCAATTGGCTCGGGGATACTTAACACGGCCATTAAACGCAACTTGATTGAAGATAGTGACTACAGTTTTCATATTGAAAATATGCTTAGACTAAACAGTCTAGGTGCCGAATTAGCCCAATTGCCTTGTGTGAATGCCATGACTGATGTTACAGGTTTTGCCCTGCTGGGTCATCTTTGTGAAATGGCTGAAGCCTCTGGACTCAGTGCCGAATTGGATTTTGCGGCTGTGCCGTTTTACCCAAACTTAGAAAAGTACTTGGCTGCCAACTGCATTCCAGATAATTGCTACCGAAACTGGAATGGCTACGAAAAAAAAGTAGATGGGCTCACCAACATGAAAGCATTTCAACTGCTGAATGACCCACAAACCAACGGTGGGCTGATGGTGGCTGTTGGAGCTGAATCATTAGATTCGTTTAGTGCGTTAATTCGAGATTCAGGACTTCGTGAGGAATATTGCAGGCCCATAGGACGATTTATTTCAAAGAAAGAAAATATAATTTACGTTCTGAATCAATGAAGTTTTACGATGCACAGCAACTGCGTGATTGGGATGCATATACCATAAAGCACGAACCGATAAGTGGCAATATGCTGATGAAACGAGCAGCTGAATTTTGTGCTATGGTGATGAGCGTGGACATGGAGAAAGATTGCCCTGTTTATGTGTTTTGTGGCACTGGCAAAAATGGCGGCGATGGTCTCATCATAGCTGATTCTTTGAAGGCTACTCACCATGTGGAAGTATATGTGGTGAACGGAACGGGAAGCGAATGCCCGGAGTTCAGGCATTACCTGAAAAAGCTAAAAATACATGCTAACCAAGTGAACACTACTGCCGACCTTCCAGAGTTTGAAGAAGGTGGTTATATAATAGATGCGATTTTGGGCATGGGGGTCAACAAGCCAGTCATAGGCATTTTGGCCAATATCATTGAAGAAATAAATGACTCTGGCTGCTACATTATGAGTGTGGACTTGCCCAGCGGCCTTCAGCCAGAAATGCACGACCACGTTGAGGGTTCGGCAATTATCAAAGCTAGTGAAACCTACCCTTTTCAGCAGGTAAAGCCAAGTATGTTACTGCCTGAAACTGGGAAATATTGTGGAAATATTTTGATGTTGCCAATTGGTCTACATCCTGATTTTGCCAATGAAACACCGAGTGATTTTTATACGTTTGAACTGGAAGCAATGGAAGGATTGCTCGAACCAAGGCAAAAATTTTCGCACAAAGGTGATTATGGCCATGCACTGCTAGTTGTTGGTAGTAAAGGCAAGTTTGGTGCAGCTAGGTTTGCGGCAGAGGCTTGCACTAAAAGTGGTGCAGGGCTGTTGAGTGTGGAATGTGGACACCTGTCCGACATGATGCAATTGAGTGTGCCCGAAGCAATGATCTTTGATGAGGTCATCATTCCGAAAATAACTGCCGTAGGCTGTGGCTGTGGGTTGGGTACCGATGAATTGGCAAAAGTCCGCTTGAAATATGTGTTGGAGAACTTTGATTGCCCAATGGTTTTTGATGCTGATGCATTGAATCTTTTTGCAAAACACAAAGACCTAAAAATCCCCGAAGGAAGCATACTCACCCCGCATGTTGGAGAATTCGAAAGGCTTTTTGGGCCTTCAGCAAATGGCTATCGTCGCCTTTTGAAAGCAAAGGAAATGGCTAGCAAGCTACAAGTAACCATTGTATTGAAAGGAACATATACTATAACCTGTGTGCCTGAAGGTGAGATATGTATAAATACCAACGGCAACCCTGGCATGGCCAAAGGCGGTAGTGGAGATGTGCTCACTGGGCTTATCACTGGATTTTTAGCCAAGGGGATGCCCCCAAATGTAGCCGCCATTGCCGGTGTATATATGCACGGACTGGCAGGCGATTTGGCAGTGCAGACTCTTGACATGGAAACGATGACCGCTTCTGACATCATCAACTATTTTAGTGATGCGTTCAGATTCGTTATCAATGGTCCAGAAAGCCTATTGCCCGATGATGAGTTTCCCGGTGGCAACCTGCCGCCCGGTTTTAGTATGAATTGAAACTAAATATACACCTAAAGTTCCTATTTGAAGGCTCATTTCCCTCGTATTTTTGGGTAGATTCTTTACTAAAATTTCTTTGCCGCTGCTGTCAAAAACTCGAACAAAGGCATCTTCGGTCAAAGGAGCAGAAAGTCGACCTGTTGCTTGACCATTGCTTGGGTTCGGTATCAATTCAAGGATTCCTTTCTCGTCAATTGGTTCAAGTTTATTAATCGCCAATTTAGGATTTCCAATGCCAAGCACATAATCTCCTTGTTTTAGTTTGATGATATCCATGATGCCTTTTTTATCTGCCTTACTGCCCATGGTTTTGGTATAATCAGTACATAATTCCCAAGGCTTACTTGGGTTTAAACGGTAAAAAAGCAGCAAACTATCTTCCGCTTTGAATGGCATTTTATCATCCAAATAACCACCGCTCATGTTCCGTTGGCCATTGTAATTTAAACTTGCAGAAAATTCAAAACCAATAGGCCACACACCTCCAACTGTCCAGTAACGGTTAGGAGAAAGCAAGGTGCCAGCAGGCGGATTTCCTCCAGGAGCTATCCAGTGGTGCTGCACCAAAAGAAAAGCTGAATCATTGAAAAAAGGTGAATATATTGTCATTAAACCATGTTTCAAATTATATGTGCTGTCGGCTTTTACAAAAAGTATATCATCTGAAATTGCATCACTCCAGTTTTCCTCCTTGTCAAACAAAACATAGACTGGCTTAAAAGGAACAGAAAAAACAAAAAACGAATCTTGGTCAAAATTATTTTTTTGGATTACATCAAATTCTTCAAAATTTTCACCAATTAATGTGTAGTGAAGCAATTGATCCTTGTGGATAGGTGAACCACCCATACCCTTTCTTTCCAGTTTACAAAATGCACTCCAGGTATTTCCTGATTTTGTGACACCTTTAAGGTAAACTTCGTAATGAGGGAATCCCGGACTGTATATCCAGTTCTTGAAAAAGGAAGTCAAATCTGCAGTGGTATGCAGTTGGAAAGTCCGTTTCAAATCGTCACTTGAAACATCACTGAAACTGAATGAATCTTGAAAATGCCTACATGCTTTGAAGAATGCATTATCACCCATGTATCCCCGCAACGTATGCACCATATCAGAACCCTTTTTATACACCGTGTTTCCGTAAGTATATTTGTGTGGCACACCACTCACAGGCCAGTATATGCTGTCGCGAATGTGGGCATAATGCAACACATCCAAGTGGTTGTCAGCTACATATTTCTTGTATGCTTCCTTTCCATATACTTTCTCAACAAATAATGCTTCCGAATAGCTTGCCCAGCCTTCGTTCAGCCACATGTCTTCGGGGGTGCGGCAGGTAGTGTTGTCGCCCCACCATTGGTGCGAAAGTTCGTGGGCATATAGGTGTTCGTAGGCCAATGTTCCATCAGCAGCGTAGCGGGGGTATGCTATATTTCCAACATGCTCCATTGCTCCGCTATTGAACGGCACCAAACTATATCCAACCTTGTTGAAACGGTAAGGGCCATAACTCTCTATATAGCCCGAAATACAGCTATCCAAATTTTTGAATGATGCTTTCACATTGCTGGTATCTTTGGCTTCGGCAGCGAGTACCACAGGCACTTGCTGATTATTGCTGCTATGCTGCCAAGTCAGCATTTCGTAGGGTCCTACGGCTATTGAAGCAAGGTAAGTTGGGTAGTTTTCTGCTGTTGTGTTTTGCGAAAAATAGGTGCGTGAGGAGTCGGCATTCAATTGGTAAGTAGGCAGACAAGCGGCACAAGTTGCAGCGAAGCCTTTCGCAACGGTATACTCACAATCGTACTCAGCCCTGTCAGTAAAATTGTCCATGCAAGGAAACCAAGCCCGGCCATAGCAATGCGGGTCTGCGGCAAAACCTACACCCAGATTCCATGCGTAGGGTGGCACAAAATAAAAACCGCCCCAGGTACTTGCATCCATACCCGGTGTGCCGTGGTAATATATTCTTATTTGGTTGTTGAAAGTATTCGATTGAAACGAATTATCTAAAGAAATGTATATGTTCTTACTAGTGTATCTGAATGGCAAAGCCGTTTGGCTTTTGTGGTTTACAATGCTGTCCACAGTCAAGCCTAACAAGTCAAGCCGCAGGGTATCCACCTGAAATTGCTTGATGGAAAATTTAATGATGCAATCGCCTATCAGTTGCTTAGCGACTACCTTTCGCATATCCATTTTTAAGGTATACATGCTCACATCCACACTGTCTGTTCGCGTGTCAAAAGATTGGGAAAGCAAGATGCTTGGATAAGAGAACCAAAGTAAAATATATATATATTTCATACTTTTAAGTTCACCCCAATTTTTTCAACAACTCAGTCATACTCACCTTGGGCAGAATTAGGTCTTTTAGTGCTGCTATTTTTACTCGCTCTTGAGTCATAGTATCGCGGTGACGGATAGTTACACTTTCGTCTTGCAAAGATTCGTAATCAATTGTTATACAAAAGGGTGTGCCTATGGCATCGTGGCGGCGGTAGCGTTTGCCAATGCTGTCTTTCTCTTCATATTGGCAATTGATCTCGTATTTCAAATCGGATATGATGGTGCGGGCCATTTCGGGAAGTCCATCTTTTTTTACCAATGGAAATACAGCCAACTTCACTGGAGCCAAGGCTGGTGGTAGGTTCAGCACGGTACGGGTTTCTGTTTGTTCTCCGTTTTGTACCTGCTCTTCTTTGAAAGATTCGCACATGGTGAGCAAGAACATACGGTCAAGCCCGATGCTAGTTTCAACCACATAAGGAATATAATTCTGGTTTACTTCCGGGTCGAAGTATTGCAGTTTTTTGCCGCTGAATTGTTGGTGTTGGCTCAGGTCGAAATCGGTGCGACTATGTATACCCTCCACCTCCCGAAAACCAATTGGGAATTTATATTCAATGTCTACTGCTGCATTGGCGTAGTGTGCAAGTTTCACATGGTCGTGGAAGCGGTAATTGGCTGGGTTTGCACCAAGGGCATTATGCCATTTAAGGCGTTGCTCTTTCCAGTGGGTATACCATTCCATCTCAGTACCTGGACGCACAAAAAACTGCATCTCCATTTGCTCAAACTCACGCATCCGCATTATAAATCCTCTGGCCACCACTTCGTTGCGAAATGCTTTTCCTGTCTGGGCTATGCCAAAAGGAATTTTCATCCTTCCTGTCTTTTGCACATTTAAAAAATTGACAAAAATGCCCTGAGCAGTTTCGGGGCGTAGATATACATCTTCGGCATCTTCGGCCAAAGCCCCCATCTGTGTTTTATACATCAGGTTGAACTGCCTCACATCCGTCCAGGTGCGTGTGCCACTGACGGGGCATGCTATTTCATGCTGTTCGATAAGTGCTTTTAATGCTGGTAAGTCGTTGTCGAGGATAGCTTTATCCATAGCCGCTTGCAGTTCTTCGGCTTTGTTAGTCTTGCCGTCTTTTTCATATTTTGCAATGCGTTCTTCCAGAAGGTTATCTGCACGGTAGCGTTTCTTGCTGTCCTTGTTATCAATCATAGGATCGCTGAAACCATCCACATGGCCACTCGCTTTCCAAACCTTAGGATGCATGAAAATGGCAGAATCCAACCCGACAATATTATCATGCAGATTCACCATGCTTTTCCACCAATACTGGCGAATATTGTTCTTCAGCTCAACCCCGTTTTGACCATAATCATATATTGCACCAAGTCCGTCATAAATCTCGCTACTCGGAAATACAAAGCCATATTCCTTGCTGTGCGATACCACTTTTTTGAAAATTTCTTCGCTCATATTCTTGGCAACAAAGGTAGGGGCTTGAAGGAGGATTATTTGGGATTGTAATTCAGATAGGTCTTGTTACATTTACCGTTCTAATTACCTAACTCAATGAAGAAAATACCGTCAATCTGTTTCGTTATCACCTCAATTTTTGCTGATCCCCAATTGAATGTGGGGTCATTGGAAGTGTATGTTAGCAAACAAAACCTGCACCGATCCTTTTGGCAGAGCTTTGGCTACATTTGTGTATAGGCATTATTGGTTAGTAGATTGATTACGCAACCCTAAATGGCTCAGCACATTCAAAGCTCAATTCCTCTTTGGTGATTGGCTCAATGAAGCTAAGTTTGGTGGCGTGCAGAAAGTGGCCTTTGTAGTTTTCTTTCAATATCCTTTCCAAATGAGCCTGCTCCTCCGAAAGCTCAATGGTGTAACGTTCGTCGGCTAGGATGGGGCACACCAAGTGGTGCATGTGTACACGTATCTGATGGGTACGGCCAGTTTCCAGTTCCCATTCCATTTTGCTCCACAGGGCATTGCTGTGCAGTGTGCGGAAATGCGTCACCGCTTCTTTGCCGCCTTCCTCCAACACCTTTATAATGGTTTCGTTCTTGGGGTCGCGGCCAATGGGTAGGTCGAGGGTGCTGTTGCCGGGGTTGTTCCACACATAGCCTGTGTATATCCGTTTGGCAGATTTATCGGCAAACTGCAATGAAAGTAGGTTTCTTGCTTCCGCCGATTTGCCTACCACCACCAAGCCCGAAGTATTTTTGTCCAAACGGTGAGCTAGGCCGTTGGGCACGTTGCTGGTCTGCCCCGACTTTTCATAATATCCCGCCAGAGCATTTAGCAGTGTTCCGTTATAAACGCCAAGCCCTTTGTGCATGGCCATGCCAGCGGGTTTGTTCAGCACCAGCACGTTTTCGTTCTCAAATACGATGTGTAGTGGAATATCCTCCGCCACAATGTTGGGTCGGTTATCGGTTTCAATGCTGATAATGTCGTGGCCTTGCACCAAATCCGATGCTTTGGCCACCTGCCCATTCAGCAGTATTTCGCCTTTCTGCAACTTGGTCATAACGCTGTCGCTGCCAAGGCCATAAAGTCTGCCAGTTAAGAATTTGCTTACCGAAATCGGTTTTTGGCTGGGAGCGGTTACGATACTTTCCATGAGGCAAATGTAGGAGTTTTGGTGGATTGATTTCAAAAAACCATTTTTGTTCAAGCTGTTAAAGCCGGGGGAGTGATGCTTTCCGGATAAACATAATGGCTCATTTCTTTGTGGCCATTTTCCTTAAAATTTGTGCATAAACAAAAGCCGTTGTCACCTTATTTCGCAAACCTTAGTTTTAGGGTAAATAATCATGTCACAATTCGTAGTATCATCGCGTAAATACAGGCCGGGAACCTTTGACACTGTAATCGGGCAGGAGCATATCACGTCCACCCTTAAGAATGCCATCAAGGGCGAACACCTAGCTCAGGCATTTCTTTTTTGTGGGCCACGTGGTGTAGGCAAAACTACCTGTGCACGCATTTTGGCCAAGGCCATCAACTGCCTGAACCCAAGCAGTGATGCTGAGCCCTGCAATGAATGCGATAGCTGCCGCAGTTTCAATCAGTCGCAGTCATTCAATATCTATGAGTTGGATGCCGCTAGCAACAATTCGGTAGACGACATACGCAGTCTGGTGGAGCAGGTGCGTTACCCCCCGCAAGGTTCCAAGTACAAAGTGTATATTATTGATGAGGTACACATGTTGTCGGCAGCAGCCTTCAATGCCTTCCTCAAAACATTGGAAGAACCACCATCGTATGCCATTTTTATATTGGCTACCACTGAGCGGCATAAGATTTTGCCCACCATCCTTAGCCGCTGTCAAGTGTTCAGTTTCAACCGCATCAAAATTGAGGATAGTGTGAAGCATCTGCAAGGCATTTGCACCAAAGAAAATATAACCGCCGAAGAAGAAGCCTTGCACCTGATAAGCCGTCGTGCAGATGGTGCCTTGCGTGATGCTCTCACCATGCTCGACCAGATGGTGAGTTTCTCAGGCAACAACATTACCTACAAATCGGTAGCGGAAAACCTAAACGTGCTTGACCACGAATATTATTTCAGGATAACGGATGCGGTAACGGGGCAGGAAGTGACGACTGCCTTGAATACGTATGATGAAATATACAAAAATGGCTTTGATGGGCATGTGTTTTTGGCTGGATTTGGGGAGCATCTCAGGAATCTGTTGGTTGCTCAAAGACCAGAAACACTACACTTGCTTGAACTTGCGGGAAGCATCGCCAAGCTGACACAAGAGCAAGCCCAGTCGATGGGTGTAGCCTTTTTACTGAATGCCATGAATATAGTGAACGATGCCGATGTTCGATACAAGGAAGCCCGTAACCAACGCCTCCATGTAGAGATGGCCTTGATAAAACTTTGCCATATAAAACAGGTAATGGAAATGAGGCCAATTGAAGTGGTCCCACAGCGGGCATCGGTTGCGTTCAAAGGTGGGAATAATGCTGTGAAAATAGCTGAACCGGAAGTGAGCTACGATAAATCGGTGCCACTACCCAAGCTAGAGAAAAATAAGATTAATCTTAGATTCTCGCATGAAGATATACTGAAGCAAGAACGACAAAAGCAGCAGGAATTGAGCTCGAAAAAATACGAAAGCGATTCGGAAGAAAGCACAGAAAATAAAATTCTTTCAGTAGAAATGTTGCCCTCAGTGCTCGTTTCATTCAAGGAAAAATTGCAGGCTTCGCATAAGAAAATGCTGTATACGGTGATTGATAATTTTAACTTTATAGTAGACACTGATGGTCAGTTGATAGTGGAGATGGAAGGTGGCCATAACGTAGGACTAATGGAAGATGAACGTATGGCTTTCATGTCACACATTCTGAAAGAAACAGGCATACGCCCCGAATTGAAAATAGTAGTGATAGAGCCTAAAGAAGGCAAGCCCGCCTACTTTACCCCCGAGGAAAAATTCAAGAAGATGATTGAGGATTATCCAACCCTTCGCAACTTTGCCAAAGAATTGGAAATAAGGCCAGAATAGTAAAATGTTATTAGTTAATTGGCCTTAGGTTTTAGTTGTAAAACCTTTAACTAAGAACCTCCTCCCTCCCTTTTATATGATTTTAGTTTATGCTCATCCGTAGCAACCACACTGAACTTGCCATCAATCTCTAGTACGGCAAGTTCTACTTTTTTAGTCTCAGACAGTCCGTGTTCGCGTATTACGGCTTCCAATTCCTGCATTGTTATCCGCTCGCTTTCCAAATTTTGATGCCGCACTGCACCTTTATACACCAATACCATCGGCTCACCCTGCATCAACTGTGAAAATTTCTTGCTTTTGAAAAGGAGATTCTTAAAAACAAAGTTGGCTACAAACAAGGTTGTAGCCGCAATTAATCCACCTACGAGCGAAGCCCCAGCTCCCACCATTGCATTTTGCACCGCATTGCTAATAAGGAGTAAAAAAACCTAATCAGTAATGGACAGTTGGCGTTTCTCTTTTTTGCCAAACAACCGTATGCCTAGCACAATGGCTACATATACAGTAATCGTTCGCAGAATGATTTCGATGTAGGGGTTCATGGGGTATGTAATAATGTATATATGTGTTTACTCCCCAAAAAACACCAAAGTCAGGATGCCACTTAGCATAATTAGTTTGTTGAGGCGGCTGAGGCGGGCAAAATCGCTGGTGGTATTGGCTTGGTTTACTTGATAGATGAGCAAGAAAAACGGCAGTATCAAAGCAAAAGCTAAGTAGGCTGTAAACACTGGTTTGAGGGCATCAAGGATATGCTGGCTTTTCATCAATTCGTAGAAATAGATGATGCAGGCGGTGACTAACATCGAGGAGATGATGAACAAAATTTTCTTGGTTTGTTTGATGCCAAACACCAGTGGCAATGTGCGGCAATCGGCTATGCGGTCGCCTTTCATGTCTTCCATGTCTTTGATTATTTCGCGGCTTAGGGTGGCGATAAATGCAAACAGGGTGTAGGCCATCACATGTAGCAGACTTAGTTCGGGTTTCCATAGCCATACCACAAACAAAGAGAGCCCACAAAACAGAGCCACGATTATATTCCCGATAAGCAATTTTCGTTTGTAGGTGCTGGAGTATTTCACAAGCAACAAGGCTGTACCAAGTTCAATGACGGCAATGGTTCTGGATACCGTGATGACCAAAGCAATTGCAATTAAGTTCAACGAAACATGCAGCAGGATGGCAAACTTCCGGCTGATGCTGTTGCCCACCAACACTCGGTCGGGCTTGTTCACTTCGTCTATTTTTACGTCAAGGTAATCGTTGATGATATATCCAGCTGCTGCTATCAGCATGGTGCTGAGGCAAAGCAGGGCAAGGTTTTTATCCAGTAAGGTAACACTTAATTTTTCTTTGCTAAGGAAACCTGCCAAGCAATATTGGGTGAGGGCAATGATGAGCAAATTGCCAAATCGCACCAGCCTGAATAGGTTTTGTATCATCTGTCAGAATGGATAGCCTATGCCGAAGCTCCAATTGATGGAATTGTAGGCTGTTTTCATATCTTTCAGGTTTTGGTAGCCTACCCAGCGGTTGGCCAGCGGTTGCGATGGGTCACGCATTTGTATGGCAGCATCAGCCCGAATCATGAAGAAAGGCAGGTTCACCCGTAAGCCAATTCCGCCATCCATGGCTATTTCACTTTTGAAACGATTGATGTTTATTTCGGCATCGGGCAGCAGGGGGTCGTGGCGGATGTTCCATACATTTCCGGCATCTATGAAAAACGCACCCTCCAATACTTTTTTATAGATTGGAAAACGCAGCTCAAAATTGCTTTCAAGTTTGAATTCGCCTGTGCGGTTCAAGGGGTTGTTTACATCGTTGAAACCACCTGGCCCAAGGGTACGTGGCCGCCACCCACGCAAGCTCACCGACCCACCACTGAAATACCGCTTTTCGTACGGAATGATGGTCGAGTTCCCAAACGGAAGTCCGCAAGCAGCATTGAGCCTAAACACCGCACTGATGCGGCGAAGGAGGGGCTGATTGTAACGCACATCCCAATCAGTTTTGATATACTGAAAATACTTTACCCCAAATATGGTGCGTTCGTTATGTGGTTTGCTGTTGTCAATAATTCCATATGCCAAATCGAACAAGTTCCCAGCTACTTCTAGTGGGGTAGATTTTAGTATAAAATAGCTTTTACCATTACGCACTTGCTGATTGCTGTAGCTATACACAAAACGCGACCCTGCTATAAAATTTTTGCCAAACAAATTACTCAGAACGGCACCAGCAGGAGTATTTAGGTAGATTTGGAGTTGTTGGCTCAAATTATCAGTTTTTATGTAGCTGACCTCCGCAGGAAAAAGGGCATAATAATGGTTGCCATGATTCCAGCGGTACCCATAACTCAGAACCGCCAATTTGCGGTCGAAGTCACGGTTTATTTCATATATCAACGAAGCACCGAAAATGGTTCGGTTGTATAGGTTGCCGTTATTTTTGGCCAGTCTAAATGGCACAAACCGAAGTCCTAGAAGTTCCAATGAGCCATTCAAACTATTTTCTGAACTGATATAAATGTTTTTGCTGCCAGTGGTCTTATTTTCCCAAAACTGAAATTCCAGCGAATTGCGAAGCCGCAGCTTGAAAATATCAGCCTTGCCTAGCATATTGTTGTTAGTATACCCAGTCACCAATGAAATGCCATAGTTTCGGCCTTGTTGGGTTGCATTGGCAATTGGTTGGTCGGCCAATTGCAGGGTAGGCTCTACCGACACATCTTGTTTCACTTGCGGCGTAAGTCTGATGTGACAAATCAATCGGTCACTTAAGCTGTCGGCAGGTTCTAGTCTTATATTTACAAACTTAAAAATGCTTAATTGCACCAGTGCTTTGTAGGTGTCTTCCACTCGTGTATGCGAATACATTTCTCCAGGGTCGAAGTTGAGTGCTTTACGCAGCAGATGGGCATCCACATTGTATCCATTCAACATAAAGCTAACTCCATCAGCCACCACCGAATCTCCCTGAGCATGTTGTACCAAATTCGTATCAACTTCAACAAAAACCCTCCCGAAATGATAGGCCGTGTGATGGTTTCTGTCTGTTGGATTTTGTATGAGCATGGTCAGCATCACTTTGCTGTAGGTACTGTCCCATTCGTAGCTGATGTAATTAGGAGCAAATAGATAGTAGCCCTTGGTTTTTAGCAGATCGTTGATACGTTGACGCTCGGCCACCATTTTTGAAGTAACAAAATTTTGCCCATCAGCTATCAGCCTTTTGTCTTTGGCTTCATCCAATATCAGGGCAATGGCAGTATCGCCAACAGTATAGTCAATATGCTTGATGGTGTAGACGGGGCCAAGTTTTACATTGTAAGTAACCACCGCATTTCGTATCAGTTTTTTCACCGCAAAAACTTTCACAGTATAACTTACTTCGGCCTGCATATATCCATTATTCAGCAGGTATTGCCTTATCAAATTCACTGTTGCATCACACAGCGAAGAATCAAGAATTACCGGTCTTTCGCCCACTTTGTTTGTGAGAAAGTTGCTTACTTTATTCGTCTTGCGAAACATAGCACCAAGCCTATAAATAGTGAGGTGAAATTTTATAGCCCCTAAAATTTTGCGATTTGGCTTCTGTTTATAGTTCAGTTCCATGCCCGGCTGCAGCTCTGCTGTTCCTGTATTTGGAGGTTCTTGCACACGCACTCGATTTCCATCTAGCAAGTATTGGCCTTGATGTAGCATCAAGGGTAATCGGCAAGAGCCAAGACAACATAGCCCAATTAGAAGAAGGATGGCTTTATTTTGCCTAAAAAAAATATGCTCACTGCTGCCCTTGCTAAATACATCAAATCGCTTCAGGACAAAAAGTTCAGGCAATTGGAAGGGCATTTTGTGGTGGAGGGAGATAAGTCGGTTGGGGAGCTTTTGCGGTCAAAATTAAGGGTTAGCCATTTATTAGGGCTGAAAGACTGGCTTGATGCCCATGAAGCCGAATTGCCCCAAACCGCAAACGTAGTTCCAATGAAACCCCGCGACCTCGAACGAATCTCTGGCCTAACGACTCCACAGGCAATCATTGCCATAGCAGAAATTCCAATTTACAACGAGCCACCAAACGCCGAAGGAAGAACCAACATAACGAATCTCCCTTCCTCTTTTACCCTCTACCTCGACGGCATCCGCGACCCTGGCAACCTCGGCACCATCATCCGCACTGCCGACTGGTATGGTCTTACCCAACTTTTCTGCAGCCCAGATACGGTGGATTGCTACAGCCCCAAAGTGGTCCAGGCCTGCATGGGTTCTCTTTTTAGGATGCAGGTACACTATGTGCCGTTTGAAACTATATTGAGTCAACACCCCGAACGCATATTTGGGGCAGTGCTTGATGGCCTGCACATTGGCAAAGCCGACCTGCGTAGTGACTCTGTTTTAGTAATTGGCAATGAAGCATCAGGTATTCGGCCAGAACTACTTCCACACATCACTCAACCTATTTCTATCCCTAAGTTTGGCGAAGCCGAATCGCTGAATGCTGCTGTGGCTACAGGCATTTTGCTTGATAGGTTTTTGGGGTGAGGTCACCTTAAAAGTGACATAAAGTATTATTGTATACCGAGTCTTATACAATACTTATACTTTGATATAGTACAAATCCTTAATTTTGCAACCTAAAAGCCTATTCAAGAATTCGGATCTTGAAACAAGTTCAGAATGACCTATAATAATATTGCCGAATCGACAAATCACTGAATCAACAAAATGCTCCTCGACGAAATACCTGTAAAGACTGCAACTAAAAACCTGTACATAGAAACGTATGGTTGTGCCATGAATGTGAGTGACAGCGAGATTGTGGCTTCGGTGATGCTCGAGAGCGGCTTCACCGCTATAGACAACGAGTTTGACGCCGATGTGATTTTTATTAATACTTGCAGCATTCGTGAAGGGGCCGAAACTAAGATTTGGAATAGGCTGACCCAATTGAAACATCTGAAAAAGAAGAAACCGGAACTTTTGGTAGGAGTGCTTGGCTGCATGGCCGAGCGGCTGAAAACAAAGTTGCTGGAAAAAGAACAACTGGTGGACGTGGTGGCAGGGCCCGACAGTTACCGTGACCTACCCAATCTGGTGATGCAAGCTGAGGACGGCAACAAGGCGGTGAATGTGTTGCTGAGTCGTGAGGAAACCTACGCTGAACTGAGCCCAATCCGCTTGAACAGCAACGGTGTGACGGCTTTTATAAGCATCATGAGGGGCTGCAACAATATGTGCTCTTTCTGTGTAGTGCCATTCACTCGTGGCCGCGAACGCAGTAGAGATGCACAGAGCATTGTAAAGGAAGCCCAGGATTTATGGAACGATGGATACAAAGAAGTAACCCTACTTGGGCAAAACGTGGATAGCTACAACCACGAAGGAATCAGCTTCGCCAATCTGCTGGAAATGACTGCCCAGGTCAGTCCAACGCTGCGGGTAAGGTTCAGCACTTCGCACCCTAAAGATATAACGGACGATGTGTTGCACGTGATTGCTAAGTATAATAACATTTGCAACTATATACACCTGCCTATGCAAAGCGGCAACAGCCGCATACTGGAGTTGATGAATCGCAACTACACCCGCGAATGGTATATGGACAAAGTGAATCGCATCCGCGAAATCATACCAGGCTGTGGCATCAGCACCGATGTGATAGTGGGCTTTTGCGGCGAAACAGAAGAAGAACACCAAGACAGTTTAAGCCTAATGGGCTGGGCAAATTTTGATTTTGCCTATATGTATGCATACAGCGAACGCCCCGGCACACTGGCTGCCCGTCAATTTGCGGATGATGTGTCCGAGGCTGACAAAGCCCGCCGCCTCACCGAAATTATTTTGCAGCAAACTAGGAAAAGCACTGAACAGAATAAACGTTTTATTGGCAAAACGGTTCGTGTATTGGTCGAAGGTTTTAGCAAGAAAAGCAAGGACGATTTGATGGGGCGTTCCGATGAAAACATCGTGACCGTTTTCCCCAAAAGTAACCATAAGCCCGGCGACTACGTGAATGTGCTGGTGGAAAAGACTACTACTACCAGCCTGATAGGTCAGGTAGTTTGATTACAAACTCCCCAAAAACTTCAGCAAAGCTTCCCTTTCAGCAGTACTCAGGTTCTTGAAATTGTTCTTCGCCGATTGAGCTTCGCCGCTATGCCACATCACTGCTTCAGAAAAAGTTCTTGCCCGGCCATCATGCAGGTAGTTGGTATGCCCATTCACGCGTTCACTCAGGCCAATTCCCCACAAAGGCGGGGTTCTCCATTCGCTGCCACTGGCCTTAAACTCTGGCCTACCGTCGGCCAATCCTGCACCCATATCGTGCAAAAGAAAGTCGGAGTATGGCCGAATTAGTTGGGCAGATAATGGCTTAAAAGCCACGTTCACATTAGTTTCGTGCAAATCCACATGGCATTTGATGCAGCCCGATTGGGCAAACACTTTCTGGCCTTGTTTCACCACGGGGTCATCCACTTTGCGACGGGCAGGAACGGCAAGGGTTTGCATATAGAAAGTGAGTGAATTAAGAATGCTGTCGTGAAGTTCCGCCTCCACATCTCCTTTGGCCTGTGGTTGCCCAACTGCATTGCTTTTCGCGAATACAGAAGTGGTTATGCCTATATCCTCCAACAAGGCTTTGGCCGCTTGGTTTTTAATATTTGGCACAGCCGCCTTCCAACCAATTCGCCCAATGGCATTGGCTTGATTTATCAAATAGTCGTACACCCGGTTTGCCCGCCCTGAAACACCGTCGCCATTGGCATCCATCGGGTCTTCGTTTTTTAAAAGACTTTCATCGCTAATAGCTTCTATTAGCCCCATCCCAAAGTTTGGCCTTGCCATTCGTGGCGACATCAGCATTCCCGCAGGCAAACTTGTATAAGGATTTAGAATAGTATAAGTCGGTTTCCGCAAACTCACCTTTGTCCCATCTGCTAAAAATTCATCGGTTTCAAAATAGGAAACGCCAACCAAACCCTCAGGCTGAAAACCAGTAACGGCCCGGTCTTGCAACTGACTGCCGAAGCCCGGAACATTGAGTGGGGCTCCGTGTGCATCCTCTCCAGGCATACTCAACTGCAGGAAAAAAGACTCCGTAGGCACACCCCCAATTGGCGGCAGCCCACGGCCTTCGTTCACATGGCATCTGGCACACGAAACCTGATGGTACAATGGACCAAGTCCATTAGCCTGCCCACCTGAAGGTATAAAACTAGTCTCAAAAAACTTGTCGCCCACATCGTGAAACTGCTCGTCACGTTCACTTAGCCCTGGAATAAGGTTGCCATACGCACCGCTGCTTTCGTCAAACGCTGTGCAATCTCCACCACTCATACGTTCGTCAAGTTGGTCTTTGGTAAAAGGCTGAGCTTTGTGGCACGAGTATATAGCCAGCCCCGAAAGCCCCAGCCCGAAAAGTAGTATTGCAGTTTTCATTGTCTTAGTCTATTACTTTCAATTGGATGAGTGGCACCAGTTCATCTTCCAACACTGTTTTTAGATCGTTCAACACTGTTTGGGTGCTTTGGACGGCAGCAGGCTCAGTAAAAATAGCCTTGCCAAAGCGAGTAGTATATGCTTTCAGGCTGTTGATGGCAGCGTCCAGTTTCTGCTGAATTTTTAGATCAAGCGACTTGTCATGCAGGGTCACAAAGTCGTGTAGGCCAAGTCCATCCTGGGAGTATGTTCCAAAATATACATTTTTCACTCCTTGCAGGTTGTTGGTAAAATCAGCCCAAGAGTTACTCGAAAATGGAGACTCTTCCAACATGGAATCTTGAGCGGTGAAAGGCTCCCCAATTTTGGCAGCAGATACTTCGTCAACGATGCCAGTAGCTGCATTGGCTATTTCTATAAAAGCATCTTTGCGGGTTTTGTAGGTGCTGGTTCCTGTGCCTGCCTGCTGCATTTGGCCAATGAAATTTCCGCCAGCGGTAGCCCATGAATTATACATTTCTTGCGTGGTGTACCACAGGTTTTTGGTGAGGGCAAACAGGTAATCCTTTTGGCGTTGGGTGAGGTCGGCCGCTTTTCGACTTTTGCCCGTGCTAAATAGCATGTATTCTATCGGGTGAAAGCCCTTTAGCGTATTTCCAAGCCCTATGATGTAGGCATCTGAGAATGCCGAACTAGAGTTCAACACTGAATCTATCTCCACAAAATTCACAGGCCAGCTATCGATGGCAGGATCGTAGCCTTTGTCGGCCACGGGGCCAAATAGAAATGCCTCACTTTGCTCCCAAGCTTTGCGGGTTTCGTACCAGTCTTTTTGAGCCGCGGCAAGGTTCACATCGTTGCTGGCTTGCACCAATGTTTCTACTGAGCGATACAAAGCCCCGGCCTTGGAACTCAGGTCGAACATGTTCTCAGTAAACACTTTGCTCGGCAGGTCAGTCAGCACCTTTTTGGGCATGTTGGGGTCAGTTATTACAGGTTCTTTTTCTTTGCAAGAAGCAAAAATCAAAAGTCCTGCTAGCATTAATGTATTCTGTTTGATATTCATTGGTTTAGGTATATTTGGATGGTAGTATTCGTTACTATGGTTTTCAGTTGTTTGAGGGGTTCGGTCGCTGGGCCGTTGGTCACTTTGCCGTCAGTAGCAAAGGTGCTACCATGTGACGAACATGCAAAGCCGCTTCCAGTGGCAGTCAATAGCCAGTCTTGGTGGGTGCATTTCATTTTTAGAGCTATGTATCCCGTTTCTGTTTTTGATAGAAAAATATCACTGTCAAGATTGTTGTCTCTCACTATCCTACTTTTCTCGGTGGCAAACTCAGCCAGCGGCACCGACAATATTCCATCCTGCGTTTTGGTGGAGTAAACCTTGAACGGTGCACATCCTTCCAGCAAAGTCAGAAACGCACTGCCGCCCGCCAATATGCAAGCTGCCTTGCAGGTGTTGGAGAGAAATGCTTTGCGGGAGATGGATTTCATGGGGTGCTGGGAGATGGGAGATGGATGATGAGATGGATGATGGAAACGGGAAGATGAAAGGTTGTCAGTCTGCCCTGTTCTAAGGCTTCAGGAGCTATCGGGATTATCGAAGTCGAGGGAGTGATGGAATATGTAAGCGGGGAGAATTAGCTGAATAAATAAACTTACTTTACCATTTTATACAATTTACACATTTTACTAAAATTTAGAAACTATAGCAAATCCCCAAGTTCATCTCATGCCTATTGGTGTACCAAGGCCGGGCGTAGGGTGTTGGGTTAATGATGAGGGAAGTATTGTAGGCTCCGCTTTCTGCATAATGGTAATCCATCTTTACACCTACACCCGGATGTGGCATCCACATGAAGCCAGCAAACAAGTGATGTTGGGTGAAATACTTATTCGTGATGCCGTTCACTGGCACTTTGGCGTTCATGTCTATCCATTCGTAGCGGACAAACGGCAGCAGTTGCTTGGTGGTGTTGCGTTTGAACCATAGGTTTTTTGCAATATCAATGTACGCACCCCTCATCTTTTCAGGGGTGTTGTTGGCGTAGGCGGTGTTAATGGCTGCAGCATCCCTGATGTTGGTTTGGGTGGCAATGGCTTTCATCGTCCAGCCGCGTTTGCGGAATTGAACATTGAACTCATTCAGCATCACTGGTGTACCAAATGCTCCGCTATTCAACCCCAAGAAATCAGAATTAATATTATCCAAGCCCACCGAGCCACCGTAGTAGCTGCTCAACTGAAACCTGAAAGGCCCATGGTAGTATAGCAATGCGGCGGTTATTGCCTTTTGCCTCGCCTGTGCGTTCACCCCTTCGCCCCTTCCACCTCGAATGCCTTCTTCCAAACTAAACCCTTCCGAGTTAAGGCCGTTCATGAGAGCTATGCTGTAATTGAAGCCAGGCAAGTTGCGGCTGCTTCCATACAAGGCTACACCAACTTCACGCCAAGTGGCAGTTATTAGGTGTTGCTCCAGCAGGGGCCTTTCGTTGCCGTTGAAGGTGGTGGGCAGGTGGTTTTCGTTCATAATGCCAATACGGGGAGTGAAGAAACCCGCGTTGATGTAAAGGTTACGGTTGATGTCGAACTTGAGAAAACACTGCTCCAGTGAAAGTTCTCCACCCGGTTCACCGCCTTCTATTCGGGCATTTTCTATTTCCATTTCTGAAAAGAATGACAACTTCTCGTTGAATCGATGGCCAATGAACAACACATTGCGGCGTAGCGAGGCTTTAGCGGTCTTACTATTGAAACTATGATTGTAGAAAACCTCACCATAGCCAGAGATAGCTGTGGCCTTGTTTCCCCTAATTTGTAGCCCAGCAGACAGCGAATCTTCGTGTGTAAGCACCTGCGAATGAACTTTTTGTATGCCAAAACTAAGCGATACCAAGAGAAGGAGTTTACTTTGATTTTTCATTATTTAGAATGATTCAATTTTTAGGCAAAGCTAAATTTGAATGGCTCTTCACAGCAAATCTTTTTTGGATTAATTCTAAATAAGAATGGTAAAACTCATGATGTCAGCTATTAAAAAATTTAATTTTAAGGCTTAGTCATCCACTCCTTTGCCCGACCTTTGCCCCCGCAAAATGAAAAAAATATTAGTACTTGGAGCGGGACTTTCATCCCCTTGGCTCATCAGGTATTTGCTGGAAAAAGATAAATGGCAAGTGACGGTGGCCGACACCAACTTGGCATTGGCTCAAAGCCGTGTGAAAGGCTTTAAGAAAGGCCGTGCCATTGAAATTGACATAAACAACAAAGAGCAACGCCAAAGTGAAATTTACCGTGCAGATGTGGTGGTTTCTTTGCTGCCAGCCAGCTTGCACATCAAGGTTGCTCAGGATTGTGTGGACTACAGCAAACATCTTGTCACGGCTTCCTATATTTCACCAGAGATGGAGAAACTGGATGCCAAAGCCCGCAAAAATGGGGTTCTGCTGCTGAACGAATGCGGCCTCGACCCAGGGCTCGACCACATTAGTGCTATGCAAATGCTTGATAAACTGCGGGCAAGTGGAGCTGAAATCACAGGCTTCCGGTCTTACTGTGGCGGCCTCATAGCCTCCGAACACGACGACAACCCCTGGCATTACAAGTTCACCTGGAACCCCAAGAATGTGATTTTGGCTGGGCAAGCTACTGCTAAATTCAAGCAGAAAGGGCAAGTTAGGCATGTGCCACCCCAACGCATTTTTACCGAAATAGAACAACTAAAACTGGGCAAAAACGAACGGTTTGACACTTACCTCAACCGCGATTCGCTGGCCTATGTGAAGCCTTATGGACTGGAAAAAGCCGAAACCGTATTGCGGGGAACCTTACGTGGCTCTGGCTTTTGCGATGCTTGGCATATTCTGGTGCTGTTGGGTTACACCGATGACAGTTACACGATAGACACTACACAGATACGCACCTTGAAAGAATTGACTGACAGTTTCCTGAGCCAGCACAACAAGAGCATTCAGGACTTTGTGTGGAATTTTACCAACCACCCCGATGACAAAGAGGAGGAACTTTTCAAGATGCTGAAATGGCTTGAACTGGAAAAAGAGATACCATTGCCAAGTAACCTGGAATACCCCAGCCCAGCTAATGTGTTGCTGTGGCATTTGCAAAACAAATGGAAACTGGGGGAGAAGGATGTTGATAGGATAGTGATGCATCACAGCATTGATTACAGCCTTGGCCGCAAATCGCGACATTTGAAAAGTACCCTCGTTGTGAAGGGTGAATCGAAAGGATTTACTGCTATGGCCAAGACCGTTGGTTTGCCACTTGGCATTGCTACCCGCCTCATTTTGGAAGGGAAGATAAAAGACCGTGGTGTGCAACTCCCTATTAGCAAAACGCTCTATGAACCCATGATGGCCGAGCTGGCCGAACACGGGATTCGATTTGAAGAGGAGAGTAAATGAGGCTTTCTATCTGCCGAAAAACCGTAAGACACCTGCTGACCCTTGCCATTCCGATAATAGCGGGGCAGTTGGGCACAGTGATGATGGGCTTTACTGATACGCTGTTTATTGGGCAACTTGGTAAAGTAGAACTAGCAGCAAGCGGGGTTGCCAACTCAGTATTTTTCATTGTCTGCATTATAGGCATTGGTATATTGATGGCCACAAGCACCCTCACGGCCATGAACCGTGGCGAAGGAAACCAAGACCGGCAGGGTGGTTTGTTCAGGGGTATGGAATGGGTGAGTGTGATAGCAGGGTTAGTGTTCGGCGGCATTATATGGTTTTTGGGTAAAAATTTTCATTGGTTTGGGCAGGCAGCCGAGGTGAATGAGGTAGCAGGCCGCTTTCTGATGATACTTAGCTTTTCACTCGTGCCGTTGTTTCTCAGTATTGGTATCAAAGCATTTTGCGATGGCTGCGAAGACACTAACCCCGGCATGGTCATCATGCTGGCCGCTGTCGGGCTCAATGCCCTTCTCAACTGGCTGCTCATATGGGGGCATTGGGGCTTCCCTACCCTGGGTTTTGAAGGGGCTGCATACGCAACCTTGGCCTCGCGGGTGTTGATGGCTTTGGTTTTTTACGTGTATATTTATTCCTCAAAAAAATATAAAGGTGTTATTTACTCTCTCCTTCGCAAAGGGATGGGTAAGGCTAAAAATATCAAAAAAGAAATTAGGGAAATCTTAAGTCTTGGTGTCCCAAGTGGCTTGCAGTATTTCTTTGAGATAGGAGCATTCTCTGGGGCGGCTATCATGATGGGCTGGCTAAGCAAGGACGCAAGTGCCGCACATATTATTGCCATCCAACTGGCCAGTGTTACATATATGGCGGCTACGGGCGTGAGTGCGGCAGGAAGTATTTTAGTCGGTCATGCATTTGGCCGTGGCGATAAGAAGGCGATACACCTAGCTGGAAAAACAGCATTGGTTACCATACTGGTGTTCATGGCTTTCAATGGGCTGCTACTGGTGCTTTGCAGGCATTGGTTCATTGGCTGGTTTGCAACTGATTTGGAGGTCGTTTCTATCGCATCTACCTTGCTTATCGTAGCCGGCCTCTTTCAGCTTTCTGATGGCCTGCAATGTGTTGGACTTGGCATATTGCGTGGTATAGGAGATACACATTTCCCAACCTACATAACCCTATTTGCGTATTGGGTAATTGGTTTGCCGGGTGGTTATCTCTTGGGATTTTACTTTGGGCTAGGGCCGCTCGGCGTATGGATTGCTTTGCTTGCAGGGCTTACATTCTCAGCCTTGCTGCTCAATATTCGGTTTTTTCGGTTGGCAGTTCGATAGCAGAATGCTTACTTATCCAATTCCGCAAACAGCGGCGAAGCCTTAAATCGTTCTATAACTTGGGGCTTTTTCAAAGTGAGGTCTGAGAGCGGGATTGTATAAGTGATTTTGTATAGTTTGAATGTAGCAATTAGCCATTTATTGTCCTTACTTTTCTTCACTTTTAGCTTTTTCAATGCTTTGTTTAGTTCGAATTTGAAAGCGGTTTTGCTATAGGTCTCTTCAATAATTTTGCCTGCAGAGATTGAAAATTTGCCATAAAGATCCGTTTTATTATCCTTACTTGGGTCATATTCAGGCAGGTGTGGTTTTATATCGGTATCTAAAATTTTATGTACTATAGTATATACAGCACTGTCTTTTTGGCCAAGCTGCTTGTAGTAATCGCTCATAGCTGTGGCTACTGATGTCATACGGGCTTCATAGGCAGTACCCACATATGTAATATAACGATATGGAGTGTAAGCTTGCCTTATCCAATAGATAGCCTCAGCATAGTCACGCCGTTTGGCATTCATAGCCCCCAGCCGCAGGCAGGCATTATGGCGGTAGTTGGCAAAGGGTTCTAATATGTCCATTCCAAAATCCATATCATTCACCTTCGGGTCGGCCAATATTTTTTCGTACCAACGGATTGCCTTGCCTACGCTGTCTCTTTCGTAGGCACTGGCTATGCGAAACATGCTGCGGCTACATTCCTTGTTTTTAGTCGGGAAGTTTTGGATCACATATTTCCACCAGTAAATGGCAGAATCATTCATTCGTTTGGAAAGGTAGCGTTCGCCCACACCGAGGTAGTAGTCGGCAGTCATTTGCTGCGAAAAGCCCTTGAAGCCAACAAAAAACAACGCCGAAGCAAGGAGTATTTTTTTCATAATCAAAAATAGTTGAACACAAATAACAGGCATTGTCTTTCAGTATTTGTTGCACATTTATACACAAGTGTGCATGGCAATATGCTGACTTGTGGGTGTTATTTGCGGCCAAATATGCAACAACTCATTGAACAAGCGTGGGAAGACCGAAGCCTACTGCAAAGCCCCGAACATCTGCAAGCCATTGAACAAGTGATTGAAGATTTGGACAAAGGCCACCTTCGGGTAGCCCAGCCTATTGCGGATGGCTGGCAAGTGAATGAATGGGTGAAGAAGGCTGTTATCCTCTATTTTCCTACCCGAAAGATGGAAACATTTCATGCCGGGCCAATGGAATTTCATGACAAAATGAAACTAAAAAGCAATTATGCTGAATTGGGTATCCGAGTTGTGCCACATGCCGTTGCTCGTTATGGTGCATATATTTCAAGGGGCGTAATTCTCATGCCTTCGTATGTGAATATTGGTGCTTATGTGGATGAAGGTACCATGGTGGACACTTGGGCGACTGTAGGGTCTTGTGCCCAAGTGGGCAAACATGTTCACCTCAGTGGTGGGGTAGGTTTGGGAGGAGTGCTTGAACCCATTCAGGCAGCTCCGGTCATTATAGAAGACGGTGCTTTTATAGGCAGCCGTTGCATTGTGGTTGAAGGTGTGAGAGTAGGGAAGGAGGCAGTGCTGGGTGCCGGAGTCACCATTACCCAAAGCACCAAGATAATAGATGTGACAGGAACTGAACCCAAAGAATACAAAGGTTATGTGCCTGAACGAAGTGTAGTAATTCCAGGTGGCTACACCAAGAAATTTCCTGCTGGCGACTATCAAGTGCCTTGTGCCATCATCATAGGCCAACGCAAGCCCAGTACCGATTTGAAGACTTCGCTCAACGATGCTTTGAGGGATTTTAAGGTGGCAGTGTAAAATTGGCTTCATCTTAAATTTGCAGAATGGGCAACGCAAGTGCAATTTAGTAGAAGTTCAAACAAAATATGAATATTCTTCCTAAAATCCTTTTGATTATCAATTTACTAATACTATCTAAAGTAATTTGTGCTCAGGCGTCTCCGAGTAAATATTCAAAAGTGTATTTTATAAAGTATGATTACTTAAATGATATCAAAGAAACTATCGTTGATTCTGTTTCCAATATATCTGAAATTAATATTAAATTTCTTAGAAAACGCTTTCACTTCATTCCTATTTCTCCTGATTCATTAAAAAGTTCAAAGAAGGGAGGCGACACAATTGAACATATTTCTAATCCAGATTCTCCATATCATCGCATCACCGTTGAAATAATTTATGATAAGGATGGGTACCTGTCGAGATACTATAGGTCAAGTTGCATGGCTTGCAGTTTTGAACTAATGGATTACTAATACTACTATAAAAAAGGGAAATTAGTTTCAATAGTAAATCGTTCGAATAGTGAGACTGAATACAAAATTTCATATAATAAGGAAGGAAATATTATACAAATTATTAAATATTTAGGGCACCTAAAATACTCATTAATAAAAGAGATGGATGGTAAATTCCTTTTGAAGAAAGCGAAAAAAATAAGCAAAAAAAAAATGACAAAAAAATACGAATAGAATACAAGTAGTATTATTAGATAGAGCGAGGTACAAAGGAAACAATTTCCAATGGTTGGTGTTATCACCAATCATTCATGTCTAAACTTATTTCTTCTGCCTTGTCATATCTAATGAAAAGGCAAGGTGTTCGCCTGAGCGGATATATTTCAGGATGGGATTAGTCTTGTTGGCAGCATCAAATTGTTGCACCAGTAGCTCAATTTTTGCAGTGGTTATGCGTTGAGCAGTGTTAGTCATCAGGCTCATCAGTTTGTAAAAGAACGTAAAATTGTCGGTGATTTCTTCTTTCGATATCTCCCGCAGTTTGCGAGATACGCTGCGAAGATGTGTCTGTACCAAATCTATTTCGCCTGCAAGAATATAGAATAACGACATCATCAAGCGTATCTCCGATTCTATTCTTGGGCCATATTTAAAACTCACTTCGTTCATCAGCCGTACCAATATACCAGCTGCTTCTGAGTAGTGTTTCACATAGTAGGCCGACACGGAACGGTATATCATAAAGTTTACATAGTTGGCTATATCCCGACGGTCGGGTTCATAGTCAGCAAGTAGTTTGGTATTGTCATCGTACAGGCGGTTTTCTGTTCCAAGGTTTATATGCCTTTCTAGTTTCAGCATCAAAAACTTGGAAGGGTAACTGCTATGGTTGAAAAGCAAAAATTGATCAATCTTTTCGTTTACAGCTTCATAGTGTTCTGCTGCCAAACGCGGGCTGCCGTTCTGTTCGAAATATACAAAGCTGAGAAAGTGATGGGCTAGCCTTTGGTGCTGATAGTATTTGTCATGCGGCACGGTTTCGAACACGGTCATCATATTGGTGAGCATCTTTTCTATATCCTGTTCGCCTATTTCTTTTTTTATAGGTAAAAAAAGTAAGTAAGATATATCCATCAGGCAGCGATAGACAGTGAGTCGTTGAGAATCATAAAGCTGACACACATAGTAGAGTTCTTGCTGCAACATGCTCATCACTTGCAGTTCATCCTTATTACGGGTAAAGTCCCAATCGCTCAACTTGCAGAAAAAATCGTTAAGTAAATCTCCAGCCTTATCTATCGAAATGGTGTAAGCCAGGTGGCGGTTATAAAGCTGTGTGTATTCATAATATTTCTGGGTATGCATGTGCAGCTTTTTTAAGGCGTCATATACACTTGCCAGTTTGTAGGGGCTATCATGCACCGCAATGTCTACCTCTAGCTTTTTCAGGATAGCAATAGCCTTGTAGCGGCTCATGCCATATATCAGGTCGGGAATATCTTCTACTTTGTGGATACTTTCCACGTTTGGTGTACTGAATCGGTTGCTTAAGAATCCCTGCACTTTGTCGAGCAGGCGGCTTTTGAGAGTGTAATAGGCTGAGTTGTTCACCTTAAGTTCCTCTTTTATGCTGTCATCTCGCAAAGTGTTTTCGCGGTAAAGTCGGAAGAGGGTTTGGAATTTGTCGGCACTTGTGCGTGTAAATTCACACATCATTTCATCGTATTCTTCCTGATGCAGTTGCAGGATAATCCCTTTAAGTTTAGACATAGCCTTGTTTAGTAGGTGATTGAAAATTTGTAAGAGGTGTATTTACACTTTTTCTTGCTGTAACTTTTTTCAAAAAACGGTTTATGTCAACTGCTTTACAAGCCTTTTTTAAAAACAGTTGTTGAATTAAAGATAAATAATTGATAATTAATAAATTATTTTTTATAAAATGCAAACCAACCATTCTGCCTAAATTGCTGCCCAAATTTTAACAAATCAAATGAACTATTTTTACAATCTTTTAGCAACCATACTACTTGCAGGAGGGCTTTCAGCACAAGAATCCATTGAATACAAAGGGGCTGCAGCCAATGAAATACTATTTGGGGCAAACCACATCCGCTTGGGCAAGACATTTAATGTTCCTGACTTTGTGCAGTATGCAAGGGGCCAGAAAACCAGCCCTTGGGAAGCAGTCAACTTATTGAATAAATTTACCAAAAGCAATCAATCTGGTTTTGTTTTATACAAACAGGAATCTGACCATATTGGCTGGGAGCATTTCCGCTTCAGGCAGATGTGGGGAAAATACCCAATGGACGAAAGTCAAGTGATTGTTCATACCCGCAACGGTTTGGTAGAATCGGTGAATGGTGAATATTTTTCAGGAATAAATTGTAGTCTTACCCCGAACCTTTCCGAAGTGCATGCCCTGAATGCAGCTCTTTCATTTATGGGTGCCGAAAAATATATGTGGGAGGATGCTGCCAATGAAGCTTTTTTGAAACAAGAACAAACCGACCCTAGTGCTAGCTTTTATCCAAAAGGAGAACTGGTAATTAAAGCCGAAAGGAACAACTTGAAACAGGGGTATTTTCACTTGTGTTACAAATTTAATATTTATGCAGAACTGCCTCTTATGCGTAGAAATGTGTATGTGGATGCTACCACTGGCGAGATAGTCGACGACCAAGAATTGATTCACACGGGAACGGTTCCTGGCACTGCTAAAACCAAGTACAGCGGCACCCAAACTATACTGGTTGATAGTATGAATAATGGCCTCTATAGGCTTCGGGAGACTTCAAGAGGCAAAGGCGTTGAAACTTACAATTTGAAAACAAGCACCAACTTTTCCAATACCGATTTCATTGATAGTAACAATGTGTGGGAGAATGTGAATGCAGAGGAAGACGAAATAGCAACTGATGCACACTGGGGTGCAGAGATTACTTACGATTACTTCAAAAATTCATTCGGCCGCAGAAGCTACGATAATAATGATGCAAAACTGTTAAGCTATGTACATTATAGTGCCAACTACGACAACGCTTCCTGGGACGGATCACGCATGAGGTATGGCGATGGCAATCAGTTTAAGCCACTTGTTAGTGTAGATATTGCTGGCCACGAAATGGCACATGGAGTTACAGGCAATTCCTCGAACCTTGTATACAACGGAGAATCGGGAGCATTGAATGAATCATTCTCTGATATTTTTGGTACATGCATCGAATTCAACAACAAAGGCAGCAAGGCTAATTATCGAATAGGGGAGGAGATAACCACAAGCGGAAATGGATTGAGGAATATGGCCAATCCAAATCAAATGGGTGACCCTGGTGCATACGGCGATGCAGATTGGTACACAGGTGCAGCAGACAATGGTGGAGTACACACGAATAGTGGCGTACAAAATCATTGGTTTTATCTATTGAGCAAAGGAGAGAAAGCCACTAATTTCAAGGGGAATTCCTACGATGTAAAAGGCTTGGGAATTGATACTGCTGGACAAATAGCTTACCGCAACGATGCTTTTTACTTGACTCGGAACAGTAAATATATTGATGCCCGTTTTTACGCAATAAAGGCAGCTAAAGATTTGTATGGAATATGTAGCGAAGTTGTGAAGCATACTACAAATGCTTGGTATGCAGTGAATGTGGGCGGAGCTTTCGACACCATGATGAAGGCCGACCTTATTGCCAATCCAACTATGTATTGTTCTCCTAGCGACCAAGTGAAATTGTTCAACAACAGTTCTATGGCGGCTTCCTACAGTTGGGATTTTGGTGACGGACAAACTTCAACCTCGGAAAACCCAACTCATGTGTACGGCAAATTTGGCAATTTTACTATTAAATTAAAAATTGTAGGTTGTTTGGGTGGAAGTGATTCAATGACCAAAGTTGCTTACGTGCAAGTGGATAGTGGGCTTAGCTATTGTAAATCTATCATAGTGCCACGCACAGGAACTGGGAATGTGCAGACAGCTTGCACAGGAACATTGCTCGATAATGGAGGACTAAATAATTACTTTGATGGATCTGATGGAAATATCACCCTTTCACCTACCAACGCCTCCTATATTAAACTCACATTCTCTAGTTTCAATATGGAAAATCCGGGTGATTATCTATATGTATATGATGGCACAACTACTGCTGCGAAGTTAATAGGAAGATATACTGGGAACTCATTACCAAATGGAGGAACACTAGTTACCTCAGGCAGCTCAGTCACCATTAGGCAGCAGAGTGATGCTGGGTTGAATTTCTCAGGTTTCCAAATGGACTGGCAGTGCTACCTAAAGATACCTGATGATGCCGGAGTAGTGGAAATGCGAAACAGGAATGGCAGGATGAACACAAGCCTTGCATTGGGCAGCAGCCAAAATATCAATGTGCTAGTGAAAAACTTTGGCAGCAATACGATTAGCAATGTGCCTGTGAAATACCAAATAAACGGTGGCTCTGTGGTGAGCGAAACCATTACCCAAACCATTAATAGCGGCGATACCTTGCTTTATACTTTTAATACAAAGGCCGACCTAAGTAGCCAAGGTTATTATAGCATTGACTCGTGGGTAAAATACCCAAATGACACAGTAAACACGCAGAACAATGTCATCTATGGTTTCGAATTGAAACAGATAAAGAACGACCCAATAGCACTACCCTATTATCAGGACTTTGAAAATGATGGACAGTTCTCAACCCAATTGGAAATGATTGGAGTAGATAGCACTGACGAATATGACTTTAATACAAGCAAACCAGGATACGGACGTATGAGGGTGGGGACAACAGGATTTGCAAGGAGTGGGAGCAAAGCTATAACCTTAGACCAAAGCCCCAATAGCACTACTTGGCCTATTAACTACCTATACCTTACCCTGAACATGGATAACTACAAAAACAACAAAATTTTCCTTGACTTCTCATTTGCCAGCCATGGCGATGAAAGCAACAACAACGACCGTGTGTGGGCCAGAGCAAGCGAAAACAACAACTGGGTAGAAGTTTACAATACATTTAGTAATGCAGTGCAGGGAGCATACAAAGACGTGACCGCTATTGACATTTCAGGGAAACTGGCCACTGCTGGGCAAACCACCTTGAGCAAATCGTTCCAATTGCGTTTTGGGCAAGAGAATAACGGGGAAGCCAACCCCCCTCCAAGCACACAGGGCGATGGTCTTAGTTTCGATGATATACGAATCTGGAAAGAGGACCCTGATGTAGGTGTGGTGCAAATACTTTCACCTGTGAGTAACTGCGGGCTGGGCAATGCCGAAACGGTGAAGGTGCAAGTAATGAACTTTGGTAGCCCAATGAACAATGTGACCGTTCCTGTGAGCTTTAAACTTGACAATGGTTCGGTGGTTAGCCAAAATTTTACTTTCACTCTACAGCCCAATGCAACCCAAGACCTCACATTCGCCACCACCGCCGACCTCAGCACACTTGGAAACCATGTCATGGATGCCTGGACATCGTGGAGCTTGGATGTGGATGGCAGCAATGATTCACTCACCGAACAGGTGATTTCGAAACCAGCTATGAGCCCTGTGAGCATTACTCCGGCAGGGCCACTAGACTTTTGCCAGGGCGATAGTGTACAACTGACCGCCACCGCTGGATTTACAACCTACACCTGGAGCAATAACAAAACGGGAGCAAGCATGTATGCCAAATCGGGTATGAACTACACTTGCAAAGTAACTAATGCTGATGGCTGCAACCAGACCAGCAAACCCGTGCTGCTCACTATGAAGCCTAAGCCACTTGCAGGGTTCAACTGGAGTGCCCCTAATGGCAACCCCATGGTTAGTTTCTTCAATTTCTCATCGCAGGCCATCTCCTACATTTGGGACTTTGGCGATGGCGACACCAGCAGCCTCACCAGCCCCAAGCACACCTACAAAACTCCCGGCAGCTACCGTGTGTTGCTTAAAGCCATCAATGGCTGTGGCAGCGATACAGTTAGCTACAAGTTCTCTGTCAATTTCAATGTGGGCATTGCTTCAGTAGGAGCAGGGCTGCTGCTTTTCCCCAACCCAGCCACCGATATACTTTATGTGCAAGGATTGCAAAGCCCAGCCACCTGCAAACTGTTCGACATTTCAGGTAAAACAGTATACCTGCAAGTGCAAAAGCAAGGCAGCTTCACATTGCCAATACACAACCTTGCAGCGGGAGTATATATACTTGAAGTGGGCGGAAACCATTACAGGGTGGTGAAGGAATAGTAAAATACTTGAATGATTTGAAAAACCTCGGCTTTTGAAGTCGGGGTTTTTTGTTGAAAAATTCCAATGATGGCGTGCCCCCCGTGGAACCATAATACAACTGGGGTCGGGCTGTCCGCTGTATCTCGTCCCGATAGCTATCGGAACGAGGATGCCGCTGCCATCCCTCACGCAGGCCAAGCCCTCTAAATGCTTCTCGTCCAACAACCTTGAAACAACTCTAACCATTTTACCCAAACGATGATTCCAAATTTTATGGCTGAAACCGTTAGTCATATTACTTTGAGTACAGAGATAGGATTTGAGAAGATGGAATATGCTACGTGCCTTCTGTAGGCCACGAATGAATTACGAAAAAAAAGCTCATCAATTGATGGGCTTTTTTTGTGGTCTTCCACGAAGAAGTCAATGACTAGATGGAATCATTCAGCAGGAATGAGTTCAGTTGGCTTCACCCCTCCCCACTATCTTCGCCCCATGAACATAGGCATCATTGGTTCGGGGAGTTATTGCACGGCCATCATCAAAATATTGACCGACAACAAGACGGCAGGCAACAGAGGCATTGGAGCAATCAACTGGTGGATACGCAAAGAGGAAACCGCCCAGCATATTCGCCAATTCCACCACAACCCGAGCTATCTGAGTGCGGTTGATATTCATCCCGAAAAGATCAATATTTTTACCGACATAAACGAAGTGGCTGCTGCCAGTGATATACTGTTGCTTGGCACTCCTTCCGCCTTTTTGCACAATGCGTTAGAGGGACTTAGCAAGGTGGGGTTGGATGGAAAACGTTGGGTAACTGTGATAAAAGGGGTAGTGCCACAAACCAACGAGATTATCGCCGATTATATCTGTAATACATATAATACTAAAATGGAAAACGTGGCCATGCTCACCGGCCCTAGCCATGCTGAGGAAATCGCTTTAGAGAAACTGACATACTTGACATTCGCCAGCCCTGATGAAGGGTATGCCAAGCAATTGGCTGCTGTATTTTCCAACCATTATATCAAGAGCATTATCTCGAACGATTTGGCCGGGGCTGAGTATGCAACAGTGCTAAAAAATGTGTTTGCTTTGGCCTCTGGAATTTACCATGGGCTGGGCTATGGAGACAATTTTCACGCGTTTTTTATCACCAATGCACTCAAAGAAATAAAGCGGTTTGTAAATACCGTGAGCCCTGCTGAGCGGGACATTGAAGAGAGTGCCTACTTGGGCGATTTGCTAGTGACAAGCTATAGCCATTTCAGCCGCAACCGGATGCTGGGTACATTGATAGGAAAAGGCTACACAGTTAAAGAAGCTCTTGCCGAAATGAATATGGTGGCTGAAGGATATTTCGCTACCAAATCAATGACGGAGATAAACAAAAAGCATAAAGTAGATTTGCCAATTTTGGAAGCCGTGTTCAATATACTTTACCAAAATGCAGCAGTAGCTGCCGAAATGCGAAAATTGTGTGACAGGCTAGACTGAGGGAACAGTGCAAGAGACGAAGTACAAAGTTTGTATTACCAAAATTTATTGTTTCTGGTGTTTCAGCTTGGCGTAGTTGCCGCAAGTACAGTTCCAATTGCTGCATCACTTTCCAATTGTAATTCGTGGCTTGTATGTCCTAACTTGATTTTCTAATTCGTACCTCGGTCTTCAACTTTACCTTTGCCCCGCCGTGATTCAATATTACTCATATAAAGAAAGTAAACTTCAGCAAGTGCCAGAGTTTGAGCGAAACTGCTGGGTGAGCGTGGTTGCCCCTACCGATCAGGAGGTACGGCAACTTATAGATGAGCATGAAATTCCTGACGACTTTGTAACCTACCCGCTCGATATTGACGAAAAAGCTCGCATCGAAAAAGATGAGGATGCCTTTTTCCTACTGATGCGTGTGCCTCATTTTGTGGGGATAAAAGAAGAAATTCCTTTTACTACTATTCCCGTTGGATTAATTATTTTGAAGGATTGTGTAATCTCTATTTGCAAAGAAGAAAATGTCATTATTGAAGAGTTTGAGCATGGCCGCAGCAAGGATAGTAACCCAGGTAAAAAATTCAGATTTGTGTTGAAACTGTTGCACAAGGCAGCCGGAAAATTTCTGACACACCTGCGAGAAATAAACAAGATAGTGGATGGGCTGGAGGACAATCTGCAGGCTAGCATGCGAAACAAGGAGTTGATGGAATTGCTAAAATTTCAGAAAATATTGGTGTTTTATACCACCGCTCTCAAAAGCAATGAATTGATGATGGAACGCCTCCAACGCAGCGGCACTTTTCAGGCCCACAGCGACGATAGCGACTTGATGGAAGATGTAATTGTAGAGTTTCAGCAAGCGATAGAGATGACGAATATCTCAAACAATATCCTTACGCAGATGATGGGTGCTTATGCCAGCATCATCAATAACAACATGAATATTGTTATCAAGTTCCTCACCATTATCACCATCACCCTGGCCATCCCCACTTTGATAGCCAGCATCTACGGAATGAACGTACCGCTGCCGGGACAAAATAATCCCGGTTCATTTGCAACAATCATAGTGGTATGCATGTTATTCTCATCTGGTGTTATCTATTATTTCTACCGTCGCAGATGGTTTTGAGGAGGTACGAAGTACGATTTATATAGCTAAATATCTTAAGTCTTATATCTAACAATCTTAAGTCTGAACACCATGCTCTCCGAACTACGCAAAGACTACAACAAAGGCATCCTACTGGAAGAGGGTATGAACCCTGACCCTATTAAACAGTTTTCTGCATGGTTCGACGAAGCCCTAAAAGCGGGAGTGGACGAACCCAATGCAATGACATTGTCAACTGTAGATGAGGAAGGAAAACCATCAGCCCGCATTGTTTTGTTAAAAGGAGTAGATGAAAGGGGATTTCAGTTTTATTCAAATTATGGTAGTAGTAAGGCCAATAATCTTGTATCAAATCCACATTGCAGTTTGGTATTTCATTGGCAGGCTTTGCAAAGACAGGTGCGGGTATGTGGCATTGCCACCAAACTTTTGCGAGATGAAAACGAAGCCTATTTCCGCAGCAGGCCACGGCAAAGCCAGTTGAGTGCAAGTATATCGCCACAAAGTCAACGGGTGGAATCGAGAGATGTGCTGGAAAGGCTGTGGCTTGAAGCACAAAGTAAATATGAAGGTCAGCCAATACCTATGCCCAACAACTGGGGCGGATACAATGTGGAAGTCACCTGCATCGAATTTTGGCAAGGCAGACCAAATCGCCTACATGACAGGATTGAATATAAGTTCGAAGATGGAAGTGGGGAGCAAGGAGCAGGAAGTTGGAAGAAGGAAAGATTGGCTCCATAAATTGAAAATAGTTTAGAATTTTTCTCTTCCGAATAATCGACTTGAAATAGAAAGGGCTGCCAAGCCCTTTTTTAGTTTTAATGTTTGTGTGAATTAAATCATGGTTTTGGCTTGATTGCCAAAAGTATCTTTGCCCCAATACCAATTCGCTAAATTGAAAAATGTGCTAGTTGGTTTACCAAACAAATCATTATTCATTATTGAATTAACAAATCACCCCATTAGCAAATTATCAATGGATTTATTCGACAAAATCGCCCGCAACCCAGGACCGCTGGGCATGCACAGCAAAGAAAGCCACGGCTACTACATGTTCCCTAAATTAGAAGGCCCCATTGGTGCCCACATGAATTTTAGGGGCAAAGAGAAACTGGTGTGGAGCCTCAACAATTACCTTGGTTTGGCCAATCACCCAGAAGTGCGGAAAGCCGATGCTGATGCAGCTGCTGCTTGGGGCATGGCCTATCCAATGGGGGCCCGCATGATGAGCGGCGAAAGCACCGAACATGAATCATTGGAAATCGAACTGGCCTCCTTTGTTGGGAAACCAGCCGCTGTGCTAGTAAATTTCGGCTACCAAGCGATGGTATCAGCTATTGACTGCTTGGTAGACAGGCACGACGTAATAGTATATGATGCCGAAAGTCATGCCTGCATTGTGGATGGCGTTAGGCTTCATGCAGGCAAGCGGTTTGTGTTTCGCCACAATGATGTGGAGAGCTGCGAAAAGCAATTGCAAAGAGCCAAAGCCATCACTGATGTTACGGGTGGGGTCATCCTTGTGATTACCGAGGGGGTATTTGGAATGAGTGGGGCTGAGGGCAAACTCAAAGAAATCATCTCGCTTAAAAGCAAATACAATTTCCGCCTTTTTGTCGACGATGCTCACGGCTTCGGCACGATGGGGGCAACAGGTGCAGGCACTGGCGAAGAGCAAGGCTGCATGGATGGCATTGATATATACTTTAGCACATTTGCTAAGAGCATGGCAAGCATTGGGGCATTCTTCGCTGGCGAGCCCGGAGTAGTGAATTACCTCCGCTACAATATGCGTTCGCAGATATTTGCTAAATCACTTCCTATGCCGCTGGTGGTTGGTGCAAGGAAAAGATTGGAATTGCTTCGTACCAGACCTGAATTGAAAGCCAACCTTTGGAACATTGTGAATGCCCTGCAAGGCGGGCTGCGTGAGGCTGGATTCAATATTGGAATCACCACCACCCCGGTAACTCCCGTGCTGCTCAATGGCACTATCCCCGAAGCCACCCACCTAACACTTGATTTGCGTGAGAACTATGATATATTCTGTTCGATTGTGGTATATCCAGTAGTGCCCAAAGATGTTATCATGTTGAGACTTATTCCTACCGCTGTGCACAGCATTGAAGACGTGAACCGCACGTTGGATGCCTACAAACAGATTAAGCAAAAACTTGAAGCAGGGGAATACAGGAAAGAGCGTATTGCAGAGTTTGGGTGAATTTGGTAAATGGGTAGAGTATGTGAAGCATGTAGATTAAGGTTTGCTGTCTTCTCATCTGCTGATTTTCAAGTCATGGAATTAACAAGATAGCATTTTGCACAACCAAACCTTCGGCAACAAAGGAGAAGAACTGGCCAAGACTTTTTTGTTGCAAAAGGGATACGAACTGCTGGAACAAAACTGGCGGCACAAAAAATCAGAGGTTGATTTGATATGTCGCAAGGAGGGTATTATCATTTTTGTTGAAGTAAAAACCCGCAGCACTGATCGCTTTGGCTACCCCGAGGAAGCAGTAGGAGCAAAGAAAGAAGAGAAACTTGCTCAGGCTGCCGCTGAGTATATTGAACAAACAAACCATCAAGGCGAAATAAGGTTTGACATTATATCAATCATTCTTGGTAAGGAAACCGAAGTACACCATATTGAAGATGCCTTTTTCCCCGGTCTGTAATCGCTATATCCCACTTCGGATAGCCTCCACAGGGCTGAGCCGTGAAGCGGAGTAAGCAGGAATAATTCCGAAAACTATCCCAATACCGATTGACATAAAAGTTCCAAGGATAATATTTTTATAGGATAACGATATCACCAGTTTTGCCCCTTCGCCAGATTGTGTGAGTTGCGTAACCCCATATACCAATAGTATACCCAGCACCCCACCAATAAGGGTGAGTGTGATAGACTCAACAAGGAACTGAAAAAGTATAAAACTGTTTCGTGCCCCGAGCGATTTTTGGATACCAATCTGCTGTGTTCTTTCTTGTACAGAAACAAACATGATATTGGCTATGCCAAAGCCTCCAACCAATGTCGCAAGTCCGCCTATTATCCAACCGGCTATGCCCATCACCCCAAAAAATGAATCAAGTCCCTTTGATATAAGTGTAATTTTGTTCAATGCAAAGTTGTCTGCCTCGCCAGGTTTTAGTTTACGAATTGCACGCATCTTTCCTCGCACTTCTTGTTCGAGTTCCAGAAGTGTTGTACCTTCTTTTGCCTTCACCATCACGGTTGGTTCCAGGCGGTCGTCATCGAGGTTCACTAGGTTGCGAGCATACATCACAGGTACTACCATTTGGTTGTCGAGACTCGTGCCTTGCAGCAGGCTTTCCCCTTCTTTCTTGAACACACCTACCACTTTCAGTTTCTTTGATTTGGCTTTAATGATGCGGCCTATCGGGTCCATTTCGCCAAACAAACCATTGGCCAATGCCGCACCGATGATACAAGTGGCATGTCCAGCCGCCGATTCTTCCTCAGTGAAATATCGTCCGTTTTGTAGTTCTATGCTGCGTATTTTATTCCACTCATAACCTACTCCCATCATATATACTCCTTCTACTGCGTTGCTGGCAAATTTCAAATTGGTGGGCATCATCCGTATCTGAAAAGTGGTGTAGGCAATATCGCTTAGCCGTTTGCTCAGATATACTTCTTCACTTTTGCTGGCGGTCGGTCGGTTCATATATTTCCACCAAGGGTAGTCTTCGCCAAATTCCCAAGGCCATTTTTGGACGAACACTACATCAGTGCCAAGGCTTTCCACACTGTTACGCACGTTTTTCTCCATGCTATCCGTCAGTGTAAAGACAAGTATGATTGAGAATATGCCGACGGTGATGCCAAGTACGGAAAGGAAAGTCCGTAGTTTGTTGAGCCACAATGTACGGAGAGCGAAGGTGACGCTCTCGATAAGCAGGCGGAAGAAGAGGCCGATGGACAAAGGGGGTACGATTTTAGAGGTACGAAGTACGATAGAAAAGGACTTTTTATGAATAGATTGGATGACTTGTTTAATAACACATATAGCTAAACACAAAAATCCAATGTCCTAAATCTTTCAATCGTAAAACACCTCACACTACCAAATTACTCTCCTGCATTTGTTTCAGTTTGCGTTTGGTGTCCAATGCAAAATCGCCCTGCATCATCCAGCTAAAATAACCAGGTTCTGCTTTCAGCACATCGGTCACCAGCTTGCCTTTGTGTTTTCCGAAATTGAACTCTGCCTTACCTGATTTACCAAGTACAAAACGACCAGCAAAGTCTATGCGGTTGCTTTTGCCTGTCATGTCCGCAAGGGAATTCACATCTGTTTTTAGGGCTGGGTATCGTTGCAGTTGAGCTTGTAGCACTTCCAAGGTAGCCTCGGTGTCGGCCATTGCTGAGTGGGCATCTTCCAAGGTTTTATCGCAATAGAACTTATAGGCAGCCCCCAAATTTCGTGGTTCCATTTGATGATAAATCCTTTGCACATCCACCATTCTAGCTTTTTCCAATTGTGGGTCAATGCCTGCTCTGAGAAATTCCTCTACTAGCATCGGCAAATCAAAATGAGCAGCATTGAAACCGGCCAAGTCACAATCAAGCAAAAAATTTAGTAAATCAAGTGCAAAATGAGGGAATGGCGGTTCGTTTTTCACCATCTCATCTGTGATGCCATGTATTAGTGAAACCTCATGCGGGATAGGCCGTTGGGGGTTTACTAAGTGGCGGCGTTTTTCGGTATGCCCTTCAGGGAAAAGCTTGACCATACCAATCTCGACAATGCGGTCTTTGGATATATCGGTTCCTGTGGTTTCCAAGTCGAACACGATGATAGGGCGGGTGAGTTGCAACATATTATTGGGGCAAATGTAGTAGGTTGGTTGTGTAAGATATTAATAAGCGTTGATGGCAAAGTTGAAATTGGTGAGATTGTAATATTTTGCTCACTCAACTTTATCACTTTCCTAATTCACGAATACATCAAAATCCATATCTTTTAATATTTTGTTTAGTTCCTCGTTGAAATCGATGCGGTATTTGGCGGAGATGGCATGCACGTTCCAGCCTTTGCCGGGGTCGTGGAGCAAAAACTTGAGGGGGGTATTACCCTTACGCTCCTTGAAGATTCGTTGCAGTTCATTGGCTTTCTCAGGGTTCAATTTAGAAGGGTCAATTCGCACACTTACCGATTTTAGTAATTCATCTTTCACAATGGTGAGGTCGTTCATGTATTTGAGTTTTACCTCCAATTCGCCGGGCCGATTCCATTTTTCGTCTACCTTGCCACGCATATATACAAACAAGCCATCAAGCATGTATTTATTGTAATCAATATAGTCTTTGCCAAACAATGGAAACTCGAAGCTGCCCGAGTAATCCTCTACTATAAATAGTCCAAATTTTGTACCCGTTTTACCAGTGCGGTGTTGAACTTTGGTTATCATACCACCAAATGTCAGGTCTTTGCCTTTCAGCGGGGCAAGGTCAGCAAGTTCAGCCATATCGTTGCGGCAAAATGTATCCAATTCAAAGCGGTACTTATCTAATGGATGCCCGCTGATATACATACCCACTACTTCTTTTTCTTTGTTCAGTTGTTCTAATATTCCCCATGCTTCACATAGAGGGAGCTTAGGCTCCGCAAGGCCCACGGATGAACTTCCGCCAAATAAACTTGCTTGGTTGGCAGATTCATTTGCTTGATGGTTACCACCAAAACGAAGGGCTTTTTCGATTGCATTTTCGGTTTCACCTGCATTGCTCACAAAATAACGGGCACGATTATCGTCCTCCAAACTATCGAATGCCCCTCCGTATGCCAAGGCTTCGAGCACTCGTTTGTTTACGTTTTTCAGACTCACACGTTTGGTTATGTCAAAAATACTTTTGAACGGCCCGTTAATAGCCCTTTCTTTTATAATATGGCCTACAGCTAAATCTCCTGCACCCTTGAGCCTACCCATCCCGCAGCGAATCTCTCCTCTTTTATTTACGCCAAACTGAATATAGCTTTCGTTCACATCAGGCCCAAGAACTGGGATGCCCATCCGCCTGCATTCTTCCATAAAAAAAGCAATATCTTCGATGTTGCCCGAGTTATTCAGTACCGACGCCATGAAGTCTGCTGGGTAGTGAGTTTTAAGGTAGGCAGTTTGGTTGGCTAAAAATGCATAGCAGGTGCTGTGACTCTTGTTGAACGCATACTGGGCAAAGGCTTCCCAGTCAGTCCATATTTTTTCAAGTTTCTCTTGTGGATGACCGTTGGCAATTCCACCTTCCAAATATTGGGGCTTCATTTTGTCAAGCACAAGCTTATTCTTTTTGCTCATAGCTTTTCGCAAAGTGTCGGCATCACCTTTTGTAAATCCGGCCAACCTTTGTGATAGCAGCATTACCTGCTCCTGATATACTGTTATGCCGTATGTTTCTTTCAAAATCTCTTCTGAGTCTGCAAGGTCGTAGGTCACAGTTTCGATGCCGTGCTTGCGTTTGATAAAGCTTGGGATATACTCCATTGGCCCCGGACGGTAAAGAGCGTTCATGGCTATCAGGTCTTCAAAGCGGTTGGGCTTTAGTTCTTTCAAATGCTTTTTCATACCATCACTTTCAAACTGAAAAATGGCGGTGGTGTCACCCCGCTGAAAGAGTTCAAAAGTTTTTGCATCATCCAACGGGATGGAATCCGGGTCAATTTTTACACCATGGTTTTGCTCAATCAGTTCAGTCGCATTCTTGATAATTGTTAAAGTTTTCAATCCCAAAAAATCCATTTTGAGCAAGCCCGCACTCTCTACGACATTTCCATCCCACTGTGTTACCAGCAATGCACCGCCTTCTTTTGTGTTCACCGAAAGTGGGACATGCTCTAGCAAATCGCTTGGTGCAATAATGACCGCCGAGGCATGGATACCAGTATTTCGAACGGAGCCTTCCAACTTCTGGGCTTCTTGCAGTACTTGAGCCCGCAGGTCAGTTCCCTTCTCCCATTCGCGGAAAGTTTTTACAGCCTCCATATCATCCGACGACAAATCAAGTTCGGAGTCTTTAGCCAATTGCTCAATCGGAACTTTGAAGACGTTGTATAAACTTTTGGCCTTATCAGGAAATTTTCGTGTTAAATCCATTGCATCGTTTAGTGGATATTCAAGCACACGAGCAACGTCTTTCATGGCACTCTTGGCTGCCATCGTACCATAGTTTATGATTTGGGCTACCTGATTTTTTCCATATTTATCTATCACATAACTTAGAACTTTTGCCCGTCCTTCATCATCAAAGTCCGTGTCTATATCGGGCATTGATTTCCTTTCAGGATTCAGGAATCGCTCAAATAGCATCCCGTATTTGACAGGGTCAATATTGGTAATCCCTATACAATAAGCCACCGCACTACCTGCAGCACTTCCTCGGCCTGGACCTATGAGTACACCCATGTTGCGGCCTGCCTGTATAAAATCGGCCACGATAAGGAAGTAGCCCGGGAAGCCCATTGTTTTGATGGTGTGTAGCTCAAAATCCAATCGCTCTGTTATTTCAGGAGTTATTTCATCGTAGCGTTTTAGGGCTCCTTCATAAGTAAGGTGACGCAAGTAATCATCTGCATCCATAAAGCCCTCCGGGATTGGGAAAGCCGGTACAAGTATATCACGTTTCAGGCTCAACAACTCCACCTTTTCCACTATCTCATTGGTGTTGCTCAAAGCAAAAGGTATATCCGAAAAAGTTTCGGCCATCTCCGCTTTGTTCTTAAAATAAAACTGGTCGTTGGGAAACCCAAAACGGTAGCCTTTTCCTCCTTCTTCGTCTGTAGCTTTCGGGGTGCTCTGCATATCTGCTGTGTTGATGCACAACAGCAAGTCGTGGGCGTTGGAATCGGCCTGATCTACATAGTGACTGTCGTTGCTGCATATTACTTTTACGTTATACTTTATTGCCCATTTCAGCAGCACTTCGTTCACTGTATTTTGTTCATCTATGCCGTGCCGTTGCAGTTCTATGTAGTAGTCTTCGCCGAACAAATCCAACCACCATTTGAACTCTGTTTCACCCGCATCTTCCCCTTTTCGCAATATCGTCTTTGGCACTGATGCTCCTAAGCAACATGTTGTGGCTATCAGTCCCTCGTGGTATTTTTCAATTAGCGATTTATCTATACGTGGATACTTGCCATACAGCCCCTCGATATATCCTAATGAACACAACCTGCTCAGGTTTTTGTAGCCAATGGCGTTTTTCGCTAAAAAAAGTTGATGGTAGCGGATGTCTTTGTTTTCCTTGGTAAATTGCCTAACTGTTCTATCCTCCACTACATAAAATTCACAGCCAACAATCGGCTTAACTTTTAGGCTTCCATCCTCGTGCTTGTGTTCATAAGCCTCAGCCACAAATTTGAACACACCAAACATATTCCCGTGGTCGGTGATGGCCATCGCGGGCTGCCCGTCGGCAACTGCTTTTTGGTATAGCTTTTTGATGGAAGCAGCTCCATCGAGTAGGCTAAATTGGGTGTGGACGTGGAGGTGGGAGAAAGACATTGGAGAAGGTACCATTTTGGATTTATGAAGTACGAATGGGGAATTGACTAGAAGCCTAGACCCCAAACTTAGTACTTATTTTACCCAATTTACTAAGCAACTTAAAGAACCACAAACCTACAAAATCTTTGGCCAATAAATGATGCTGTGGAAATATTGGGGGAAAGAATCGAGGAAGTTTGGGATTGTGGTATTTGTGATGTGTGCTTGCAGTTATACATGCATTTCGAGAGCCTGAGAACTAGTCTCCTTTTACCATTCCCAAAACTCAAGCTTTCCAGTCCACTTCTTTTCGCCAAAGTCAATTGTTGCTTCATAAATGCCGTGACCTTCTCCTTTGGTATCTTCTATGAAAAAGTGGTTGTACCCTACTTTCATAGGTATTTTATCCATGGATTGCGTTTCCCCTTTTTTATAAAATTTGAAGTCAAACTCCCCCGCAACCGATGAGTGAAAAATCAAGGTAATTCCTTTCAAAGTCTCATCATATTCTAAAGCTATTAAGGTATCCTTCAACCCCGTTGCCATCATCCATGCCGCATTCATATCAGGTATGCCACTACCGTATTTTTCGCATGGAAAAGCATAATGGTTGGAAGCTTTTTTTACTATATTTATCAGACTATCATTTCCCAATTTCGGGTAGCCAGATTTTAGGCTGACGATTGCCCCGCACAAAAGCGGTGCGGCATACGAAGTGCCATTGCCTTTTCGATAAGTTCCTTCTGCCGTGGCGGTGAGTGTTCCTTCGCCCATGGCGACCAAGTCGGGATTGGGGCCGCTTTTGCCAAAGCCAATACTGCTGAAAGGTGCGATATATCCATCTCTGTCCACTGCCCCAATATTCACAACTCCATCGGCATCGGCAGGGGTGCCGCAATATTGCCAGGTGCCATCGCCTTCGTTACCGTTGCTTACGCACACCAGTATACCTTTATTCACGGCCATGCTTGCGGCACGGGCAGCCCAAGTGCTGTGGCCGTTCAGTTGCTCAGGACTATGGTTCAGTTCGGGTTCATCAAAGGTGGTATATCCAAGCGAAGCACTTATTACATCAACACCAAGGCTGTCAGCCAGTTCGGCACCCATGGCCCAGTATATTTCTTCGGCAGGTAATTCAGTAGCCGCATCTTCAGTGCGGATAAGCCAATACGCTGCATCGGGAGCGGAGCCTATCATAAAACCCGAATCGGCAGCAGCCAAGCAACTGAGCACCTGCGTGCCGTGGTCGTCATCGTCATATACATTGGTGTCGGCGGCCACTAGGTCACGGCTACCAAGCACCTGACCACTTTCATAGAGGTGAGAAAAGGGCTTAAGTTTGTTCACATTCTTGAAACCTGCATCCAGAACCGCTACTGTCACTCCCTTTCCGGCGAGTCCTTTTTGGTGCAGTTTGTCGGCTTTTAGTTGGGTTATTTGCTTGATAGATTGGCCATACAAGTTACTGTCCCGCGTTTCCTTGGAAAAGGATTCATCCAAGTAGCGTTGGTAGAAATAGCCTGTAGAGTCTGTTGTTTGATGCTGAGGGTTTGCACCCAAATAATGTATAGCTTTCACCCCAATTGAAGTTTGGATATGCACGAGTTCCGACTTAGATGAAAGTACCACCAAGACACCGTTCAGCCACTTGCTGCTACCTAGTGGTTTTTGGATGAAAGGCAATAGGTTTTTCAGGTAAATTTCAGAAATGGGCAAGTCTGTAGAATCCAATGACACTTTCTGTGTTTCTCTTCGTTGCAATGCTTTTGCAGATAGAAAATTCTGTGGCTTTGCCAATGAGTACCTGCTGCCCTTTTTGTCTCTGAATTCCACAAAATAACGGGATTCATTTTGAGCGAAAAGGAATTTAGCACAGAATAAGAATAAACAAAGAAAGAGGCGTGAAAATGAAAACATGAAATGCAGTTTAGCTGAATAATTGAAAGTACAAAGGTATCTTTGCCTTTGATGAGGTTTTTGCACATTCCACTCTCAGCCTATTTTATTTTGACCAACATTCTACCGATTATTGCAAATTGAATATGAAACACCGCTTGCTAGCACTGTTACTCCTAGGCTTCGTCGTCTCGGTCTCCGCTTTTCCTGGCATAGATGAATGGGACAAAAAGAAAAAGAAGAAAAAAGAAAACGGTAAAATTTCTTACGGCCTTCAGGTTGGGGTATCGTATAGTAGTACCTATGTGTATGGCGACTTAGGATTATACAGGAATACCGCTTCGAGATTTATTTCAAGAACCGTTTTGACTGGGATGGAGTTTACACATATAAAGGATACTAACTTTTATGCTCCCAAGATTGGCTGGCATGGGCAAGCATTCAAATTTTTACGATTCGGAAGTGACTTATTGGTTTTTACTGATTTCAAGACATCAAATACACTACCTATTATAAGGACACATATTGGGGCATCGGTGCATGGCAATCTGTTTATTATCATTGGCCGCAACCTCAATTTATTTGAATCAAACAGATGGTCGCCACGGATCGACAAATACCAGTTATCAGTTATCTACCGTCTGGATTTGATAAAGCGGAACAAAAAGAAGAAATAAAAAAACCCAGACGAAAGCCCCGCCTTTTTTTTCTGAGTTATTTGATGGTTATTTTTTTACGAACTTTAGGCTTGCAGAGTTCATACAATACCGAAGTCCAGTAGGTTCCGGCCCGTCTTCGAACAAATGGCCAAGATGAGCCCCGCAGCGGCTGCAATTTATTTCGGTTCGAACCATTCCATGGCTGTTGTCGATTATTTCTTCTAAACTTTCTTTGGCAACTCCTTGATAAAAACTTGGCCAACCCGTGGATGAATCAAACTTGGCTTTGCTGTCAAATAGTTGCAGGCCACAGCATACACATAGGTACTCGCCATTTTCGTAGTTGTTATTGTAGGCTCCGCTGAAGGCTCTTTCAGTTCCCTTTTGGCGGGTAATTCTGTATTCTTCATCACTTAGGTGTTGTTTCCATTCGTCATCTGTTTTCATAATTTTGTAATGGTTGTTTAAAGTTGAATGGTGTGTTTGACCTCCGGCTGCAAATAAGTAGGTAAGAACGGCAGTTGTGAGAATTGGCTTGTTCATTTGGGTTGCAAATTTAGGAACAGATACGTGGGTGAGTAGTTCTTAGTTTTAGTTTGGATAGCATCGGGATAATTAGTAGTTACCAAATTAACAAGTACTACCATAACTTTAGTATAAGTTAGCCCAAAGACTATTTCATACTAAGTAATGGTTATTGCTAATAACGTGCATATTAAAGTGTAAGTGAACATTGGACTAATACATAAACCCTATCGGTGAAGCCAATTTTATGTACTTCTTAAAAGAAATAAAAAAATATCTAACTGCCCTACCGAAATTTGTAGCCACCATGCGGAAAATCATCATAGCCATTGACGGATTCTCAAGTTGCGGCAAAAGCACCTTAGCCAAAGACCTGGCCAAGAAGCTGCATTACCGCTACATAGATTCTGGAGCTATGTACCGTGCTGTCACCTATTATTTTATGCAAAGCGGGGTGGACTACAACGATCTGGACGAAGTGGTAGCTGCTATACAAAATATCCACGTCGAATTTCATCTCAACAAAGTGACCAGAAACAGTGATACATACCTGAACGGGGTGGATGTGGAAGAATATATCAGGGGCATGGATGTGAGCCAGCATGTCAGCAATGTGAGTGCCATTAAAGAAGTGAGACAAGCCATGGTAGCCCAACAACAGAAAATGGGTCGCAATCGTGGGCTCGTGATGGATGGCCGCGATATTGGCACTACAGTTTTTAGGGATGCTGAGGTGAAAATTTTTATGACTGCACATCCGGAAATACGGATGCAACGCCGCTACAAAGAATTGCAAGCAAAGGGCGAAGATGTGAGCATGGAAGATGTGCAACAAAACCTCACCGAACGCGACCATATTGATAGCACCCGCAAAGAAAGTCCGCTGAGCAAAGCCGACGAGGCCATAGAACTAGACAACAGCCACCTAAGCAAAGAACAGCAAATGGATTGGCTATATAACTTAGTGATGGAGCACAAACTGATGGCAGAAACCGCTACCTAAGCACAACAAAAAACCCTGCCTAATCAGACAGGGGCTTTGTTTGAACTAAAAAAAAATCTAATCTACCTTAATTTAATCTTCCAATAAGTCGTCAAGTTCTTCGTCTGTCAGGCTTGGGCCAACCATTTTCTTTGAAGGCACATTTACCTTTCCGTCTTTCTGTTTGGCTGCTTTTCTCTCTTTGTGAAGTTCCTTTTTAGCCTTCACAGATGCTTTCAGTTTTTCGGTCTGTTCACTTGTTAGCACAGCTTTCAATTCGGTGCGGCGTTCTGTTTTTATGGCTTTGTGCTGGGCTTTACGTTGTTCCTTGGCCAAGGTAGTATCAGCTTTCAGGGTTTTTAGTTTTAGGAAGGCCTTGAGGTTGATTACTTTCACTTTGGTTGATTGTTCGGGCGTAAGTGCCAACTCTTTAGTCATCCAGTCAGTTACTTTGGTGGCCCTGTCTTCAGGGCTTTTCATCTTGTGTTCTTTACAGGGCTTACCTTTTCTGTCGGGGGTGTTTTGTGCCTGGGCAAGTGTGGTGGCCAATGTGAAGGCCAGTGCTGCGATAAGGATGCGTTTCATACTGATTGTTGGATTGTTTTAGGTTTATAATTAGTGTGTTTCGCAGGCTCTGACGCAAGCATTGTACTAAAGTTTAAGCAGCAGTCGCCACCAACATATTCTACTTCCTATACTCTGCTCTAGTTTTTACCTTCTGCATTTCCCGTTCTATTACCAGCGTGGCTATATGGTCACTTAGGTCTTTGCCCATGAAGCGGCTTATGGCTTCTTTGTATTTTAGCTCGTTTACATCTATTCGATAAAGGGCTTGCAGTAATCGCTGAGGGTTGCCATCGTTCATCATTTTAAATATTTTTTGCGAAAGCAGGTAATGAAATGCCTCATAAGTGAGTTGGCCTTCAGTATATAATTCAAATTCGGTTGAAGTGAGAGTTACACAAGCTGATAATAACTCAGATTCTTTCATAGTTTTTTTATTTTTTCCTCAATGGATGAGGTAGAAAATCCTGGAAGAAATTCAATGGTGGTTACTGAGCCGCCTTTTGCAGTTACGATGTCGTAACCTATTATTTCACGGTAGTCGTAGTCGCTGCCTTTTACTAGGACATCGGGTTGAACTGATTTGATAAGTGAATAGGGAGTGGCATCATCAAACAACATCACTGCATCTACACAGGCAAGTGAGGCCAGGATAAGCATCCGGCTTCTTTCGTCTTGAATAGGACGGCTAGGTCCTTTCAGGGCAGATACACTTCGGTCGGTATTTACTCCAATAAATAGTTTGTCTCCAAGGTCGCGGGCTTTGCCTAGGTAGTCTATATGTCCTCGGTGGAGTATATCGAAACAACCATTTGTGAACACGATTTTTTTACCTTGCCAGCTTTCAAGCAAGGCCTCTAAAGATTTTGCATCCACAATTTTAGTGACTGAAAATTCTCCGTATTTCATGCTGTTATTTTTTTACGTTGTACCAATAATACCATTACCGAAGAGACCGCACCTAAACCAATCAACAGAATCATCTGAGCCCCATGCACCAAAGTGGCGTAAGCCAATGCATCCTCTCGAGGAATATCGTACATACTTAAAGCCAAGATAATAAAGTAGTGATATGTTCCTGCACCAGCAGCAGGGGCTGGTATCACAATGCCGACACAGCCAAGGGCGAAAACGGTGGCACAGGCCATGATGCCTAGTTGGTTGGTGGCATCCATTCCTTTCAGGCAGCAGTACATCATCATAAGGTAGCCTAGCCAGATACCTGAAGAATATATCCAAAAGAGTGAAGGTTTACTAACTTTTCGCACGGTCATAATTCCTTCCCAGAAACCCTTGGCTAACACCAATACTTTTTGCACCAAAGGCACAGCAAGTAAGCGTTTTCTAAACAATAAAAATACAGAGCCAGTAACCACCACAAAGACCAACAACATAAATTTAATACTCAAGTAAAAATTTCTAGGCTCAGTTACAGACTCTGTTTCCCCACCCAGTTTAGTTATTACTTTATTTATCAAATCTAATTGAGAAAGAGTAATGAAACTAAGGATTAATACCAGCAAAAGAAGGTCGAATGCCCGCTCAGCCACCACTGTCCCAAGCGATTTATTTACAGGAATATCATCAGTTTTGTAAAGAGAGGCACAGCGGCTCAATTCGCCTGCACGAGGAATAATATAGTTAATAAAATAGCCGATTAAAACGGCATAGAAACTATGTTTCACTGGAACTTTGAAACCCATGGGTTCATACAAGAGCACTGCTCGCAAGCCACGTAAATAGTGGCTAACAATGCCGATGGCCATACCCAGACTTATCCAGTAGTAGTTTGCATTAATAATTTTGCTCCAAAGTTCAGTCCAGTCAGTACCCGCAAACACAAACCAAAGAAAAGCCCCACCAATAGCAAGGATACTAGAATACTGGATGGTTTTTTTTAGGCTTTTATTCACCTAATCAATTTATTGTTTTCGTCAGGATAAATGATTGTAGGTTTGTGTTTTTTAGCAGCTTCAAACTCCATTTGACAATACGATATCACAATGACGATATCGCCGACAACTGCAAGTCTTGCAGCAGGTCCGTTCAGACAAATTATGCCACTGTTGCGTTCGCCAAGAATAACGTAGGTTTCTAGCCTTTCGCCATTGTTCACATTTAGCACCTGAACCTTCTCGTTCTCAATCAAGTTGGCGGCCTCCATCAGGTCTTCGGCTATTGTTATGCTGCCGACATAGTGTAGCTCAGTCTGGGTAAGCTTAGCCCGGTGTATTTTTGATTTTAATATAGAAATGACCATACTGGCTGCAAAGGTAACGGGGGAAGAGTCCTACAATTTTAGATTTACAAATTACGATGTACGCTATTCAATTCGTACAACGTACCTCCAAAATCATAATTTTTATAGGTTTCCTCTCAATGCCTGCTCTCGTTCTATACATTCAAACAATGCTTTGAAATTGCCTGCACCAAAGCTCTGTGCTCCCTTGCGTTGGATAATTTCAAAAAACAATGTTGGGCGGTCTTCAATAGGTTTGGTGAATATTTGCAACAGGTAGCCTTCATCGTCTTTGTCGACCAATATGCCAAGGTCTTTTAGGGGCTGGAGGTCTTCATCTATTGGTCCTACTCTGTCAAGCAAGTCATCATAATAAGTAGTGGGAGTTTGCAAAAATTCCACGCCACGGGCTTTCAGTTGGGTCACACTTTTGATGATGTCTTGCGTAGCTAATGCGATGTGTTGCACACCTTCGCCCTCATAAAAATCAAGGTACTCCTCAATCTGTGATTTCTTCTTTCCTTCCGCTGGTTCATTGATGGGGAATTTGATAAACCCATTTCCGTTGCTCATCACTTTGCTCATCAGGGCTGAGTATTCGGTATTAATAGTCTTGTCGTCGAAGCTCAGGATATTGCGAAACCCCATCACATCCTCATACCACTTTACGGTTTCGTTCATGCGATTCCAACCTACGTTTCCTACGCAATGATCTATGTATTCAAGTCCAGTTTCGGTGGGGTTGTATTCACTCGTCCATTTTTTGTAGCCTGGCATGAATGGCCCCATGTAGTTTTTGCGTTCCACAAAAAGGTGAACCGTTTCGCCATACGTATAAATCCCGGCCATTTTCACTTCGCCAAAATCATCTGTAATGGTTTTGGGTTCCATGTATGGCTTGCCGCCACGTGCAGTGGTTTTGGCAAAGGCTTCGTAGGCATCGTCCACCCACAAGGCCAGGATCTTCACTCCATCGCCATGCTTTTTTATATGTTCAGAAATGAGGCTATCGCTGTTGAGCGGAGTGGTGAGCACCAAACGGATTTTGCCTTGCCTCAGCACATATGAAACCCTGTCACGCACACCCGTCTCTGGCCCGCAATAGGCTTGGCTTTGGTAACCAAATGTGGTCTTGTAATAATGTGCCGCCTGCTTAGCATTGCCTACATACAGTTCTATATGGTCGGTACCATTGATGGGGAGGAAATCATGCACAGTGTCGGCAGTAGTGGGTTGGGCAAGGGTGCTCATTTTTTTAATTAAGATTTTAGTCCCGCTAGCTAACGGGATTGGAAGTACGATTTATCTCGGGCTTCAAAAGTATCAATCGCATCCCATCAATAAAAATGATTTTGGTCAATAAGACTTGAACCAGATTAGGGATAATCTGGTTCACTACCCGTGATGACATTTGGACACTACCCTACTCAATGAAAAAATAGAAAATCAAAACAAAAACAAAAAAGATAATATACAAATAGGAAAGGGGATGATTCTTTTTTTTCAAAAAGGCAATGCTTTGCTTTTGGTTGGCGGTAAAGCTGCCTGTGGTCAGGTCCCGATAGCTATCGGGATCGCCAACCACTTCTTTCAGGGTCAATCAGGTGTTTCACCAGACTGACTGAATTGCTCCCCCAACACCAACATCCCAAACAACGCATAAAACGCCAGACCCGCTTGGTGCTCCAGCATGTTTTCAAATAGGAAGGAAGCAATGATGACTGCGACAAAAGCCAACTGCAGTTTGCTACGGCCGACATTGCTGAGCAATACAAACAAACCAGTCAACAGCAGCAGCAAACCAATGATTCCCTTTGCTACCAACTCCTGTAAAAACTGGTTATGGGCTTCGTAAACATATTGCGTTTCATTCATACCCAGCTTGGGGTAGGTGGCAAGCATTTCTTTTTTTACATCGGCACAGCCAACACCTGAAAGCGGATGTTGCTTAGACACCTCCCAGCAACATTTCCAAGCATCAAACCGCATGGAGACCGAATAGTAGCCGTGGTATTCACCCCGAAAATATCGGCCTATATCTTCGGTTGTATTGTCCAATCGGTTTTTGAAACTGCCCGAAAAATTATAGGCAGCCACTGGCAAAATAATGCTAGCTGCCAAGGCAATCAATCCGGTCAGCCATTTCCGTTCCTGCAAAAGATATTGCACCAATAACACTAAAACACCTGCATACAATGCAGCCCAGCCCGTGCGTGAACAAAGGATGTGAAGGGAGACTAGGAGGAAGAGGCCGAGGAGCGGGAAGATGGAAGAGTAAAGCTGTGGTATTTGGTGTTTTTGCCCCATTCTACTTTTCTGCCAAATCACAAAACACAGTAACACCGCAAAGGCAATCAACACCGCAAACTGTATGTGCATGATGCCTGTGGGTACAGGAATCTGCTTGCTTACAATGAGGTCATGATCATATTCCGCTTTGTGGATGAAATAATTGATGAGCGTGGCAAGTGTGACTGCAAAGGCGGACAACAAGAAACTTGAGTATATCCATAGGCGGTGTCTTGCGTTGGTGATTGGGCAGCAGGCCAAGCCAAACGGAATGAGCAGTAGCGATATTTTTCGGAAACTGATATTGAGCCAGCCTTGAGTGTCATCGCACCAAAAGCCGTTGAACAAGTTCATGGCAAAAAGCAAACCTGTGAATAATGCGAATCTATTTTGAAAGAATGCCTTTGGGTTTCTTTTCAACAAACCCGCACCGAAAATCAACACTGCACCTACGCTCATCAAAGCTGGGAAATGCCCCAAGAACAATCCCGTCGACACTGAACAGGAGCCGATGAGACATATTATTTCCGGGGTGAATCTTCTGTTGCTTGTGGTGTGCATTTGAAGTGCAAATATGAACTAGCTTTGAGGATGGCGTTATTTACAAAAAATGTTTGTAGGCTAATTCTTGCCAAATTGCTATAGTAAGTGCGAATGAAACCAATAAGTATCTGCTAATTTTGGTAGGTGGAATTACGTTGTCAGCGAATATACAAAGTGGCAATAGAAATAACCAAATGCGTTCAGTTTCTCCGAAGAACAGCCCAGAGAAGGAAGCGATAATGAGGGTGATGATCCAAGTTTTTGTTTCTAGGGTTAGTCGAGAAACAACCAAGAAAAACACCAGTAATCCGCCTGAAAAAAATATGCCCAAAAGGTTGCCAGTTGAACGAATAAAGTATCTAAGAAAGTTGTCGAATCCGTTCGATTGAAGTAGTTCTGAATTATTGGAAATACTTTGCATAAAGCAATCATATTGGTTGAAACCTGTGAATAGCCAAACCATTCCAAAGCCTAATAAACATGTAACACTAGCTAATAGAATTCCCTTGAAGTGTACTCTGATTGAAATCTTCTTTACAAAAAACCACACGCCAAAAAACAATATTAGTACTGAGACTGAGTAGCTGAAAAGGCTAAAAAAAGTCAATAATATTCCAAGGCGAACCCACCATTTTATCTTGCCTAATCTCAAAGCCTTTTTAAAGACAAGAAATGAGCATAGCCCAAGCAGTGTAGGTATAGGCACGAAGTCTAAGCTAGGAAAAATGAGCATTCCTGGGCTTAGGGCCAGTAGCGGTGTAAGTATACTTTTTGGATTTATTTTTTGACAAATTAGTATGCAGGCCAATCCAGATAAAATAGAAAAGCCCTTAGCGAGTGGAAGCCATCCTAGTTTTTGAGAAAACATAAGTAGGACAAGGTTTAAGGGCGGGTAATGTTGCCCATGTACGTCCATTAGATGTTGCCTTGAGGTATAATTTGCCAGCAAATCTCGAAGTCCACTAAAAAGATGAAGGTCGTTGGCAAAGGTTTGGTAATGGCTGTTTATGCCGCAAAGTCTTGCATCGTTTTCGCTGTCGGCGAAAACCAATACTAGCAAAAGATAAACAACCGACAGTATTGCATATTTCTTTTTAAGACTTACCTCAACAAACACATACAAGCCAAACAAGGCCAAGGCAATTGCTCCTACCACATAAACTGCCCAAGTATGTCCGGCATTGGTTTCGGGCAAAATATAGAAAGGTTGCAAAGTCTCCTTCAACCCGGGTCTAAAGATATCTCCTTTATACCCCGACTGGAGTAAGTAGCTCTGGTAGCAATAGTTCCAGCAGCAAGCAACGAATACCAATATCCCAATCGCAAGAAATAGCTTGGCGAAGAACGTGAAATCATGCTTGGCGTTGGCTTGCATTTGGGGTGCAATCTTAAAGCCTAATTGAGATTTTATCTATGAAATTACTTTTAATAGTACCATAGTACCTTCGCTTTCCCAATTTAATTTGAATGAAACATACCTGCTTTTTATTCTTTCTGATTTCAATATCGTTTTCCTCCGATGCTCAATCGTGGGCTATGCCGGGTGCATGGGTATGCCACTCCTAGTGGGTTGCTCGGCTTTGTGAAAGTGACTCATCCTAGGGATAAAAATATTCAAGGGCAGGTTTGCCAAGTAATGCACGCCCACACCAAATTTGTTGATCAGTTTGCAGGGAAGCTGCACGAAGAGGATACCAATTATTTTACTTCCGAAATTCAAAGCGGACTTGTGCTTATCCACCATGGCGGCATAGTTTGTGACACCCTTTTCAACCTCAAGGCTTTGCCAGGCGACCACTGGAATTTTACCCAAAACGATTCCAACAGAATTTTAGTGCTTGACACTGGACACCGCACAGTTAATGGGATTTGGCTTCGTTGACTTGCCATTAAGTATGTTCCAGTAATGAATGGAGTTGGTGACTTAGATACAATTTTTGAACGCATTGGTCTATTGGGAAACTATACCTACAGTACTCAACCTCCAGGCATTGACGATTTTCTTCATGGACCTTGCAACTACTCTGATAGCAACTTAAAGGACTAGCCTAATTCTGATTCCTATTGTAGTTTTCTCCCCAAAATTGGAATTATTACTCCTCAGTTTGCAAGTGATAATTTATTCATCACACAAACCAATGGCAGTTGCCAAATTAAATTCCTTGTTGCGGGTAATACAAACAGCATTTCGGTGCACTCACTTACTGGACAACTAATCGCCTCCTGCATGAGCACCAAGCTTGAACTGCCTCCTTTGCCAAGTGGAGTTTATTTTGTAAAAGCTATTCAGGACAGTGTTTTGATTTCAAGAAAATTTGTAATTGCCGATTGATTAGCTTTGTGAAATTGGCTTTTCAAGATTCAAGCTATTCCTATTACATTTGCAGCCTCAAATAGCCCACATGGTGAAATTGGTAGACACGCCATCTTGAGGGGGTGGTGCCGTAAGGTATGGGAGTTCGACTCTCCCTGTGGGCACATAAAAAGCCGCTGCATTGCAGTGGTTTTTTTATTTCAACAAGGTAATATTCCCAGTCTTCGTCTTGAGTACATTGTCGAATCCCCAGTACTTGATGTAATATACATACACATCCTGTTGGCATGGGTGGTCGTGGAAGTAGCCGTTCCAGCTATTGTCGAGGGAGGTTGATTCAAACATCTTTTCGCCCCATCGGTTGTATATGTGTATTTCAAAGTGCTTGAGGCTTCCTCCTTTGAGTTGAAATAGGTCGTTGAGCCTGTCCTCGTTGGGGCTGAACGCGTTGGGCACCCACACCACGGGGTCGAACGAGAACAGTATT
>SHWZ01000043.1 GCA_009693575.1 Flavobacteriaceae bacterium | reverse complement strand
ATTTTGGTCAGCGTTTAGTAGTTTATTCGAAATCACTACCACCAATGGTTTATGATTTGCCACTTGTTTCCACCACTACATTCTTGCCTGGGGCCTTGAATCTTAACCCGTTGGCTTGCTCACCTGTGATGGTGATGTGACCAGTTTTGCTAGTATTTATATCTCGCACCTTGCCTGTTTTACCTATATGAACACCCTTAACCACTTTGCATTGATCGCAATTGCTTAGTGTTCCTTTTTGGGTCGTCATGTTATAGTATTTCTTCTACTTGCTGAATTACCTGTGCTGGTTAATGAGTATAACATTACCGTCAGGGTCAGTTGACATTAGGCTAGCTGGGCTAGTGGTATGCTCATCGGCTTCGGTGGTCAGTTTTATGTTTTTACTTTTCAGGTGCTTTTGAATTTTTCGAATGTCAACAAAATGTTCAATGTTCTGTGCGTCCTCATCCCAACCTGGGTTAAAAGTTAAGAGATTGCCTTGAAACATTCCTTGAAATAAACCAATGAGTGCATTCCCATTTTTCATGATGAGATAATTTTTCTCAATGCCGCCCGCAAAGTCTATGAAGCCAAGGTTTTTATAAAATAATTTTGAAGCATTAATGTCTTTCACACTAAGGCTTACCGAAAATGCTCCTAATTTCATTTTGTTATTTTGTTTTTGGGATTTACGAATGTATGATTGCTCGCTAATTGTTAATGGCTGTGTACTGATAATAGAATGGAGGTAAAACCCTAGTGTAAACGATACCAGAACTGCTGCTATGAATGAAATTGACTTTTTCATTTTCAATGTTTATCGAATATATAAGTTGCACGTGCTTTGGTTCCTTCTCTCACCAGAGTAAATAGAGGTTTTGTTTTATCTGTTCATACTAACTTTTCGGGCGGTGGTGCCCCTTTGTCTTCACATGAATGAAATTAACTTCGCTATTGTAGTTGCAGATTTATAGTTTTTTGTGTCGTTTGAGTATGCTGTAATTTTTTTTCAACTAAATCGCGTAGGGTAATAGTCCTTTTCTCAAATCCGTAGTTAGGGCTTTGAAAAGTTGCATCAATTGTTTGTGCAATTAATGCGGTTGAGGATGTATTTTTTTTATTTGAATGGGGTGATTTAATGGTTCCTTTCCACTGGCTTCAATGTACAAATATAGGTTTTTCTAATTAGGTGACATCGGTTCTTCGAAAGTGGTGGTTATTGCTTATCTGGACTAATAATAGATGATTGTTTGAACCTGCTGTGCAAACTCGAATAAGGTGGGCTCCTTACAAAATAGAAAGCCCCCTATTATCTTATCTGAAAATTAGTTGATAAATAAATAAGCTAAACATCGTGAAAGCTTCTCATCAAAATTAGTTAATTGTGTCTCTTTTATAAAAAAATTTCTATTACTTACGGGATTTTTACTATCGCGATGTAGTTGGTTACATACTATTCGATTTACCGATTATGTCTATTGAGCCAAGATGTGAGACCAGTCAAAAAAGCCTCCCAAATGAGGACTGCCATTCTATAACAGTATGACTTTTACCTATTGAACAAATTAGCACTCATTCAGACCATTGCCGTGTAGAAATCTCTAATAATATTGTTGAAACTATTCAAATGCAATGGCTTTTCAAAATACTCCACAACGTCATCAAAATTTGAAGTCCGAGCAAGGTCAAGGTCTTCGATGCTTGATGAAAGCAAGACTACTTTTGGCCTATACATGTCGTATTGGAAGTTGATTTTACGCAATTCGCTCAAAAACTCAATGCCGTTCATATGGGGCATTTGCACATCAAGGAAAATAAGGTTAGGTATCAGCTCGCTGTGACCACTTAAGCTGTATTTCAGCAGTTCGTTCAATGCATTTTCGGTGTCATGTTCAGAAACTATTTTGCCCATATAGCCAGAGTTTTCGATACACTTGCGTGTGACGAAGGTGCTAATGTAATCATCGTCAATGATGAGTATATTTTCCAGACCGTGAGATATTTGCATATTTAAATCAAATGTAATTTTTTCGAGGTTAAGTATCGAATTATTAATTATTTGCGGGGCATAAATTCAAGTTGCTCATTCACAGCTATAATAGTACTAAAATATGTGTGCAGCATCTTCATGTTGTGTTGATATTTTATTTTTACATACTTCAAAAATCGTACCCTTATTCCTCTGGCATCTTTATGTTACTTATCAAAATCGGCATTTCAAATTCCTTAAATAGTTGTTTTGCATCCTTGGAATTTAATGCGGTTATCACTTTATTTGTATCGCTAAAACGTGCCTTATGAAGAAGAGGTTGTTGGTCTCATCGTCCATATAATGATGCCTACTATTTTGCTCTCCTCCTCGATTTTCATTTTACGATCATACAAAGGTATGTTGATAGTGGACAAAGTAACCCTCAAATATACGAAATGTTAAAAAAAATAGATGAATATGCTAATATTTTTTATTAATGGTTTAAGTCATTCAATTTTTTAGACCCATTTACTAATCAATCGTACCTTGTTTGAAATTAGCACACAAGTTGTGATTTGTTGAATTTTAAGTTTTGTTTAAGGTTGATTAGGAATGGAATATCGCACGTCGATGACAAACAGTATTTATACAAACGAAGAGAAGCTTGATTGCACAAGCTGCTGTGCAATATTTTTTGTGATAAGAATGGGATGCTTGATAGGCTTCGATTGTCAGGTAGGGTGTTGTTTGAGCACGATTCGATTTGGGGCAACTTAGGGAACTTGTGAAGTCCTATCACCTAAAAAAAACCCAACTACAAACGAATACAAGGATTTGATAGCGTCACACCTTGGTGGAATTTAGATCCACGAATTAGGCCTTTGGGCATTTTACCCTTGAATCTGCTGCCAGAGGATGAATTTACTGAAGTGCGAACAAATCAAACTTGCTCTAGCAGTAGGGTAGGGGTCACCGGGCTTTTGGTAGGGCAGTCTTAACACTTACAATGGCTATGGAACTTAGCTTTGGCGAATTGCGACTTGCCGATTTTGACACAATGGAACTAAGTAATATGAACCGGATTAGAACAGGGGGGCATAACTTAGATGTGCCAGAAGCAGTAGCCAGAGAGATTGTCGAAATTGACCCTTTTCTTGAAGCCACAATATTTAAGGATGGATTGAACGAGGGTAACATTAAAGATTTCTTTGAAAAGGATGAGCATCTGCTTTTGCTTGTAGAGGAATGTGATGGGCTGGATATGAAAATTATAGGCCGACAAAAGGCTAAAGCATTGAAGATACCATTTGAGATGGATACAAGCGACAGAGGCATGGTAGACGTGGAACGGTTCGACCTTGAACTCAATCGACCTATACTGCAGGGGCTATTAATTGGCTTAGAAACCGAGAAGGTGAAAGTCCTAAAAACCAACCAAGAAAAAGTACCACAGAACCCTTCAGCCGAATCCCTAAATCGTGCAGCAGCACTTCAGGCACACATTCGTAGCCGAATGACTAACAGGAATATAGAACCAAAGGAGGCAGTTGATAAAAACCTACTAGGTGAACTTATCCAAATGAGGCAAACGGTCGATTTGGCAAACTTGAAATTCATTACCGATGAAAAAGAAATTAAGCAATAGGCAGCATAGTGACCGAAACAGACAAACTAAGAATGATGTACAAGCAGGCACACAAGGAATTTTACGAAGAAACACGTTGGAACGATCAAGAAGCCGCTTAACTGGCGATGTGATCGACATCGAAACACTGGATATTAGCCAACAAATTGGGCTTGGCCTTTCAACCACAGATGTCGCCCCTGTTTTTCTTTGCACGCCTGTTTCGGGGAAATAGAGAAGTATCCCCTTGCTTTTTGAAGGATTTTTTTTGTCCATGTTTTACACTTTTTGGGTGTAAACCTATTTTAGGACGAGACATTTTATGAAAGACAGACTCGCATTGTTGAGAAAACCCTATTCCGACATTTGGGGAATCAAGGATAACATTGCGGAGGTTTTTATGTTTAGGGTATTCAAATCGCATAAGGCCATCAAGTGTTCATACATTCATCCAGTGGATGAAATTCTAAAAATAAATGAATGACAGCCGGCAAAGAAAAAATATACATTGGGGCATGTCTTGCCGTTGACAACTTAGAATTGTGTCAGAAATTTGCGGCTGGACATGAAAATGTATTGGCAGCCATCCGCATTACAGTCAGTTCAGCCCCAAAAGGATGGTTTACCGACCCAAATCTGGTGGTTGTAACCGTCCACCGCGAATCGAATAGGCAAATAGTACCTGGCGTTATCATTTACATGACAGGTGAAGGGGCAAATCCACTTCCATTTGTGGCAGCCATCAGTTCAATAGATCCACGTATTAACATACTTTGGCAAGAACATGCTTTAAACCGCACCGCCGAACTCCGTGCCCCTTGGAACGCTGAAGAGGTGGCTCATCGTAGAATAGGAAGCTATTGTATGACTAGTGCTGGTGTAGCCCTTGCTAGTAAAATAGGGATTGGATCTCTGTTCGCCCTTTGTGCTCGGCATTCTTATCAAATAAGTGTAGAAAAATGCTTTGAGATTCAAAGCAGCATTGGTTACGATGGCAAATTCTACTACCCAAGACTGAACTTGATAGCTACAGCAATCGTTATTCGAGAATTAGATCCTCTGCCGACAGCTACTGACCGAGAATATGAAATTCGGCAAAACCCAAGGCAGATGGGTGCAGAAGCAGTGAATCAATACCAACTCGAAGTATCATTTGACCTTAAACTAAATGCAGCGTAAATATTTACTTTCCTCATTGGTTATAGCTTCGCTGTGTTATCAGGCAAATGCCCAGCAATATCAAAATCCAGAAGTAGTTCTTTCCCTTGGCAAATATTGTCATGTGTTGGACGATCAAGAAAATAGCCTAACAGCAGAAAAGGCTTTAACATCCTCAGAATTTGTAGCTCAAATAAATGATGTACCTAACTTTGGTATTAGTAACTCAACTTTTTGGGTAAAATTTTCGATAACAAATCATACGGATAGGCAGAAACTGATGCTGCGGCTGGCACAACCCTTCCTGAACGAAGTGCTGCTTTACCAAATAAGTGACAGCAAGCCAACACTGCTAGGCAGATCGGGAGATTTGATGAAATTTTCAGACAAGCAAAATGGATTTCAAGACCATGTTTTTGGGCTGAATATTCCAGATGGAAAAGAAAGGCAATTTATGTTGAAAATAAAGAGCTTTGAACAGGTGATCTTGCCTCTTTACCTTGGCTCGGAGCAGGCCGTGCTCATAGGCATAATGCAGAAGGACAGCCTCTTTGCAATCTATTTTGGTATCATGCTGCTGATGTTCTTGTATAACCTATTCATTTGGTTTTCGTCAAAGGATAAAAGTTATCTCTATTATGTAATTTACATCTTGGCTGTAGTAATCTCTCAAGCTTCACTTGAGGGATATGGTGGCCGCTACTTGTGGGGCAACTGGCCTGTATTAAATGACTTTATGGTTTATTTATGTAGCATACTCGTTGGCATCATGGCTATGCTTTTTATCCAGAATTTCTTAAAAACAAAAGAAGAAGCTCCAAGACTGAACAAAGGTTTGAACTTGTTAATCGTACTATACTTACTCGTTTTGGCTTTATGCCTTGCCGGTCAAAAATCAACCTCATACAAGCTAATACTAGTACTTGCTGGCGTGTCAGCATTCTATTCGCTCATCACAGCAGGGTATCTTATCCTAAAAAAGAATAGTAGGCCAGCGAAGTTCTTCGCTTATGCATGGATTTTATTTATTATTTGCGTGATAGTCTATGTGCTGAAAGATGCAGGAGTGCTGCCTTATAATCTTTTCACAGTAAATAGTCTTCAACTTGGTTCAGGGGTGGGGGTCATTGTGCTGAGTATAGCACTTGCCGACAAGATAAACACTTCGCAAAAAGCGACTATTGAAGCACAAACAGAAGCATTTGATGCGGTAAAGGGAAATGAACGAATGATAATTGAACAAAATGTAATTTTGGAAGAAAAGGTAAAGATTCGCACATCTGATTTAGAGCAGGCCCAAACTCGGTTGGTCAATTCAGAGAAAATGGCTACGTTGGGACAATTGACTGCTGGCATTGCCCACGAAATTAACAATCCCATCAATTTTGTTTCGGCAAATGTCAAGCCGCTTAAACGGGATATTGACCAAATTACAGGACTGCTTAAAAAGTACCTTGCTGTTACTTCTGGACCTGAAGTTTCAGCTCAACTCGAAGCATTATCTGCAGAGGCCAAAAAATTGGATACCAACTATGTGATAGAAGAAATGGGAATGCTGATACAGGGTATAGATGACGGAGCCAACCGTACCAAGGAGATTGTGAAAGGACTTCGTAGTTTTTCAAGGCTCGATGAGACCGACCTCAAACTTGCCAACTTGAACGAATGTGTTGAATCTACCATTGTTATATTGAGGAATGGAATTAAAGAGAAAAATATCAATATCCTGTTCAATCCAGGGGATATAATGTCCATAGAATGTTTTCAGGGAAAGCTGAATCAGGTTATTATGAACGTGTTGAACAACTCAATTCAGGCCATAGAAGCCAACGATTTACCAGAAGGAGAAGGGCTGATTGAAATTAACACATGGGAAGCTGACGGAAAAATTATTTTATGTATTAAGGATAATGGAATTGGAATGAGCAACGAAGTAAGGCTAAAAATGTTTGACCCCTTCTTCACCACTAAAAGCATTGGAGAAGGAACAGGGTTGGGGCTTTCCATTGTATATACAATTTTACAAAACCACAAGGCAGAAACCACGGTGGAGTCGAATATTGGTGGAGGTACTTCGTTCCAGATTGGTATACCAATGAACTTGCAATCCTTATTAGCGGATAATAAATAGTAGAATCTAATAAAAAATTATTAATTCGGATAGAAAGCTGTAATTTCGCAAAGCAAAAAGCATTTTAATCTCACACATGGACACTGATAAAAACATTAAAGTTCTGTACATTGATGACGAACAGATAAACTTGAGGGCATTTGTTGCCAATTTTAGGAATCGTTACGAAATCACAACCGCCATTTCAGCTGAGCAAGGTTTGGAAATTCTTGCTGAGAATTTTATACATATAATAGTTTGCGACCAACGTATGCCTAATATGACAGGCGTTCAATTCTTTGAAAAAGTACAGGTTGAATTTCCCGACCCCATGCGGCTACTACTCACAGGTTATGCAGATATTGAGGCAGTGATCAATTCAATAAACAAAGGTCGGGTATTTAGTTATATTGACAAACCATGGGACGACTCCCAATTGGCTGAAGCCATTGATAATGCATACAAAGCTTATTTAACCAAGAAAAGCCAAGCTGAAGAGCTTGATTTCTTTATTTATAAGGCATCACACGACTTGCGTGGGCCACTTGCATCTATCAAAGGATTGGTTGACTTGGCTAAGGCAGACCTTGGAAATCGCCAGCAACTTGACTTTTACCTAACCATGGTGGACAATAGCATAAAACAACTCGTGGAGACTGTTAATGAATTATTGGACTACAAAAAACTGGAAGCAAGCCCGATCCAGATTATTTCTGTTGATTTGAACGATTTGGTGGCCAGCCTTCTATCATCGTTGCAATACGTTGAAAATTATAGTCGTATTGATTTCAAAATTAACATTACGCATTCAGAAGCCTTCTACACCGACTATATCACTATTCGTTCACTTCTCCAAAATCTTGTACACAATGCCATCAATTATGGCAAGTACGTGGAAGGTAACAAGCCGCTTATTGAAATAAATTTTGAGCAAAATGCAGAAGGAAATACCTTGATAGTAAGAGATAACGGTATTGGAATGAGGCCGGAGGTGCTCAATCAGATTTTCGATATGTTCTACCGCGACAATGTTGCCACTGCCGGTTCAGGGCTCGGACTTTATATAGTTAAAAAAGGAATAAAAAAGCTTCGTGGTAGCATTGAGGTGGCTAGCGAATATGGTAAAGGCACCTGCTTTACCTTGAATTTGCCAAAGATGAACCTTGGGAATAACTAAGGTTTTGGAGTTGCCATAAATATAGATTTGGCTGAATGTTTTAAAATACCCTGGTAATCAATATTTTATTTAGATTTATTTGCTTCATAATTAATATTATGTTAAATAATATTAATTAAAACATACCCCATAAAGCTTCATCCATTAACATTGCCCCTGAAATACGGTTCTACGTTTTAAGAGGTTTCCCCCTCTCTGAACAAGATTAAAAGGGAATCATGTGTAAATCATGGACACTTCCCGGTGCTGTAAGTTTCAATCAGATTTAATTATCTGATGAAGCAAGGCAAATGAAACCACTGCACCAAGTTACATTGGTGCGGGAAGGTTGCCAAGCAATGAAACAAGTCAGAAGACCTGCCGCCTTTCGTTTCGGATACAATGCTTTCGGGTAAAAAGCTTGTGGCGGTTCGGCCTTTGCCAGTCTCCTCAACTTAGTCTCGATTGTATTGTTTCCATAAAAGCAAAGTGGAAATTACTACACATACACAATCCAGTGCCGTACCAAAAGGCTTATTGGCTTTGATTTCTTGTCTTCTATTTAACATAATAAGTGCTCAAACAGATTCAACCTTGAAACGTATTGACCTTGATAGCTTTCAGAAGATATCACGCATTTCCACCATTGTACACTATCATCCAAAAAATTTCGTGATTAATTATGGTCCTGACAGTAATTTGAAACAAGTATTCCAAAATCAAAGCCTAGGTGATTATCTTGGAATGCTCACTCCCTCCTACTTGAAATCCTATGGAAACGGGATGCTTGGTTCAGTTTCTATTCGAGGAGGGAATGCAAGCCAAACTGCAATGATTTGGAACGGATTTACCTTGAATGGCCTCACTCATGGGGTCTCAGACTTGAATCTTTTTCAAATGTCCCAATTTGCGAGAATATCAGTTTCTACAAGTGGTTCAGGAGCGTTGGATGGTGGAGGGGCTATGAACGGGAGCATCAATCTGTGGAGTACCCCTATCCTATCAGAAAGTTTGAAGAAACAGTTTAGTTTGCAGTTTGGGGCTGGCAGTTTTGGTACAAATGACTACTCTTTTTCAAGCGGGAAAAGCTCCAAAAAATGGGCATGGACAGTGGGGATATTAAGGAAACGGAGTGAAAATAACTTTTGGTACAACAACACCTCTCAGGTTGGCAGTCCAAGGGAACGAAACCCATTCAGCGAGACTTGGCAAAATCAAGGCAATGCAGCACTGACCTACCAACTTAACAATCGAAACAAACTGGAAACCTTTGGATGGGTTGGAGCATATGAACGTAAACTGCAACAAGGGATGGGTACAAGTCCACTAAAGCAAACCCAGAAGGATAATTTTTTACGGACAGGTCTGGTATGGACAAGAATAAAACAAATGCAGACTACTACTGCAAGGCTTGGCTACTTTTACGATGAAACCAACTACAGCAGCAATAACCTACTTGGTAACGCGAAGGCTGGCCAATGGCAAGCTGGCGTGAATCACGAACAATTAAAGGTAAACGAGCATAAGGTCGACAGGATTAATATAGGTGCTGAACTACAAGTGCTGAATGCCAATACAGACAATTACCCCAAGGAAATAAATGAATGGAGGCCATCAGTATATGCTAATTGGAGCCGCAGTATACACAACTGGAAGTGGACCGTCGCTATCCGTCAAGGATGGCTGGGCAGTAAGGCTCTGATTCCTTCTATCTTGCTGGGTAAGCGGTTCAATTTTAAAACGAAAAATAATCAATTTCTGGCCTGGAAAAGCAGCCTGAGTAGCAACTACCGCTACGCAACCCTGAACGAACGCTTTTGGATACCAGGCGGAAACAGCAGCATCCGCTTTGAACAAAACTACATGGCCGAAACAGGATTGGAAGGCAAACTTACCAAAGGCAAATGGAAAATGGAGGGCTTGGCAGTGGTCTATTGGTCTGTCAACCCGAAAATGATACAATGGCAACCGACTGACTTTGGCTTTTGGGCGGTGAATAATACCCAAAATGTGAGTGGACAAGGACTTGAGCTCAACGGAAATGCTAATTTTACTCGCAAAAAAATTAAACTGACGATAGGAGGATTTTTCAACTATTGTATTTCGCAAGGAACTGTAAATGATACCTCACTTATTTTATTGAAAAGATTGAACCAGCGGATTTATGTGCCGTTCAATACCGCTTCAGCTTTCACAAACTTGCAATACAAACGGTGGGTGTTGAGTCTCATGTACCGATATACAGGTTTCCGTTTCACATCAACCGATAATTCCGAATGGCTGCAACCGCTCAGTCTATTAGGATTGAATTTGAATTATAAACTTCTGATAAAAAATCAGGAACTAATATTCTCTGCCAGAGCAGACAACTTAATGAACAAGAACTACCAAACTGTGAAAAATTTTGCTATGCCAGGTCGCAGTTTCTATTTTTCGTTGCAACTAAACTTAAATGACAAATAAACAAAATGACAAAAACCATTTACACACTGGCCTTCGTTGGTCTATCGCTTTTAGGCAACGCACAAACTGCGGCCAACTTTGAAAACATTACCCTACTGACCAACACTTACTGGAATGGCAGCGACACCAGCAGCGGAGGCTTCCGAACAGGGAATTGCTGGCTCAACAACAAGTGGGACACTGCTTTTGGAGGCAACTGGAGCGGGTTTGCAGTCAGTAATATGCAAGACTCTGTAACCTCAGGGTTTGGCAACCAATATAGCAGTGCTAATGGAAAAGGCCATGGAAAAAGCTCTCACTATGGTGTTGGCTTCTATAGCCTTTACCATCCAACTCCAAGTATTGTGCTTACTGGGCAGGCTGCCGGCAAAGAGCTTCGTGGCTTTTGGGTGAGCAATACTACTTACGCCTACTTGGATATGAAGAACGGAAGCAGTTTCTCCAAGAAATTTGGTGGTGCTTCTGGTACTGATTCTGATTGGTTTAAGCTAACGGTATGGGGTTACAAAGGTGGCGTTCAAAGCAAATCAGTTGAGTTTTTGCTGGCCGATTTCAGGGATAGTAGCTCCGCTAAAGATTACATAGTGAAAAACTGGCGTTGGGTGGACTGCAAGCCATTGGGCAATGTGGACAGCGTTCATTTCACCCTCAGCAGCAGCGATGTAGGCAGCTTCGGCATGAACACCCCTGCCTACTTTGCCATTGATGGTATTATCACTAACGATTTCGGAACAGGTATCTCTGATGCAGCAACTCACCAGCTCTCTATGTATCCAAATCCTACCAACGATAATCTTTTCCTTAGCAAATGGATTGCTGGTGCAAGGCTTTCTATCTGCGATGTCACTGGTCGTGAAGTTTATTCAGCTACTATGGGCTTACTACTTGAAGCTATTAATATGCAAGCTTTCAGCAATGGTTTTTATTTGGTAAAAATGCAGAAAGACAATGAAGTTTATATGGGTAAAGTATTGAAGAACTAAAGCACTTTATAGCAGATTAATACCGATTAAAATACACACAGATTACGCAGCTAAATGTATGAAATCTGGGTGTTCTCAAATCTCTGAGCATCTGCGATAACTATTTGATCAATGAAAATACTCCTCTCCCTCATCATGTTAATATCCCTGCGGGCGGTGGCACAATATGCACCGCCCGCAGGCTATGCAGGCACCACAGCCATGCACAAAGACAGCTCAGCATTTGTTGGATGGGCTACCCACTGCACCGTCATCCGTGGCTGGCAGGATATATCCGATACCTCACTTGGGCTGGCCACTGCCGGCGACGAACTGAACGGAACCGACAAGGCTATGAACAACTCGATTGTGAGTTTGGGAGATGGTGGAGCTGCCATTCTCACCTTCTCCTCCCCTATTGCTGATGGGCCTGGAGCTGATTTTGCTGTTTTCGAAAATGCCTTCAACGATTCGTTTTTGGAGCTTGCACATGTGGAGGTGAGCAGCGATGGCAAGCAGTTTTTTCGTTTTGCTTCGCAGTATGTGGGCGATTCGTTGACTCAATATACCAACAATGCTTGGATGGATGCCACTAAGATTCACAACCTTGCGGGAAAATATAGGGCTGGCTTTGGCACACCCTTCGATTTGGCCGAACTGAAAGGCTTGGCTGAACTTGATATGCAACACATTACCCATGTAAAATTAATTGATGTGGTCGGTTCACTCAACCCACTTTTCGCAACGCACGATTCAAAAGGCCGCCCCATTAATGACCCATGGCCTACACCTTTTGCTGCTGGGGGTTTCGATTTGGATGCCGTGGGGGTAATTAATGAAGGAAGCTGGAAACTGGCCCTTCGACAAGCTCAGGGCGACATAGCTTCAAGGGTTTACCCGAATCCATGTGTGGATTTGTTGAATGTGAGATGTGAGATGTCGGATGTGGGATTTTTGTTAATGGATCTAGAGGGTAAAGTTCTATTAGCCTCAGCCCTCTCCGGTGGAGAGCGGGAAATCTCTATCAAGCTCAGCCATCTGCGGGCAGGCATCTATGTTTTGAAAATGGGAAGTACGGATTTTTCGGGATGTATAAAAGTGGTGAAGCAATGAAGAAGACCTCACCCCAACCCCTCTCTAAAGGAGAGGGGCAATACATAGTGCCCAATTGCCGTCCAGATACCTATCGGGATGCCACATCAGCACATTGGTGCATTAGCATATTGGCACATCAACAATTCGTACTTCGTACTTTATATATCGTACTTGCGTTTTCAGCTTGCCGCCGCCCGCCTACCGTTCCTTCGCAGCCGCTGATAGATAAAGGCAGCCACCCCATGTATATCAGTTGCGAGGGCAACTACGGTTGGGGCAATGGCAGTGTGTCGGTGTATAATCCCCAAACCAAGCAAGTGACGGAAGACCTGTTTTTTCAGGCCAATGGATACAAAGCAGGTGATGTGGTGCAAAGCATTACAGCATTCAACAACAAACTATATCTGACGGTGAACAACAGTGGCAAAGTGATGGTGCTTGACCCCGCCACGTTCAAGGTATTGGCCACTATTTCTGGGCTACGCAGTCCACGTTATTTTTTGGGGGTAAATGCAGGCAAAGCCTACGTTTCCGACCTGTATGCCAATGCCGTTTCGGTAGTTGATTTGAACACAAATACCATCGCCAAAACCATTTCCCTAAGCGGCTGGACAGAGGGCATGACCCTGTGGCAAGGCAAGGTATATGTGTGCAACGAGCGGACTGACTATGTATATATCATAGACCCCGCCAGCGACAAACTTACCGACAGTGTATTGGCAGCATACGGTAGCCAAAGTCTGGTTGTTGACAAAAACAACTGCCTTTGGGTGGCCTGTGTAGGCGACACCTTGCTGGGCAAAACAGGGATGCTGGTCCTGCTGCAGCCCGGCACTCAGCCAAAGCCATTTTCGTTCACAGTAGGCATAGGCAACTACAGCCATCCCCACCACCTGGCACTGAACCCTGCGGGCGACATCCTCTATTTTTTGAACAAAGACATATACTATATGAATACTCAAAGGCAAGCACCTTTTAACCCGATGCCTTGGTTTAGTGGTATTGGGCGAAACTTTTATAGCCTTGGAGTCCATCCCCATTCCGGCGACATATTTGTTAGCGATGCCAAAGATTATGTGAGCAAAGGCCGCGTTCTCTGTATCAGTTCCTCTAAATCGTCGATAAGTGAATTCTCGGTGGGTATCACTCCGGGTGGCTTTTGGGGGCAATAGACATGGATAATGTGGCATTCGGCCTACACTTAAAGAAAATATATGTCGAACCAAGAAGAAAAACAATGCCCCCGATGCAAAGCAGCCTTTGAATGCAAGGCTGGTTCGATCGCCTTCTGCCAATGCAGCAGTATCGCCTTGAGTGCCGAGGAGCGAGAATATATCAATGCCAAGTATGATATTTGCCTTTGCTTGGCTTGCTTGAACGAAAAGAAACTAGAACATTACAAACAAAGCGAATAATCCTTTAGATCCAAAGCTTCACCTTATACTTCTCAGCAATCTTTTCTAATTGTTCTTGGCTCACCCCGTGCACATTTTGCTCTCCATGGTGATTCTCAACCTTAATTACAAAAACACGGTAGTTATACTTTGATGACAACTTAAAATAGGGCTCAATTTTCCAATCAATGGTCAAGGTATTATCAACAAAAATCGGAACTAAGCCTTGCTGCATGGCTTCCGCTGACTGCTTCTCACATTGACGATAGGCAAAGAATTTTTTATCGTGTTCGAACAAGTATTCACCTGTTTCGGGGTTCGTAAAATAGCTATCGATGGAAAACACGGGATGCCCTCCCCCTCTGCTGAGCAGGGCCGCTAATGTTGATTTGCCGCTTCCGGGCAACCCTCGCAAAAGAATTAGGTCTTTTTTAGTTGGCACCATGCCAATTGCTCAATAGGCAATTTTTAGATACACCGGAAAATGGTCGCTGTATCCATTCAAGTATTTCTCACCTGCAAAGGTCCGGAATGGCTGACCCTTCCAACGTTCGTCCTGCTCCTGCATCCAATCTGGGTTGAAAACCATGGCTGTTTTTTGGATATAATGAACCTTTTCTCCCTGCAAGCAAAGGCTGTTGCTGAGTATAAACTGGTCTATCATTTCAAACTGCTTTTTGTAGCTAATGCTGCCCTTGCCTTCATTTTTAAGGTCGAGCATGGGGTTGTATAGGTCGTTCCAGCTCAGGTTATTTATATCATATTTGCATGCAAGAGTTTCCTTGATGCTTCGGTCGGCAGGCTCATCGTTGAAGTCGCCCATCATAATCACCCGGCGGTGGTAATTTTCTTTCATTATATCGTCGTGGAGGCTACGAAGAGTTTGAGCTACGAACAACCGCTTGGGTTCTGATTTATCTTGCCCACCAAGGCGTGATGGGAAGTGGTTCACTATAAAGGTAAAGGTATCTGCCTTGTTGAAAACTAGTGTAGCAACTAGAATGTCACGAGTGCGGTCAATTCTTTGTTTCTTTGCTTTCTTTCTCTTAGTTCCTTTTTGTGTTTTTAATTCTTTGGGCTGCTCTTCTATGCTTAGTGGGAAGTGAATCTTAACAGCATCGGCAGCAACCAGTTTGAATTTAACTTTCTTATATAACAATGCCACATCAATCCCACGCTCGTCAGGACTGTCGAAGTGGATAATATCATAACCTTTTGAACGTATAAGGGGCATGTTCACCAAGTCGTTCAGTACTCGCTTGTTTTCCACTTCGCAAAGCCCAAGTATATCAGGGCCTTCGTCGCCACCCAGTTGGTCTATCACTTTGGCTATATGGTTCAGTTTGCTGAAATACCGTTCGGTTCCCCACTTGAGTTTGCCTTTGGGCAAGAAATCCTCATCTTGGGTTTTCTTGTTGTTGATGGTGTCAAACAGGTTCTCAACATTGTAAAAAGCTACAGTGATGGCTTTTTGAGCATTGCTTTGGAAAGCGGCAAAAAGGAAAAATAGAGAAATAGCTAATAGTTTCATTCGAATAAAAAAGTGAGCGAAATTAAGGAGGTCAGGTGCTTGTATGGGTCAAAAAATTGTCAATCATCATTGTGCAAAACCTTTTGAAATAAGCTATAAATTTTCCTTGGATGGCAGACCGAACCCCATAGATTTGCGGCCAAATTCAGATCCCCCTTAAAATGATAAAAATCGGAGAGACTTTTATTCATTCTTTTTTGTATTCCCAAGAGCAGGTGAACACATTTGCCCAAGTGTCGGGCGATACCAACCCGCTGCATACCGATGCCGAATATGCCAAGAGCAGCATGTTTGGCCGCTGCATCATGCACGGCTATTTGGGAGGTTGCGTGTTCACCAAACTATTTGGCACCTTGTTTTATGCCGATGGCAATATCTACATGAGCCAATCCATGAAATTCATGAAGCCGATGTATGCTGACCAAAAATACGAAGCCAGACTAGAAGTACTAGAGGTGGACTACATTAAAAACAGGGCCAAAATAAAAACCGAAATATTCGACCCCGAAACAGGCGATTGCACAACCATCGGCGAAGCCATGCTGCTAAACAAGAAGCAGTTTGTGGAGGGGTGAAGACAAATGTGATAATGCGGGCTAAAATAATCCCACTTGAATAGCCATTTTGACTCATTGGCATAACTAAGAACTAGAAAAAAATATAAACAAATCCAAAATGAAAGAAATAGCAGTGATAGGCTCAGGAACTATGGGCAATGGCATCGCACACGTGTTTGCTCAGTATGGGCACAAAGTGCACATGGTTGACATAAACCCTGCCGCTTTGGCGAAAGCTATGGTCACCATTGGTAAAAACCTTGACAGACAAGTTACCAAAGGATTGATAACTGAGGAAGACAAAGCAAAAACTCTTGCCAACATCACCCCAACAACCGACTTGAAAGCAGGAGTGTCAAACGCTGATTTTGTGGTGGAAGCGGCCACTGAAAACGTCGAAGGCAAACTCGCAATATTTCGTCAGATGGACGAAGCGGCTAAGCCCGGTGTGATATTGGCCACTAATACCTCAAGTATATCTATTACCCAACTGGCAGCAGCCACCAAACGCCCTGAGAGCGTTATAGGGATGCACTTTATGAACCCTGTGCCGATGATGAAACTGGTGGAGATAATAGAAGGATTCAAAACCAACAAGGAAGTGACGAATGCCACAGTGGGACTTTGTAAATCACTTGGTAAAATACCGGTGCCTGTTTATGATTATCCCGGCTTTGTTGCCAACCGTATCCTGATGCCAATGATCAACGAGGCCATTTACACACTCTACGAAAATGTGGCCGGCGTTGATGCAATAGATACCGTGATGAAGCTTGGAATGGCTCATCCTATGGGGCCGCTACAACTAGCAGACTTCATTGGTCTTGACGTTTGCCTTGCCATTCTCAATGTATTGTTTGAAGGTTTTGGGAATCAAAAATATGCTCCTTGCCCTTTGCTTGTTAAAATGGTGACTGCAGGACAAAACGGGGTGAAAAGTGGTATGGGCTTTTACGAGTATACCCACGGCAGCAAAGAACTAGTGATAGCACCCAACTTTGTGAAGTTAGGAGTTTGATTTGTTTTTGTAAAAAATCTCTGAATTATTGGAAGTTTTTACTCCATAAAAAAAATCTTGCCCAATTAACGTTTCTTTCGGTAATTGCCGACCTAAATGCACACGCCCGCCAAAGGAAAATTGTTGCTCAGCGAGCCGTTTATGACGGATACCAACTTCATACGTAGTGTGGTGTTGCTGGTGGAGCATAACCAAAGCGGCTCAGTAGGTTTTGTACTGAATCAACCAATTGAGCTTAACCTGCAAGATGCAATCAAGGACTTCCCCTTAGCCAACCCTGCCTTATATAGAGGGGGACCTTGCGAGTCACAGACTTTGCACTACATACACACGGCAGGCGAAACACTTTCGGGCAGCACCGAAATAAGCCAAGGGCTTTGGTGGGGTGGCGACCATGAACAGATGAAGGAGCTTTTCAGGAATGGCACATTGCGTGAATATCAATTCAAATTTTTTGTGGGATACAGCGGTTGGGGTGAAGAGCAACTGGCCGACGAGATGGAGCAAAAAAGATGGATAGTGGCTCCAGCCAACACCGAATACCTTTTTAACACACCAGCAGAGGCTTTGTGGCGTGTAGTAATGAAAAATCTGGGGCACAAATATGCCATTATGAGCAATGCTCCACTTGTGCCTAATTGGAATTAAAATCCGTTGATAGTCATTTTGCCCCAATATTTGCAGATGAAAACAAATGGGGAATCATTTAACTAAATTTATTGTTTGCCTTCTGTTGGGTGGCTTTCCATTCCGCACCTTTTCGCAAGGCAGGGAAATGCAGATTGCGGTTATCTTACCTTTTTGCTCAGAGATGAGCAATGCCGAGCTGACCAAAAAGAGGCTGGGGCTAGTACAGAAATCTTCTGTAGAATATTATCAAGGAATCCTTATGGCTATGGATTCATTGAAGAAAATAGGTTTCAAAGCCAAGGTAAAAGTGTATGATACAAATAAGGATTCACTGACCACAGTGCATTTTTTTGGTTTGCCTGAAATGAAAGAAATGGACCTGATAGTTGGGCCACTATTCAAAGAAGGGATAGAAATGGCTGCTGGAAGATGTAAAGAAATGCAAGTGTATCACATCTCCCCAACCATCAGCATGAACAAACCCATGCGAAGCCCATATCTCATCAAGCCCAACCCTGAACCATCGGCTTACGCAATCAGTCTTGCTAAATACCTGAAACAAACTAATGCCGACACAGCCAGAATCAACCTCATTTCTGATGGTAAAAAAATCGATAAAGCTTTTACGCCTGTTTTCAAGCAATGGATTGATTCGCTTTGTGGCCCAAACGTTTTCACCAAAACTACCCTGAGCAAAGACCTGAATTTGCAGGATATTTCTCAAAGTCTGCGTGGAAATATATTGGTAATGCCTATAAACGATGATGCGGTGGTGAACCGTTTGATGAAGACCTTGCGTGAGCCTAAGTTTCCTGTGAGCGTAGTAGGCTTTGAAAGTTGGCTTCATTTCAAAACTAACGACTACGATCGTTGGGAGAAATACAAGGTACATATTTTATCTTCTTTTTATGTGAATTTTGGACAGCAGCATAACTTCCGTTTCAGCTACCGCAAAAAATACAAAACCGAACCTACAGAACTTGTCTATAAAGGCTTTGACCAGCTATTCTATTTTGGCAAACTGATGCTTGACAATAGCAGCAGTTGGCCTGAGTACATTGAAACTGGTAGCGAAACCATGCACAACTCGTTCATGTTTGAACAAGATGTCCAAACCGAGAATTGGGTGAACAAATCGGTGCGTATCCTGAAATTTGAAAACTATATTTTGAGCAAAGTTAAATAAGCAATTGTACTGCTTTCAGTTATATTCTAAAATCAATTTGTGACATACCATTTTATATCCATAGGCGGTGCAGTGATGCACAACCTGGCCCTTGCCCTGCATAATATGGGGCATACAATCACAGGCAGCGACGACGAAATATTCGAACCTGCAAAATCACGATTGGCCAAGGCCAGACTACAGCCTGAAAAAGATGGCTGGTATCCCGAAAAAATAACGACAAACCTTGACGGAATCATACTGGGAATGCACGCCCGAGCAGATAATCCTGAACTAATAAAGGCAAAGGAGCTGGGATTGAAAATATATTCGTTCCCTGAATTTGTATATGAACAATCGAAATCTAAACAACGGATTGTAATAGGTGGTAGCCACGGCAAGACCACCAGTACAGCTATGTTGATGCACATTTTAAAAGAATCAGGGAAAGACTTCGACTACCTTGTTGGGTCGCAATTGGAGGGTTTTGAAACAATGGTGAAGCTGAGCAATGCCCCGCTGATTGTGATTGAAGGAGATGAATACCTGACTTCACCGCTCGACCTTCGGCCCAAATTCCACCTATACCTGCCACAAGTGGCCATGCTCACGGGCATTGCCTGGGACCATATTAATGTATTTCCCACTTTCGATAATTATGTGGAGCAGTTTCGCATTTTTGTGAATCAGTTGCAGCCCAACGCACCGCTCACCTATTTCGATGGTGACAGGGTGCTGCATGCAGTATGCGAAGCCCGCAAGGATTTGAAGCTACTCCCCTACTCGTCCCATCCGCATAATATCGTGAACGGCAAAACCTACTTGATATACAACGAGACCGAAGTTCCTATCTTGTTTTTTGGGGAACACAACCTGCAAAACCTGAGCGGGGTGAAGGCTTTGGCTTTGGAAGCTGGTGTTTCGGAAGAAGCATTTTACGAAGCTATCGCAACATTTGGTGGCACAGCCCGCCGGATGGAGACCATCAAAGAAACTGAAAACTCGTTGTTCTTGCGTGATTTTGCCCACTCGCCCAGCAAACTAAAAGCTACGGTGCAGGCCGTGAAACAGCAGTTTCCTGACAGGAAGTTGGTAGCCTGTTTTGAACTGCACACATTCAGCAGTTTGAACAAAGCCTTCCTGAAAGAATATACTGGAAGCATGGACAAAGCCGATATAAGGATTGTCTATTTCAATCCACACACTTTTGAACTGAAACGCATGGAAGTATTAACTGAGGCGGACATCCATGAACATTTTGGTCATGATGTAAAAGTATTTACCCAGCCCGAAGACCTGCATCAATTTTTATCAACCCAAAACTGGCAAAAGAAAAACCTGTTGCTTATGAGTTCAGGCACATTCAATGGGATGG
>SHWZ01000042.1 GCA_009693575.1 Flavobacteriaceae bacterium | reverse complement strand
CTCAAAGAGAATAACGCCCAGCCTACTTTCCACAATAAATTGTTTGAGATAGTTCAAAGTGTACTGGTAACGCAATACTGTTTCTTTTACTACCTCGCCAGCCCGAGCCTTATCCTGAATAAATTTGTCATAGAAATCCACAAGCGAAGTGTCAAGTATATCCTTATTCGTGAGAATCCTTTTTATAATATGGGCATTTACACTTTTTTTCTCCTTATCTAGCCTGGTTGCAATTTCGTAAATCCGACTTTCCATGGAAGCAAGAAAATCATTTATCTTGGCATTTTTTTTTGTACGTTGCTTTGTGTCATCCCAATCTTTAGACTCGACTGAATAAAAAGTAGCAATCTCGGACTTTTTCCTATTTAATGTGATACGAATGTAAATTGGAATTCTGCCCCCTTTTGCCTTAAGCTCATTGGGATAAAAACGCACACTAAGGGAGTGGATCATTTGGTGAAACAATTTAGAATCAGGTGAAACATAGTCGCTACAAAATTAAACAAAAGGTGAAACAATTTGAAACACCTTAAAATAAATTACACTTTAACTAACTGATTATGAAAGATAATAAAATATTATAATTAAATGTTGCGGAGAATGAGGGATTCGAACCCCCGATATGTTGCCATATACATGCTTTCCAAGCATGCTCCTTAAACCACTCGGACAATTCTCCTTTGCTTTTGGGGCAGCGAAATTAGGTGGGAATTTAATCGATTTATATTTTTGTTTTGTGGAAAACATTGGTACTAAAATGTGGATAAAGGCTTAGCAATAATATCTTCATTCGCATTACCAATCATGAACAACTATGCAAAACGAATTAGTAACCTTAGTGGATGCCGATGACCGGAAGCTTGGCACCATGGACAAACTTTTAGCCCACGTACAGGGCCGGCTTCATCGTGCCTTTTCGGTACTAGTGTTCAACAGCAACTGCGAATTGCTAATGCAGCAACGCTCAGAATTCAAATACCACAGTGCCTATTTGTGGACCAACACCTGCTGCAGCCACCCAAGGCCAGGGGAAGATGTGAAAGCCGCAGCCCACCGTCGACTGATGGAAGAAATGGGCTTAGATTGTGAACTTGAATTAAAATCAAAATTTGTGTACAAGTGCGATTTCGACGAAGGGCTGCACGAACACGAGCTTGATTATGTACTAACTAGCATCAGCGACTCAACACCAAATGCCGATCCTAATGAGGTGAAAAGCTGGAAATGGATGAGTGTGGAGGATATAGAAGCAGACCTAAAACTGCACCCAGAGGAGTACACATTTTGGTTTAAGGAAATGGCCGAAAAAGGCTTACTGCACAAGCTAAGGAGCCCTGTTGTTGCCTAAATTATTTAGCAGCGAAAATTTTGAACTTGCCCAGCCCTGCTTTTTGCAAGAAATAGCAAAAACTAACTCGGAGGCAGCCAAGGCCATATTTCATGCTGCGGCTAAAGTTGATGCTGCTGGCCTCATCGAAATACTTGGTAGGGCAGGTCACTTCGGCTATTTCGAAACCTGCAAAACATATTTGAGCTGACATTTCATTGTCGAAAACAAAATCATCGCTGTTTGCCTCAATGTTTATTTTCTTAAAAATCTCAGCAGAAAATGCACGATAACCTGTATGGTATTCGCTCAGCTTTTGTCCCATCAAGATATTTTGAGCCAAGGTGAGGCATCGGTTAAAAATATATTTGTATATTGGCATACCTCCTTTGAGAGCACCCTTGCCCAGTATGCGTGAACCATAAACCACGGGGTACACATCATTGGCTATGATATATGCCATGCTTTCAATCAACTTCGGAGTGTATTGATAGTCGGGATGCAGCATCACAATTATATCAGCACCATGGTTAAGGGCAGTCTCATAGCAGGTTTTCTGATTCCCGCCGTAGCCGAGATTCTTATCATGCTTCACAACATGGGTTATTCCTAGTTTTTGGGCTACTTCCACAGTATTGTCAGGGCTATTGTCATCCACCAGCACCACCTCGTCCACTATATCCATCGGAATTTCCTTGAAAGTACGTTCGAGGGTGAGTCCAGCCTTATATGCAGGAAGCACAACTATTATTTTCTTACCTTTTATCATTCGGGGCAAAAATAGCGATGTAAGCAGCTTTGAAAATGGCAGCAAGTGGAAACACTTGGCAGCACGTTTAGTTGAGCTCATGAGAACCACACGTTTCAATCCCCTAAATTTGTTGCATCTTATGCATTCAATTTTTATCACATTCAGTATTTTGCTTCTCACCTTGGTCAACAGTTCTGCTCAATCGGCCTTAAGCCCAAATCCAACAGGTACTTATGGCAAATACTATTTCTATTGGGGCTGGAATAGGGCTAGGTACACTACGTCAAACATCAGATTCAGTAGTGGCAGTTATGATTTTACCCTAAAAAATGTGGTGGCTAAAGACAGGCAAACCCCATTTGATTTCAAAACATATTTCAATCCAGTAACCTTAACGATACCGCAGTATAACTTGAGACTAGGCTATTTTATCAAGGACAAATACAGCATTTCAATCGGCACCGACCACATGAAGTATGTGGTGCAGGCCAACCAAATAGTGAAGATATCAGGAAATATCAAAGATTCGGGTACAAAATATGATGGCAATTACACTGAGAACGACATAGCAATCACAGGAGATTTTCTGAAATTTGAGCACACCGATGGGTTGAACTATGCAAACATTGATTACAGAAGGCATGACCAAATAACCAACTATAAAAACATAAAACTAAACCTGAGCGAAGGCATTGGACTTGGTATTCTTTTGCCCAGAACTGATGCTACTTTATTGAATAAAGAACGGCACGATGCATTTCACTTATCGGGGTTTGGAGTGAGCAGTGTAGTAGCTGCCAATATAGAATTTTGGCAGGTGCTCTTTATTCAATCTGAATTCAAAGCTGGCTACATTAACATGCCCGACATCAGGACTACCAGTTCCGATGCCGACAAAGCTAGCCAGCAGTTTTTCTTCACCCAGTTCAATGTTCTTTTTGGGGTACATTTTAGATTGATTGTAGGGAGGCCTACAAGGCTTAATGAGGGTGTGAATAGAGAACCCACTAAAAGGAATCTCTTATAATACTTTTGACGCATTCATCATTACACGATTACACCAACGCCCCCATCTGTTCTTCTAGTGAGGCTATTTTTTGTAGGGCATCTGCCTTTTTCTGACATTCCTTTTCCAGCACATCGGGTTTAGCGTTCGCCACAAATTTTTCGTTGCCAAGTTTGGCATCCACACTTTTGAGGAAGCCTTGCAAATAAGCTATTTCCTGTTCTATCCTTTTGCGTTCAGCAGCGGCATCAATGGCCACAGGTATAGCACACTCATCCATACCTACCATGAAAGAATATACCTGAGCAGGCTTGTCTATAGTAAAGTGCAGCGATGAGACATTGCCGAGTTTTTCAATAATGCTTTGCCAATTTGTATAGCTTTTTGGCTCGGCAGTTTTTATGTAGAGTTCTAATCCGTCTTTGGGCGAAATGCCTTTACCATTGCGGAAGGCACGTATTTCGGAAATCAAGGTAAGTATATTATCAGCTTCAATTGATTCGGTTCCAAAAGCGGTTGGCCAAGGGGCGTTGCAAATCGTTTCGCCGGGCTTGCGTTCTGCTACTTGCTGCCAAAGTTCTTCAGTGATAAAAGGCATGATGGGGTGCAGCATCCGCAGTAGTGCATCGAAAAGTTGTATGGTGTCAGCTTTTGTTTCGGCATCTATCGGCTGGCCATAAGCGGGCTTCACCATCTCTAAATACCATGAGCAGAAATCGTCCCATACCAACTTATACATGGCCATCAGTGCTTCGCTGAGCCGGTATTCGCTCATGGCCAAGTTCACCTCAGCAAGAGTTGTGTTGAAGCGGGTTTGGAACCAAGAAACGGGAAGTGCGAATTTTTTGGTTGGGTTTTGCCCATCTCCTATGGAGTTGGTCTCGATAGTCATCGGGAGGGGTAAGGTTTCCCAGCCTTGAATAAGTCTATAAGCATTCCACAGCTTATTGCTAAAATTTCTTCCTTGTTCCAACTGGCTTTCGTCGAAGAGTATATCGTTTCCGGCTGGTGAACACAGCAACATTCCCATACGAACACCATCGGCTCCGTAGTATGCTATCAGTTCGAGCGGGTCAGGGCTGTTGCCAAGGCTTTTGCTCATTTTGCGGCGTTGCTTGTCTCGAACAATACCTGTAAGATATACATTTTGAAACGGCTTCTGCCCTCGGTATTCGTAGCCTGCCATAATCATTCGAGCCACCCAGAAAAAGAGAATCTCAGGGGCGGTTACCAAATCATTGGTGGGGTAGTAGTAATTTATTTCTGCATTGTCTGGGTTTTCAATTCCATCAAACACTGCAATAGGCCACAGCCACGATGACGCCCAAGTATCCATGCAGTCGGGGTCTTGGGTAATGTTCAGTGCTGAGTTATGAGTTGTGAGTCGTGAGTCGTCCGTACTAACTTTTAACTCATCATTCATCACTCTAAATTTCTCTCTTGCTTCTTCCTCCGTTACCGCTACCACAAATTCCCCTTGTTCATTATACCATGCAGGAATGCGATGTCCCCACCAAAGCTGACGGCTTAGGCACCAGTCACGCACGTTTTCCATCCAGTGTTTGTAGGTGTTCAGGTATTTGCCGGGAATCAGATTCACCTCACCGTTCATCACTGCATCGTAGGCCGGTTTGCTGAATTCCTTCATCTTCAAAAACCATTGCATACTCAGCCGCGGCTCAATGGCCGCATCGGTGCGTTCGCTGTAGCCTACGTTGTTTGTATAATCTTCTATCCTTTCCAGCAGCCCTTGTTCCTCCAAAGTTTTGATGGCTTTTTTTCTTGCCACAAACCGGTCAAGCCCCACAAATGCACCCGCTGCTTCGCTGATGGTTCCGTCTTCGTTCAGGCAGTCAATCACAGGCAGGCCGTGGCGTTGGCCTATTTCGTAATCCACTATGTCGTGGGCAGGGGTCACCTTAAGGCAGCCTGTTCCGAATTCTATATCAATGGCTTCGTCGCAAATCACTGGCACGGCACGATTCACAAACGGCACCATTACTTTTTTGCCATGCAAATGGGTATATCGTTCGTCAGCCGGATGCACGGCTATTGCCACGTCACCCATAATGGTTTCGGGTCGAACGGTAGCCACGGTAAGATAGCCGCCACCGTCTTCGTACATATACTTCACGTAGCACATGCGGTTCTGAGTTGGGCGGGGGAGCACCTCTTCGTCGCTTACTGTTGTTTTCGCCACAGGGTCCCAGTTCACCATCCGAACACCACGGTAGATATATCCCTTTTCGTATAAGTCCACAAATACTTTCACAACATCACGGTAGTAACCTTCATCCATGGTGAATGCTGTGCGATCCCAGTCGCAGCTACAGCCCAGCTTTTTCAGTTGTTCTAGAATAATTCCGCCATATTTGTCCTTCCACACAAAGGCGTGTTTCAGAAATTCTTCCCGGCCTATCTCTGCTTTCTTGATTCCTTTCTCTTCCAGCATTTTCACCACCTTGGCTTCGGTGGCTATGCTGGCATGGTCAGTTCCAGGCACCCAGCAGGCGTTTTTGCCCAGCATCCTAGCCCGACGGATGAGCATATCCTGAATGGTATTGTTGAGCATGTGGCCCATGTGCAGCACCCCCGTCACGTTGGGAGGAGGTATCACGATGGTGTAGGGTTCACGCTCATCGGGGGTAGAGCGGAACACCTTGTTGTCAAGCCAGTATTTGTACCACTTGTCTTCTACTTCGGCGGGGTTGTATTTGGTTGAAAGCACGGGGGGAAATGTAGGAATTTGGGGAATGTGGGTTGGAAGCGGGATTCTATGTATCGTAATTATATCCTTCTTCAAGCTATTTTTCTGGAGATTTTATTCTATTTATAATTTCTAATTTGGGGTGCAAAAGTAACCTCCTCTTTGTTTCCTATTTTTCCACATAAATCATCATTTGTTAAATCATTCTATGAGTCCATGCCAAACCTCCTATATTTGCCCATTCAAATAACATGGTTTTGACACAAGAAGCATTGGTAGCCACCAACTTCTTCTTCTCTGGGCAGAAAGGATTTTACAGAGGGAAGGTGAGGGATGTGTATGACATTAAGGATAAATACTTGGTGATAGTGGCCAGCGACCGCATCTCGGCATTCGACCACGTGTTGCCTCGAGCAATACCCTACAAAGGGCAAGTACTCAATCAGGTAGCTGCCCATTTTCTGCAAGCCAGTCGGCACGTTTGTCCCAATTGGTTTATTGAATCGCCCGACCCCAATGTGACCGTTGGCCTAAAATGTGAGCCCTTGAAAGTGGAGATGGTTATCCGTGGTTACTTAGCTGGGCATTCGGCTCGCATGTATACCCTTGGAAATAGAGAAATTTGCGGCAATAAACTTCCAGAAGGAATGCGAGAGAACGACCGTTTCACAGAACCAATTATCACTCCAACCACGAAAGCCGCAAAAGGCCATGATTTAGATATTACAAAAGACGACATAATCAAAGAAGGAATAGTGGATGCTGCTATTTACGAGCAAGTGGAAGATTACACTCATAAGCTGTTTGCCTTTGGAACCGAAATAGCTGCCAAAAATGGCCTCCTGCTGGTGGATACTAAATATGAGTTTGGCATACTCGATGGACAAGTGTACTTAATGGACGAAGTTCACACGCCTGATTCTTCACGCTATTTTTATGCGGAAGGTTATCAGGATAGGCAGAATAGTGGCGAAGTGCAAACCCAGCTTTCAAAAGAATTCGTTCGTCAGTGGCTGATTGAGAACGGATTTCAAGGTAGAGATAGTGAAGTGATACCCGAAATGGACGATGAAATGATAACTCGTATTTCAGAGAGGTACATTGAATTGTACGAACGGGTAACTGGTCTTTCATTTGTAAAAACTGATTACAACGGAGCACCCTTTAGGATAGAGGAAAACATAAATGCATGGCTGAAGAAGAGCGGAACTTGAGTGATTCAAAGTGCTAAATTATTCTTTTTAAAGGAGAACTATAAATCCATAAACTTTAACTAACAACCAATAAACAATCACATAATACAATGCAGAAAACCCTACTAATCATAGCCCTTGGACTTGTTCTTACTTGTCACGCTCAAACTGTAACCACACTTACTGGAAGCACCGAAGGCTACGATGTTAACGCAGCACCTATCGCCACAAGCAAATTTACAAAACCTTTTGGTGTTGTTGTTGACCAAAACGACAACATTTTCATAAGTGAGTTGAATGGCCACAGAATAAAAATGATCTCAGGCGACCTGCAATATGTATATACCCGCAGTGGAAGTCCTGGTCAATTAAATGGCGACGCAGGTTACTCTAACTCGGCTGGAGGTGCTGGCAAATGGAATGCTCCTGCAGGTTTAGCTTTGGCCGCCGACAATAGCCTTGTGGTGGCCGACCGCGAAAATAACAGCATTCGAAGCCTGAGCAAATATGTAAATCAAAGCAACCCGCAAACACCTGCTTTCATAGCTGGTGGAACAAGCCAATCAGATGTTGGATATGTTGATGGAGCCGCTACTGATGCACGTTTCAATTACCCGACAGATGTGGCTGCTGCTAGTAATGGTGATATTTATGTGTGTGATAGTTACAACCATTGCATCAGAAAGATCTTGGGTAGCACCAAAGCCGTGAGCACATTTGCTGGTAACGCTGCAATAGCCCCACCCGATTTTGCCGATGGTCAAGGATCTGCAGCCCATTTCTATGTGCCAAGTGGCATTTGCTGGGACAAGAACGGAGACCTGTTGGTGGCAGATAAGAATAATTTCCGTATTCGTCGTATCAACGTGGCCACTGCCCCTGCTGGCAAAGTAACCACAGTTGCAGGGAACAATACGGATGACGTAATTGATGGATCAATTGCTACAGCAAGTTTCAAATCCCCAATTGATGTAATTTGTGACAAAAACGGAGTTATTTATGTACTTGAGGCTTCAAACTCAGGAAGCGTTATCAGGAAAATAGCTGGAGGCCAAGTAAATTCAATTGCAGGCGACCCAGACCTAAGTGGCGATACAGATGGTAAAGGCAAAGCTGCAACATTTGACGAACCACAACAAATAGCTTTCAACAAAGCTCAAACCAAAATATACATAACAGACAGAGAAAACCACCGCATTCGTATGCTTGACCCAGCAGGGACAATCGGAATACTGGCCAATTACAGTCTGGCATCTATCAACATGTACCCGAACCCTGTGATGGATAATGGTGTGCTTAACATTCAGTCAGAGGTTTCTTTCGGGCTGAAAACGGTCGAAGTGACTGACCTAAGCGGACGGGTGTTGACCAAGGAAAACAATGTGGGAGGTGCTACCATCTTTCAAGCCAATATTAACAACCTCGGTAGCGGTTTGTATATGGTAAACCTTTACGGAGCCGACAATGCCAAAGTGACCAGACAGTTTATAGTGAGGTAAAAAAAAACTTTGCCACTAAAAAATAAAGCCTTCAACTCAACTGGGAGGCTTTATTTTTGGGTTTTGAATTTACATTTATCAAAAAAAAAAATGACCAAAGCTAATATTACCTTTTCTTTCTTTCTTCTTTTTCTAGCCAATGCCAATGCTCAATTGGTATCAACCTATATAGGGCAAACGGGCAAAGAGGGCTACGATTTGAGTACGCAATATCGCGACAGTGCCTACCTCAACGGGCCTTGGGGCATGGCCTTTGATACCAATTCAAACCTCTATATCACCGAATATTTTGGTCATAGAATTAAGATGGTGACTACCGATGGGTCGAGTGTGTATATCCGATCTGGCAGTTCCGCCACCTTGGAAGGAGACCGTGGCTATGATGAAGCGGCGGCAGGACAAGCCAAATGGTATTCGCCTGGAGGTATTGCAATGGATAAAACCACTAACAGCTTAGTGGTGGCTGACCGCGATAACCACTGCATAAGAAGACTTTCGCCATATGTGAATGCTACAAACAGTCAGATTTCTTCATTTATTGCCGGAGGTACGGATATTACTGAAAGTGGCTATGCAAATGGAACCACCTTTTCAGCAAGGTTTGACCAACCATATGACCTAGCCGTGGCAGCTGATGGTATTATCTATGTAGCTGATGCATTTAATCATTGCATACGAAAGATAGATGAAGTGAACGATGAAGTGACAACCTTTGCAGGAAACGGAACCAAGGGATTCAAAGACGGGCAGGATACCTCCGCACGGTTTTTTCTTCCTTGTGGCATATGTTGGGATCCGAATGGCGATTTGCTCGTGGCCGATAGATATACCTATCGCATCCGGAAAGTGAACGTGGCCTCCTCACCTATCGGAATGGTGAGCACAGTGGCTGGCAGCAATGATGACGATGTGCTCGACGGGCCTATCTCCACTGCTACTTTTAAGCTCCCTACCGATGTGGCTTGCGACAAAAAGGGAAATATCTATGTGTGTGAAGCAAATAACTCAACTGGGGGCGACCGCGTCAACGTAATACGCAAGATAAGCAACGGCAAGGTGACCACCATTGCAGGTCAAAATAATACCAATGGAACTGCCAATGGCCTTGGCGTCAATGCCCGCTTCGATATGCCTGTAAGCTTGTTACTCGATAAAAGTGAAACCATGTTATTTGTGGCTGACCTTAACAACCATGCCATACGCACCATCCACCTTTGGCCTCTGGGCATCAGCGAGTTGATGGGAAATACCTATGAAAGCACCTTGGAATTTTTTCCCAATCCTACAAATGGTGATTACTTAAATGTTTCCACCGATTTCGAAATGAAATCCATTCGCATTACCGACTTATCAGGCCGGATACTCATGACGGAACAAATGAAAGGCAAGCAAGCTGGCCTTAGCATTGGTGTTATGGCCAATGGCGTTTACATACTCACCGTGGCTGGAACTGATGGACAGCAAGTTTCCAAAAAACTGTTGGTAAAATAGGCTTTTGCTATACAGGCTGCAGAAAGACCGCCAAGCCTAAATTTGCCGACCAAACCTTCACCCAAACAAATAAAGAATATAATGGCCGAAGTAATACGAATGCCCAAGATGAGCGACACCATGACCGAAGGTGTGATAGTGGCTTGGAACAAAAAAGTGGGCGACACCGTGAAGCCGGGCGATATACTCGCTGATGTGGAAACGGACAAAGCCACAATGGAACTAGAAAACTTTGTGAAAGGCACTTTGCTGCATATTGGCATTCAGAAAGGTCAGGCTGTGCCAGTGGATTCAATCATCGCCATTATAGGCAAAGAAGGAGAGGACATATCTTCATTGCTGCGTGAAGCACCCAAAGAAACTGCCGTAAAAACGGAACTGGCCTCTTCAAGCCCAGCACCTGCAGCAAGCCCTGTGGCCACTGCCACACCCGTGGCTTCGGTAAGCACTGATGGAAGACTAATCGCCTCACCATTGGCCAAGAAAATGGCAGCCGACAAAGGCATAGACTTGCATGGCGTTAGTGGCAGCGGCGAAGGTGGCCGCATTGTACGTAGGGATGTAGAATCATTTGTGCCAGGCCAAAAAGCTGCGGCTTCCATGCCCGGAGATGAAAGCTATGAAGACCAGCCATTGAGCCAAATGCGGAAAGCGATAGCCCGCCGATTGTCGGAGAGTATGTATGCTGCTCCCCACTTCTACCTCACCATGAAAATAGACATGGGCGAAGCAGTGGCTGTTCGCAAAAAACTGAACGAAACCGGATCGGTGAAAATATCAATGAACGACCTAGTAGTAAAGGCCGTAACTAGAGCCCTGCTAAAGAACCCAAAGGTGAACAGCAGTTGGCTGGGTGATAAAATTCGTATAAACCACCATATACATATTGGGGTGGCTATGGCTATGGAAGAAGGACTGGTAGTGCCTGTACTCCGCCATGCAGACAAGATGAGTCTTTCGCAGATAAGCATAGGTGTAAAAACCTTTGCCGAAAAAGCCAAGAACAAAAAATTACTTCCTGAAGAATTCAGCGGGAACACATTTACCATAAGCAACCTCGGCATGTTTGGCATCGAAGAGTTCACAGCCATCATCAACCCGCCCGACTCGTGCATACTAGCCGTAGGTGCGGTTGCTGAAATGCCCATGGTGAAGAACGGACAAGTAGTACCCGGCCACGAAATGAAAGTGACCATGAGCTGCGACCACCGCAGCGTAGATGGGGCAGTGGGTTCAGCCTTCCTTCAAACTCTGAAACTGCTGCTGGAAGACCCCGTGATGATGTTGATGTAGGGAGAATAGAGCTAAAAAATGTCCCATTGAGTTAGCTTGCCCCTGATTATTATCTGGGAAGAGCGACACTTTTTCAGCACAATGTGCTTCACTTGGACATAGCTTCGTTCTTCACTTCAATTATGCTTCGATAAACTCAGCATGACAAAGCCTCGCTTGACAATCTACTACGGATTGGCAGGTGGTGGTGTTTTGGGAGAGGTGCTGTTTAGCACAACATCAAAGCCAGAGGCTTATAGAACTAAAGGAAGCAACCCTCAATTATGACAACTAAACACAAAGGCAGGCGGGATATTCATCAAAGTAAAATCCATTTTTATGTGTTTGAAGACTTTGCTATAACGGTTGCGTTGCACGGGTGAATAGGAGAACTGTACAAAACGGGTTTTGGGCAAACTGAGCTGCTGGATGCTTTCCATAATTTCTTGGCAAAGACTTTCAGAAAAAATGCCAAAGGGTAGGGCGGAAACAATATAGTCTGGTTGCAGACCATCGAGGTGGGCGGCAGCACTTTGAGCCACATCGTTCACCACTGTCATACGTTTGTCGTTCCAAATGTTTAGTTCGTCGCAAAAAAATTTGTTCACTTCAAAGGTGTAAAGCACCGCATCTGGACGCATGCGTTTCAACAGTTCTCTGGTAATGCATCCATTGCCTGGGCCAAATTCCACAATGACCTTAGCCTTGTCAAAATCAACCTTGTTCACCATGCAGTTCACCAGAGCCTTGCCGCTGAAAGCGATAGCCCCAGAGGTTCGGTAGTTGCCAAGCAACCCTTTCAACAATCCTTTGTTTGACATGTAGTGGCTATGAAATAGTTGTGGCAAAAGTATGTGCAGTAGCCCAAATGCTACACCCCAAAACTTATCTTAACTGTTGGTTCATGGACAACGGGGAAGTTGACCGAGTTGGCAATAAAGCACATTTTTTGTGCTTTGTCATGCAGGCTGATGGCCAGTTCCTTCTTGTCGGCTTCTTTTATCAGCACATTTGGTTTCAACACCACTTGGGTAAAAAGGCCGCTACCGTCTTCGCATACTTTCATGGTGCCGAGTCCCTTGTCGGAATATGCCAAAACAGTGATACCATTGTCAGAGCAAATATGCAAATACCACAACATGTGGCAGGCAGCGAGCGAACTCAGCAGTAGTTCTTCCGGGTTATACTTGTCGGGGTCGCCTCGAAAAGCCGGGTCGCTTGAGCCTTCTATAACATGCTTTTCGCCCGCTATTATGAGGTAGCTGCGGTCGTAGTCGGTGTATCCCGATGTGCCGCTGCCAGTGTTTCCGGTCCATTGCACCCCGGCTTCATATACATGGTTCCTGTTCATTTTTGCATTGTTTCCGTTGTTTCTGGGTTCACGGTTTTCCTTTTGTTGAAATTGAAACCCACATTATAGATTAGTCTAACATACCAATATATCTCCTCGTAGTCAAGGTCAGAGTTTAATAGGCTTCTATTAGGAGAATCTCCTACTTCCAGGTTTATCTCTAAATCCTTTATTTTGGAGTAAGTAAAATATGCCTGATAAGAGTTACGCTTGGTGGCAGGTGTATATTTCAAAAACAGCATTTGTGACTGTTGCCAGCCTGCACCCACCAGAAATTTTTTCTTCGTGTTCTTGTATCTCAATTTTATATCCATGTTGCGGTTCAGTGGCTGCTTTCCGTTCTTTGGATCTTCCAAGTTAGACATACTATATTGTGCGTCCAGTTGCAGGTTTATCGGATTCAACATTTCCCGAATACCACCACTGATAATGGTCATTTTGTTGCTATTGAATTGGTATACTTTGTCCACTCGTTCGTTCTGCATGAACTGCAAATTAAAGTTATGATCACATTTCCATTTCTTGAAACCATACAACAGCGAAGTAGTGAGAGTGCTTAACATATCGTTTGCGGTCAGGGTTTTTATCCGGTTGTCTTTGGTGCGGCGGGCTTGCAAGTTATAGCTAATAATTAGTTGAGGAGCTTTCTGAGAATAGATAAAACTCATATTACCATTTAGCAGATGCTGCACCACTGTAGAAAATGCAGTGCCCGAGCGGTTATTGTCTTGAAAGGTATACTTTGCATTCACACTAATTTTTCTTTTCCAAAAATAAACCTGCTCGTTCACTGAAGCTGTACGCAAATCCACTCGCACAAAAGGATTCCCTAGTGAATGAAAGCCGCCTCCGAAGTAGCGAAAGTCAAAGGTTAGTATCTGATTTTTGGGTCTGAAAGCAAGTGTGATATATGTAGCCATAGCACTCTTGCCGGGCATAGAAGTGGTATAGTTGAATGTTTGTATTTTTTTAAATTTAGCCGGGTCGTAAGGATAATTTTCTCCAGTAAAAGAATCCAAATCACGTTTTGTCAGGTTTGGTTTGCTGAGATCGGCAGTAGTCACGGAGAAAGCCACTCCAGCATCTACCCGCATCTTTACCTCATTGGTCTGCCAAGTTTGGTCAGTGCCTATCACTAAGTTATCCTTGGGTTTTTCGCCATACTTTATGGAAGAAGTATCGTCCCTCGATTTCAGGATGGTGATGCCAAACGAGCTGCCTTCAACTTTGTTGCCAAATGCAAACCTTGCGGCATACAAGTGGCGACGATAAATACCGGGGCTCAGAAAGAATGTATCGTTATTCCCCGCCGAATCCGTCTCTATCTTTAGATTCCCTGGCGGAAATCCATTGTTGATGCTATACCGGTTTTTAATCCCCTCGTTGGCCCGTTGAGCTTGTCCTTCTATCAAGTACATCTGAAAATATTTTGTCTTCACAGCTAGCTTTGTTGCTTTGCTCAGCCTTATGCCCGTCAGTACTAGTTTATCAAAACTTGGACTTATATCTCCATAAATTGCCTCAAACTTCTCCATTTGAATCCCAGTCTGGAAATAGTTACGGCTTTGCAATCCTCGTACTGGATAGTATTTCTGGAGGTCATCAGTAGTTTGGAATGATCGAAGGATATAATTGAACTTGCCTGCCCTGAAGGCCAGATTGGTACTTAAGGTACCTGTGAGCGGCGGTTCCTGCCTATACTTCAATGCTTCCTCAGAGCCCATAAGTTTCACCTGCCTAAAGTCGGCCGTTATGTTTCCTGTTAGCTCCACGATTTTTCCTGTGGTGTCCTTCCTGATTGTCTTATCTTCTGGTGTTACTCCGCCTACATAAAATTCCCAATTCAACGGCTTCAACCAAGCCTCGCCCTGTTCTTTGGCTTCCAGTGTCAGCTTGTGCTTTCCCCATTTTAATGGCAATATGTAAAGCATGGTTACCTTCTGATTTTGTATTTTTACAAAGGCGGTAATTAAGTGATCGTCGATATAAATCTTAACTGCTGTTTCGCTCAAAATAACATTTTTGTTTACCAGAACTGAAACAAACAACTCGCCACTTTTCACTACTGAATCAGCCATAGGGCTAAGGATACGGTAAATGTCGTTGCTCCTGTTGGTGAACTCGGGGACACCTGAGATAACTTGAGCATTTGCATTAAAAGAAATAAAGAGGAAAATAACACTGAATGATACTAAAACTTTGCTCATTTATTCTATGCTGATCTTTTCGAGTAGTCTGTGGTGTATGTCAATGAGAAGGAATGGAGGCAGAATTCGAAATCGCTATCCGAATTTCAGGCTGTAAAAATAGCATAACTCCACTCTAACATTTCTTGCATAGTTGGTTGTTATTAGTTTCGAGTTAGGGCAGTCGTGTTCCGTCTTTTCCACTGCAAAGGTATGGAAAAACCTCCCTATCTTTGCCCCTGTCCCCGCCCATAGTATCCGCTTGTTGAGCGGAATATCGTAAGGCAGGGCTTTTTTAAGACCTTCCCCCTTGTTTCGCCGCAGCCTTCGTAGCTGCCAAGCATCCAACGGGGATTTTTTTGGTTCGTAATCATGCTATTTATCCACGTTCTTTGCCGAAAACATTGGCTTGTGTTCTGACTACACATATGCCCGAGTTAGGAATTCAAACACATCAAATCGATTGAAGTATGGCTTATTTATGATTTATAACAATTCCCTACCCATGGCCTTTGCACTTTGTCACAAAATAGGTGAGGGGATATAAGCTGCCTGAAAGGTATGGAAAGCAATTTGTGGTTTCAAAAGTAAAAACCAAAGCAATATCTTCGAAAAGTATTTAGTGTAATTGAAATTTGAGTGAGCAAATCCTAATTCAAAAAACAGAGCTAGATTTTTAGGGTCAAGCTCCGCTTCTCGATTAATTATTTGGCATCCGGAAGGCCAAAAAGTTGTTGTACAAATTTCTTCATGCCCCACTCCTCAAAAGAAAAATTGGAGATAGTCACTGTTGCATATTCCTGTATGTCGCCAAACTTGGCTATGATTGCACATGAACCTGTCTTGGTGCTGCTGGCAGTGAATAGTCCTGTCTGGTCAATAGTTCCGGCATCGGTTGGAATAACACGCCATTCCACTTTCAGATTTGGGGTAGGCTCATTGGCAGCTGTATAGGCTTTCACGTTGAATATTTGTGATTTGCCTTGCAATAAAAATGCTTCTTCTGGATCTACTTTTAAGTTGTGTACTTGAAGGGGGGCTTGGCCGGCTGCCTCAAAGCGATACCAATTTACTTCACTTGGTAGTTGGGTATTGCCAGTTGTGTTTGGGCTAGTGTTCAACTTTATCTGCCAAGCATATGTCTTGCCTTCTTCCAGCAGTTCAGCATTCGCAGGGTAAAGGAATGACGTGCCTTTGATATCTTTCTGAATAAATATTGGACGGTTCAAAGTAACTTCTTCAGGTGTCTTTTGTCCTGCAAGCACTTGGAAAACCGATAGGTCGAAGCTGTTGCCCTGAGAGAACCATTGGAACAAAGGATTTTTGTTGCGTTGGGTCTCGGCTTGGCTGGTGAAGGGTGTTCCGGGGGCTATCAGCTCGGGGCGAGTTACTTGATTTACTATGACGTTAGTACCATCGGCCTCCCCTATTGGCGGGCCTCCGACAAGCTTATCATACAATTTGATAGTGTAAGTGTAAACGTCAGACGGAAGGGTTCCAGTTTTGATAGCATTATCGAAGAAAGCGGAATTACCGCTGGCAATTTTGTAATTGTCAAACTCCTTATTGTTGAATGTGATAACTTGCGAAGCAGTAATGCTTTCCAAATTTTTAGTTTTGATAGCTGTGCCAATTATGCCATACTTAGCACCCGAGAGTGTTAGTTCTGCTCTGCAATTGGTTTTAGGTACGGCATCATTGTATATTGTTACCGTAAAAAGCAATGGCGAATTTTGCAGATTGTTCTGGTCAAAATCGCTTAGACTTATACTGTTTAGAGGCATCACCATCAGTTGAATGGTAACTTGGCCTCCTGCGGCAAACACATCAAAACCATTGGCTAAAACCACAGGGCTTCCGTTGGTGGTCACGGTTACATCATGGTAGCCAGCACTAGCAGCCGCAGTAATTTCTATGCGGGCCATGATGGTTTCTATGTTCTGAGCTTGAACATTCTGAACAGTAATGCCCGTACCGAAAGATACTACTGAACTAGGGCCGAAATTGGTGCCATTGCCCCTGATTATTACATCAAGGGTTTGGTTGGCAGTGCCACTGCTAGGCACAATTGAACTTATTACAACTTGCGAGAATCCAAGGTGGGCAGCTAGGGTGAAGGTCAGTAGAATAAGGGTTTGTAAAGTTTTAGGCATAAGAGTTGTTTTGTTTTTGGCGTCAGAAATGGAGGTTGTAAGAGTAGTGTTGCGTTTCAATAAATGGGTAGCTTTTGCTGGTTGAGTATTCATCTTAGTAAATAATTTAGGGTGGATTCTCGGTTCAAATTTATATAATCCGGACTAATTAATTCTTTGCTAAAAATCACGGTACAAATATTAGGGGTGAATAAGCCAAAATAAAACAATTTATTCGCAAAAACTTACAGTTGATAAAGTTAAAAAATAGCCAATGTTAGGAATTGTCAATTTGCAATATTTCAATAATCTAAGTCAATGAAGTTGGTTCAAAAAATAAAAAACTTGCACATAAAAAAGCCCCCGACACTCAATCGGGGGCTGTTGAAAAAATCGTATTCCTTACTTTTATGCTCCGTAGTTCATCAAAAAGCCCATCTCTTTGGGGTTGATGCACATCACCGGAACGCTGCCACTATGGTTCACTATCTGTTGAGCCTCAGAGCCCAGCAAATACTCCGAAAAGCCTTTGTCCTGCTGGGTCATTATCAGGATCAGGTCGGCATTGATGGCCTCGGCATAGTTGAGCACACCTGATGCCACATTGCCTTCGAGCCACTTGGTATTGCTGGCTACATCATTGTCTTTCAGTTTGTTTTCAATGTAGGCCACCTGAGCGTTCAGTTGGTTTACAAGGAATTCATCGTTGTACTTGAATGCCACACAATGAATTGTTGACTTGTAATACTTGGCTAAATGTATGGCCCACTGCACCTTCTGCTTCGATTCTGCACTTAGGTCTACTGGAAAAACAATATGCTTATAGGAAGCCTTTGTACCGCAATCTTCTTTCACCACCACCACAGGTTGGTTTGCATAGTTCATCACCCTGGAAGCGTTTGAACCCATGATGGCTTCAATGCCACTAGCACCGTGGGTTCCCATAATAATAGAGTCGCATTTGAGTTCGTCAGCAACTTCGGTCACCATTTTGTACACCTTGCCCGATTTTACATGGATGCTGGCCGAAATTCCGGCTACGGCACACTTGTCGGCAAGGGTTTGCATTTTGGATTGCATAGCCTCTTTCACCAACTCATCGTAACTATTCTTGTTGAATATGCCGCCAAGGAATCCCTGCTCGGTAACGTGCAGAATGGCTATATTGTTATCGAATGTTTTGGCCACTTGTATGGCGTGCTCAAGAGCATGGTTGGCCACTTCAGAAAAATCGGTAGGCACAAGGATGGTATTTTTTGACATTAAATAATGTTTTTGTTTCGGTCGCAAAATTAAGGGGCAACCATTAAGTTTTATGGTGACAAAAGACAGCTACTTTTGCCCCGTGAAAAAATATGCACTGATAGTGGCAGGTGGAAAAGGAGAGAGAATGGGGGCTGAACTGCCCAAACAGTTCTTACCTATTGCCGGAAAGCCCGTGCTGATGTACACCATTGATGCCTTCAGGCCGCATTGTGATGAACTTATTGTAGTCCTACCTGAAACCCGACTCGAATTTTGGGGACAGCTTTGTGTAAAGCACGATTTTAAGACCCAACACAAAATGGCTATAGGTGGGTCTACCCGCTTCCGATCGGTGTATAATGGACTGAAGTTGGTCGAAGAAAAATCACTAGTGGCTATCCATGATGGCATGCGGCCTCTGGTGACCCAAGATATAATTGAAAGATGCTACAAGTTGGCATGGGAAGATGAAGGAGCTATAGCGGCAGTGGCCCTCAAAGATTCTATCCGTGATGGAAGAGGCAACGTGGACAGAACCCTGTTCAAGCTTGTACAAACTCCACAAACTTTTCAATCGAGGCTCATCAAAGATGCCTATGAATTTTACTACCGAATCGATGAAAATGGGGCCTTCTTTACGGATGATGCCTCTGTGTTTGAAGGAGCAGGGAACAATGTGACCATGGTGGAAGGAAGCTACCGAAATATAAAAATAACAACCCCCGAAGACCTCCTAATAGCAGAGGCAATACTACATAATTAATGGCAGCCCGCACCACTTTCCCCGACTGGATTATCTTCGAAGACCCAAACCTGCTGGTGGTAAACAAGCCCGCCGGCATAAGCAGCCTTGACGACCGCAGCAGCCCAGAGCCTTCTATGCTTTCGTTAGCCAGAAAATACATAGCCAGTGCTCAGCTTTGCCACCGACTCGACCGGGAAACAAGTGGCGTAATTCTGATTGCCAAAAATGCGGAAACCTACCGCGAAATTGCTATCCTGTTTGAGAAAAGGAAAGTGAGCAAACTATACAATGCTGTATGCAGTTGCCCAACAAATTTCGAAAATACTTCGGTAAAACTACCCATACGAGAAACCAAGAAAGCCATTGTGGTGATCGACCATGCAGGCAAAATGGCCGAAACTATTTTTACTACGCTCGAAAACTTCAGACACCATAGCCTTGTGCAATGCAGCCCTCTCACTGGCCGTATGCACCAAATACGCATACACCTTGCCTCGCAAAATGCCTCCATAGCAGGCGACACCATGTATGGCGGAAAGCTCACCCTGATGAGCGAACTGAAACGAAAATACAAGAATTCAAAATACGAAGAGGAACGGCCCATGTTCCGCCGGGTAGCCCTTCATGCCCGCAGCATAGCCTTCACTTTGTTTGAAGAGAATTTATTCTTTGAAGCACCCTACCCAGTTGACATGGAGGTTTTTTTGAAACTGCTTAGAAAGTATGATAAGGTGTGAGGGATTGTAATATTCTCAAAGTGGTTGCCGAAAATGCCAGACCACAGGCAAATGTGTAGCCTTTCTTCTCATTGTTTGTGTCTGCTAAAACCTGTCGAGCAACCATAAAAGTATGAATTGTTTTTAGTTGTCAGCCCCTGATTTTTAAATATTTTTTCGACTCTTTTTGCGTTGTCAAATTTGTCTGTGTAACGCCAAAGCATTTTATACTCTGTTGGGTTTCCAAGTAAGGGTTTGCCAAGAACTGGAATAATTTGCCCTAAATAAAAACTGTAAAGCTGACTTACTATTTTGTTTGTTGGTTTTGAAACTTCAATGAAAGAAAACTGTCCGCCTGCTTTTAAAATTCGTTTCGTCTCCGTTGCCAATACTTGTAGTTGTTCGGTGTCAAATGTTTTTAGTACAATAGTTGGCATTCGTCTTTGTGTCGGTTATTGTTAGCTCTAGGAGGTCGGTTAAGGTTCCACATAATTTGCTTATATGTGTGATAAAACTAAACAAAGCCTACCATTTTCTGCTAGCTTTGTGCAATTGCCCAGCAAATGTAAAGGCTTGCT
>SHWZ01000041.1 GCA_009693575.1 Flavobacteriaceae bacterium | reverse complement strand
TTTCTGAAAATACACTACACTGATGCTCAACCATGGCCATTGGCTGCTAATGGATATGGACGCACGATGGAACTTGTGAGCGATACTGCAGATGGAAGCAAGCCTGAAAACTGGTTCAATGGCTGCATGAATGGCTCACCCGGTAAAGCTTTTTATCCTTGCAACGAACCATTCAAGGTAAGTGAAATTAACTACAACCCCCCACCTTTTGCTAACACCGATGATTGGTTTGAAATTTTAAACCATAAAAGCACCGCTCTCGACCTTGGCGGCTGGTTGGTGAAAAACTCAAGGAATTGGAACAGATGGAAATTGCCAGCAACATTGGTAGTTCAACCTGGTAAAAGATTGGTTGTTTGTGCAGATTCAACAGAACTTAAAAAGAGCCACCCATCCATTACCAATTTCATTCAACTTACGGGGCTTCAGTTGGAGAATGGCAAAGATGTCATAAGGTTCTACGGTGTGAGCGACACCACTGTTCAGTTCAGCGTAGCTTATGATGACCATGGGTCATTCTCAATTAAAGCGGATGGCAAAGGATATACCCTGGAGCTTCGCGACTCGGCTACTGATTTCTCAGACGGCAGAAGTTGGAGAACCAAGTGTGTTGCTGGTTCGCCCGGCACAAGTTCGACAAGCTGCGAAGGTGGAATCATTTTCTCTGAAATAAACTATAAGTCAGCAATTTTCAACGATGCTGGTGACTGGTTTGAGATCCATAACACCAATGGCTATACAATGAATTTGAGCGGTTGGACTGTTGCTGACGACAGTTTGCAGGCAGGCTTCACTTTCCCTGCAGGAACCTCTATCGCAGCCTACGGGTATTTGGTAGCAGTGAGCGATTCGAGCAAGTTCAAAAAAATGTATCCGAATGTTAAGAATTTTGCTGGCAATTTTAGTTATGGCTTAAGCTCTGCTGGCGACGAGTTACAACTATTGAACAGTAGTAAGAAGCTGGTTATCGCCATGAAATTCAACGACACATTGCCTTGGCCGATGAAGGTGAGCGAGACAGGATACACAATTGAGCTTGCCGATTCAGACGCATTCTTGAGCGATGGCACCAAGTGGTTTAGGGGCTGCCTTGGCGGCTCTCCCGGAACCTACTTTAGTCCGTGCAGCGATAGTGTAATCATAGCCGAAATTAACTACAATTCGAGCTCTGTAGCTGATGCGGGCGATTGGGTTGAACTATTGAACAAAGGCAAATTACCAGTGGATGTGAGTGGCTGGATATTTCAGGACGGTGATATAAAAGACACTTTTACAATTGCTCAGGGCACCATTTTGCCAGCTAATGGAAGAATGGTAATAGCAGCCAACAAATCAAAACTAATTAACATCCATGACAGTGCTGGCCAAGTTCAGGGTGATTTCAACTTTGGCCTCTCCTCTGCAGGCGAATTTATGGTGCTTAGAGGCCCCAACAGCCGACTCAGGTTCGGTATGGCGTATAATACCGATAGCACTTGGAATGTGTTCCCCAATGGAAATGCCTTCACCTTAAACTGGAATGGCCTGATGTCAGATTTTTCTAACTCAAAATTATGGGTTACTGCTTGTCCATGCGGTTCACCCGGCTTTGCCACTGGGCCGTGTAAGATGACAGCTTCTATCACAGAATTGAACTACCATAGCGACCCTAAACTTGATGCTGGCGATTGGCTTGAGTTAAAGATAGGAGGCAAATTGCCTGTGGATTTGAAAGGAGTGCGTATTTTGAATGGCGACAATTCTCTTCAAGCAATTGTACCAGCCTCAACCCTATATTATCCTGGCGATTATATAGCTCTTGTTACAGATGGAAACAGGTTCGGAAACATACACCCAGGGGTAACGCGGGTGCTAATAAATAGCAACTTCTCCATGAAGTATAGCGGAGAAAAAATAAAAGTTTATTCACCGGGCAATGTGAGTCTTGATTCAATCAATTATTCTAACAGCAGCCCTTGGCCTAGCGGTGCTGCCGGTAATGGCAGAACATTAGAACGTTGGTCAACCACGGCTGATCCCAATCAACCATCCACATGGTTTGATGGCTGTATGCGTGGCTCACCAGGAAGAGCCTTCTCGTCTTGCAAAGACAAGCTTGAAGTTACTGAAGTCAATTATTTCCCTTCAACTAGTTTTAAATCAGGGCAGTGGATAGAGCTTCATAATACTACCAGCGACACCATTGACCTTGGATTTTATTCAATAAAAAACAATACGGCAAGCACATATATCTTTCCCTCACTCTCCAAGATAAAACCATTCGGCTACCTGCTTGTTGCATCTGACATCGCCGCTCTTCAATCGTATTTTCCAGGCGTAGATTTAGTCTCAAACAAATCCATGACTTTTGCTCAAAAGGAAAAAGTGTACATTTATGACAATTCAGGTATGCTATTGCAAGCAATTGAATGGAGCAATGCTGCTGGATGGCCTGCAAGGGCTGACGGCAAGGGATACACCCTTGAGAAAGTTGACTCTGCATACAACCAGATAACTACTGCTGGCTGGTTTGAAGGTTGTATTGGAGGATCTCCAGGCAAGGGTTATTCAAAGTGCTCTATGCCTGTTTTATCAGAGATTAACTACAAGCCATCGCCCGAAATGAATACTGGAGATTGGTTAGAGTTGTATAATCCTGGTCCTGGCTATGCCGATGCTAGTAGTATGATAATCACTAATGGAGATAGCAGCAAGGTAGCCATCACTCCAGCCAACATAGTCATGAATTCAGGAAAGTATATTGTAATAGCTGCCAACCCTGCTGCGTTCGATGTTCAGTATCCGGGTGTACCTAAATTGGGTGTTGGGTTTGATATGGCTGATCAAGGAGATAAGTTGAAAGCCTACAACTCTGTCATGTCCAAAATATGGGAAATTGATTTTAAAGCCAACAACCCATGGCCCTTGGGTGCTGCAGGACATGGCTACACCTTGGAACGTAGGGATATGTTGACCAATCCAAACCTGTCATCAACATGGATGGACGGCTGTATTGGCGGATCTCCTGGCACCATTTACACACCATGTGTTGACCCCATTGTAGTCAGTGAAATCAATTACAATTCGCATAAAAAAGCCAACACTGGCGATTGGTTTGAAATATACAACAATACCAATAAGAACGCCGACCTGAGCGGTTGGAAAGTAAAAGGTGGAACTAGCTCAACAACAACAACACTTGCAGCCAATACAATCCTGAAACCGGGTGATCGTATGGTGCTTTCTTCAGATACTACCTTAATGAAAAATAGTATCTCTACTGGATTTATCAAACTTGGATTCACATTGAACACTACCGACCATATTAGCTTTATTGATAATGTTGGCAAACTTCGCATCACGCAAAACTTCGACAGCAGTTGGGCCAATGCCGATGGAAGTTCATATACGCTTGAACGCAAAGACACCGTGAGCAAAGGTCATCAGCCTGAGGCTTGGTTCAATGGTTGCCCTGCTGGTTCTCCGGGTATGTCTTTTGGCAAATGCACAGGTCGATTGACTATCTCAGAAATAGCTGCTAACATGGACAACGATATACCCTGTGGCGATTGGATAGAAACTGTCAATCCTGACTTTATTCCTGTTGAGGCTGATGGATGGGCAATAGGTGCAGGGAGCAATGCCTACACCATAGCAAACGGGTTCTTACTTTTCCAAAATGACCGAATGGTGGTGGCTGGAGATTACACTAAGTTTGTAACAGCATTCCCTGATAAGCTGCCCGCAATAGGTAATTTTCAATTGAGTGACAATGGAACTGTATCCTTGGCTGATAGAAGCGGTACAACGGTCGAAACAATTAACTATGGCTCAGCAGCCCCATGGCCAATTATAGCCAACACGGGCCGCAGCCTGGAACGCAGTGACATGAAAGCCTCCGCTCAAAATGCTGCTTCATGGACAGAAGGTTGTATCGGGGGTTCGCCTGCTGATGCTTTTGGCAAATGCCAGTATCCAATAGTTGTTTCTGAAATCAATCACACTAGTAGCCCCATCTTTGATATGGGAGACTGGTTGGAAATACATAACAACACCAATCAAAAGCGTGATATTAGTGGTTGGAGGGTATCTAACGGAACTAATTTCTTTACAGTTCCTGCGGCCACCATTATCGCTGCCAAAGGTTATCTGGTTGTATGCAGCGATATGGCCAAGTTCTCAGCTAAGTGGCCAAGTGTGACAGACAATCTTACTGGAGGTATTCTAACAGATACAGCAGCCATTTTGAAAGTGGTTGACAACAATGGGCACCTTAAATATTATATTAACTACACAAGCCAAGCACCTTGGCCAAGCATTGCGAATGGCAACGGCCCTACACTGGAATTGAACGACACCTCCGCCGACCCTACCAAGCAACCAGCTTGGCTGGAAGGATGCTGGGGTGGCACACCAGGAAGTGGGCAATCGATTCCTTGCTTTTTCACGAGTGTGAAAAATGTAGAGTCTAACGAAGGAATATCACTTTTTCCCAACCCGAACAAAGGCATTTTCACGCTGAGCCTTGGCAACGAAAAGTTTAACCAACTGGAGGTATATAATGCCACAGGACAAATCGTTCACAAAGAGAATGGAAACATTAGTGGCAAGCATCAAATGAGGCTTCAAACCTTGTCGGCTGGTGTCTACATGGTTCGTATCCTGTCGAACACTTCTATGAAGTATGCCATGTTCGAAGTACAATAATTTTAACGTCCTGGAAATAACCGCAGGCCGGCTGCAAGGCTTAACCCTTGCAGCCGGGTGCTGTAGAAAAAATCGGGTTTATTGGTGGCATTGTAGATAACCGTTTGCAGATAGCCATTGCTTGAAAACAGATAGCCAACCTGTGCGGTCACGGCCAGTTTTTTATAGATGGAATACTCTACGTATGCATTCGCAAATGGCTGTACCTTTAAAGTTTTATTATATCCTGTGCGATAGTCGAGCGGACCGCTTCCCTTCGTTGATTGTCGCTGTGCATGACGCACGAGAGAATTAAACGTGAACAGCTGAAAACCTGCTGAAGCACCCAAATGCCAGCGAGGCGAAGGCAGTGCGAGTCGGTAGCCTGCCGCTAGTGGATATTGAGTGACTCGTACGAAAGAAAGCTCTTGCTGTTGCTTTTGCCCCGATTGGGCGATAGTTATTTTTTGTGAAAAAGTATATACGCTAGCACCAAATGTCAGCGAATACGTATTGCTCCACAATTTTCCCAACGCAAAAGTGACTGGAGCAGCAACTACTGGACTAAATGCAAGCTGCCCAATATTAGCAAGGTCAAGTATAAACTTGGGAGAAAAATACCCGCCTGATATATCTAGGAAAGTTTCTTCAGCATGGTCGTCTTCAGTAAAATTATCGTAGTCTTCTGGTTTCATTTTAGGCACAATTTTTACTTTTTCATAAATAGTGTCGTAGCTGATAGATACAAGGTTTCCCCTCAGCATTGCACCCTCATTCCACAGACTTAGAAAAGCGATAGAATCACCAACCCGTAGGCTTACAGTGTGTAGGTTTTGAACAATGCCTTCTGTCGAGTCGGGTTTGTTCAACAGTCCTGCTTTTACAGATCCATTTTCGTGGATGATGCGGTAGTGGACTCTATTGCCCACTATATAGGTTTGATACACTCCACGAAAGGCAAATGCACTGCGGAAGTAGTCTGATGCTTCAGGGTTAATGGTGCTAAAACATGTGGGGTTGTTTTTCTTTTTACCAACCGTCAGCACAGTATTTCCTACTTCCCAAGCTTCCTGTGCATCGGCATCAATGATGGAATACATAGGCACTGAAATATACTTTACGTTTCTCCCACTTTTTACACCCACACTCAGCATGGCTCCTAGGTTTGTGCGGCCAACTATGCGAGCAAGGCTAAGGGAGGCAGGCACAACGTCGTTTATTTTTTTTAAGAAATCAGGCAATTCTATTTCCTTGAAAATAGGATTTTCGCCAGTAAAGCAATTGCCCGGGCACCCAAGAAATTCATTCGGGCTTTGCAAGTAATTTTTTGCAGTAGCATACATCCTTAGTCCTTGTAGGGTTTGGGCAAATAGAATGATACGACCATCAGGGGTGGTAGTGAGTGCAAGGTCTCTCACCTGTATCTTGTTTTGCAAAAGATTATTCGCAAACTTTCGTGTTTTCCACTTGGTGTTCAGTTCCAAAATGGTAGCCGCAAACTTGTTTGAATCCGATGGTGGCCTATTCACAGAAAGATAAAATATACGACCAGTCCAAGGATCTTGCACTAGACTTCTGCGGTAGTTGTTTACTGCAGGAATAGGTTCGGCCCACTGTTCGTTTCCGAATTTCCCCTCCTTGTTTTGCTTCAATATCCTATATTCTACTACGCCGTCTTTTCGGGTAGTCGTTGCAATCCCAAGTAGGAGAGAGTCTTTCAAACGTATCATTATAGGCAAGGCCGTTGCGAAGTTTGGACTCGCTCTCATTGTCCCGACACCCCATCCTTTTCCATTTTTCTGGAAGGCCAAATTGTAGCGGAAAAGCTCTCCCAAACTATCAAGCCCAATAAGCGATTTTTGTTTATCAATATATGAAATTGAAATAACTGTTGGGTTGAGGTCTTCGCTGAATTCCAATGGGCTGGGAAGGGGTTTCAGTTGTTTAACCACCCGCATAAGGTATTTGTATTTTGCAGAATCGGAAGCGGATGATTGATGAAAAGGCAACCATATCATAAGCAAAAAAAGCACCTTTTTTTTCATACTTACAACTCAATTTTGTATGCCCCTGCTTCATCCACAAAATGCACCTTTAGTCCAGTGGCCTTGGCTTCGGCTTTCCACTTGTTCAGGCGGTAGCGACTGTTGCTTTGGTCTGCTATCAATTGCTTGAAACGAAATTTTTTGTATATCTCTTTCAGGCTCATCTTAGGGCTGGAAGCCAATACCAAGGCATCCAACTCATGATTCAATTCTTGCGATACCTTTTTGTTCAATAGGTATATTTTTTTGCTGCCAAGCACTAGTAAGTTTTGGTTCACCACCATAGTTGTCGAAGTCATATCTTGCTGCAAAGGTAGGAGTTTGAAAGAGCCAACATGTGTGTACCAGCCATGTTGCTCCGTGCGTATGTTGAGCGGCTTCGGTTCAGCAAAAAGCCCGCTATCGGCCAGCATAATGGCACTATTGCCCTGCAACACACTGATTGCAGTGTGCCCCGGCATCGCATATATCCAAGCTTCATGTTGATTCACATATCTCATGCGTTCAAGGGTTTTATCTGTGGCCAAAAACAAACCGCAACCAAGGGCAATCCACACTGCTTGTTTCTGCTCGTAGAAAAAGAAAAGTACGAGGCTTAGCAATATACCAAATATGGCCACAGCCCCCGGCAGGCTCACGGTGAGGCCGTTGAAGGTGGAGAAAGGAATGGAGTCAATGGCATATACAACCCAGTTGGTGGCCTGTATGAGCCAATCGAGCAAGATGCCCGCACCAGTGGCTAAAATTGGTACAGGCAGCAACGCCAAAAGTATAATGCCCAGATAGGTAATGAGTGTAGATGCCGGAATAATGAGCAAATTGCTGATAAGGAAATAATTGGGGAACTGATGAAAATAATAGAAACCTATGGCACAGGTAGCAGCTTGGGCTGCAAATGAAACGCAGGTAATATTCCAAACCTGATTCATGAAAATGGTTTTGGGTTGCCACAAATCAAATATATGTGTATGCAGAAAAATGATGCCGAGCACTGCAGAGAACGAAAGTTGAAAACCGACATCGTAGATAAGGAGCGGGTCAGTCAGGAGAAGGATAAAAGCTGAGCCACCAATGGAATTGTAGATGCTTGTCTTTCGCTTCAGTGATTCTGCTATCACAATAAAGCTGAACATAAAGGCAGCCCGATTGACGGAAGGTGAAAAGCCAGTGAGCAATGCATAAAACCACAGAGCTGAAAGTATAAAAACTGTCCGCAAAACCCGTGTAGATTTCTTACGTTTCAGCCAGCCGAAAAGCCATTTGAGTACCACATAAATAATGCCCACATGCAGGCCAGAAACAGCCAGCACATGAAGCGTTCCTGTGTGGGCGTATGCCTGCACCAATTCTGGGTCGAGTTCATCGCGGTAGCCGAAGATAAGTGCAGAGGCCACCCCCGCTTGGCTGCGGCTAGGGATATACTGCATATACGCCGCCATGATTTTTTCTTTGAGGTAGTAGGCAATGTTTTTCCACCACACACCTTTACCCGATTCCACCACTTTCCACGACTTGCTTTTGAGGTATTGCTGGAAGTAAATATTCTTCCGCTGCATATACTTTTGGAAGTCGAACTCAAAAGGGTTGAGCGGCGGCTTTACTTCCTGTGCATCTAGTTTGAACAAAAGTGTCTGCCCGTACTTCAACTTGGCCGCATCATCATCGGCAGCAACATACAGCAGCAGCATCCCCGAACTCTTTTGCCAACTTCCATTAACCAGGACTTGCTCCACATTGGCAATGGCTCGGTAGGTGCTTTTTCGTTTGCTGGTGGTTTCATTCAGTGTTGCCTGCACATATACTTCTTTGGTAGCCAAGCGGCTGAAATAGTCAGCCTCGTGCCGCTGGTCGTGTTGGTAGGTGAGGAGGTAGCCAAGGCAACTGATGAGCAACAAAACACTTAACCCGGGAATCCACCGCCAACGGTACGAAAAAAGCCGTTTTACAAGAATATCAAACACCAAAAGCAGCAGAAGTCCTCCAGAAGAAACATACAGGATTTCAATGGGAATTTCTACCGCCTCAAAAAGCAGGATGCCCGTGATGAGCGGGATGCAAAGCCGCACCAATGGGATGCTATGCCACAGGTTGAACCGCCCCTGCAAACTGTCGAAGTTGCGGCGGTTGCTGCGGCCATATTTCCTGCGTAGCCAATCGGAGAAATTGCTTTTGCGGCTGGGCATGTTACGGCAAAGGAAATACAGAAAAGGATAATTGTCACTCAGGGGGCTTGGGTTAGTTTTGTAGTGATGAAACAAACGATTCAAGAGCCGGATTTAAAGAAATAAAAATGAATCATTTTATTACACATTTGATTAAGCAAAAGCTTGTTGTTGATTATCTAAAGCCCTATATTACAATACCAAGCAATAGAATTACAAAAAAGAAAATTGAAACACTAGGATTGGACAATACTGGGTTACTTGCGAGTGCATTTGAATTTTATCTTGTGTTGGACAGAATCAAAAATAAGCAGGCTTCCTTCCCTGACATAATTCTTAATTCAATTAATAATAGGATACTAGGGATTGTTAGTTCATGCAATAAATTACTCAATATTTACTCAAATGCAATACGTTGTGGGTATGATAGTAACTTAAAGTCGGATTTCTACTTTTACAAAGAAGGGGTGAAACACCCTATAGAATGGTTGCTAAAATCGCCTATAAAGACAAGGATTTGTTTGAGTATAACTGTTATCAGGGAGTTGATACTGCTAGATTTATCCATGAAACGCCTTTCTCATATAATGTATCGCCTTTACTATATAAGTACAAAGTAAACCTAAGTCAATACAGAAGATTCGTAGCAAACGAATTCAATTGTTTGAGAGTAAACATTCAAGAATTGAATGTAGCTTCAAACTCACCAATATTCCAAAATCTCTTACGATTCAGGAGCTTCGATTCTTGCTCTATCTATCTCACTCCCGCAAGCTTCAATTTAGCATTACATCATATGCGATTTTTCGATAGAGAAGAGCTACTTTTCAAATTAATCATTGATCAGAACTCGGGAATAATAAATAATCTAGGGGTACTTCGAACTTACCAGGAAGCTTTTCGCTATAATGGACTCAAAGGCAGGACAGACTTCGTGTTTGAAGATAAAATTGTTGAAATGAAGCAAACATCATCAAAGTCATTATCAACAAAGGATTTTTTGCAAATTTTTATGTATGCTCTTATTGCTAGGACCAAAGAATACAGACATCTTGAATCTATACAAACCATCTCCTTCTATTACCCACTCTATAACGAAATTTTGCATTTCAATATTAATGACTTATTACAAAAAGTGCCAACTTCGGCAGATGATTTTTTAGATGGATTTATTGATTTCGTATTTGAAAAGGGTATTTAGATTCAGCCAGTTTTTGAAGTTGAATGCATTCAAATAAGTCCCTTTCCCCAAAACCATACACCCAACCCACACCTTGTGCATAACCAATTGACAAGCCCTTGGCGATAGTGGTAAATTTGCGGGGCGAATGATTACCCCCGGCAGCAACAAGCGTTTTACTTTCTTTTTTATCTTCCTGTTGGTGGGGCTCATCTTCCTAGCCCGGTTGGTGTATTTGCAGGTGATAGACGACAGCTACGAGGCATCCGCCCGCGACAATGTGCTGCACCAAGTGACTCTGTATCCTTCACGGGGGTTGATTCGCGACCGACATGGCGAACTGATGGTTTTCAACGATGCGGTGTATGGTTTGATAGTAATTCCCAACAAAATTGCAGGCATGGACACGGCTGAATTTTGCCGATTGTTGGGCATTACCCCGAAAGGTTTCAAAGACCGATTTGATAAGCTGAAACGAATGCCCGGCTGGGCACCTTATCGCTCTTTTGTGTTTGAGCGAGAGCTGTCAACCCGCACGTATGCTGCCTTTCAGGAGAAGCTTTTTGACTTCCCCGGTTTTTATGTGGAGGTGCGAACGGACAGAAACTATAAGTATAACAATGCTGCACATATTCTTGGCTACATAGGTGAGGTGACGGACAAAGACATTGAAAAATCGGGCGGCTACTACAAGCAGGGTGATTTCTTTGGTATCAGTGGTATAGAGCGGGCGTATGAGGAAAGGCTGCGTGGCCGCAAGGGGGTGCGATATGTGCTGGTGGATGTGCTGAACCGCGAACAGGGTAGCTACAAAGAAGGAAAATATGACAGCTTACCAATTGCCGGCGAAGACCTGACCGTGACCATAGACCAACGCATACAGCAACTTGGCGAAGAACTGATGGTGAACAAGATTGGAAGCATTGTGGCAATAGAGCCGCAAACGGGCGAATTGCTGTGCATGGTGAGCAGTCCAGGCTACGATCCTAATCTGTTCATAGGCCGTGAGCGTGGAAACAACTATATAAAGTTGTTGCAAGACCCACTGAAGCCGCTTTTCAATAGACCGATAGCAGCCCCCTATCCACCAGGAAGTATATTCAAAATAGTGATGGCACTGATAGGGCAGCAGGAAGGTGTGCTTACGCCATCAACTACATACAGTTGTGGAGGTGGGTATAACAACGGAAGTAACTTCGTGGGCTGCCACCCCCATGGAAGTCCGCTTGATCTCAGGGGTGCTGTTCAAATAAGCTGCAATGCCTATTTCTGCCATGTGTTCAAAACGGTGATTGACAATAAAAAATACCGCTATGTGGATGAGGCATTCAACCAATGGCGGAGACATGCGGTGAGTTTTGGTATTGGTATCAAACTGGGCGTGGAATTGCCACATGTTTATCAAGGACAGTTGCCAAAACAGGCACTTTACGACAAGGTGTATGGGCAGCATCATTGGAAAGCCTCCACAATTATTTCGCTGGCAATTGGTCAGGGCGAATTGGGAATAACCCCTCTACAAATGGCCAACGTGGTAGCCATACTTGCCAACCGTGGCTATTATATTGATCCGCATGTGGCCAAATATTTCGGAAGGGACAAAGAGCGGCCAAATGATTTTGCAAAACATAACACGACTGTTGCCCGCGAATATTTTGACGTGGTGGTAGAGGGCATGCACGATGTGGTGAAAGGTGGCACGGGTATCATTGCTGCCATACCTGGCATTGAAGTGTGTGGCAAAACTGGAACTGCCCAGAATCCACATGGAAAAGATCACTCGGTTTTCTTTGCATTTGCTCCAAAAGACAATCCAAAAATTGCGATAGCAGTAGTAGTAGAAAACGCAGGATACGGTGCTACTTGGGCGGCTCCAATTGCCTCGTTGCTAATGGAAAAATATTTGACAGATACTGTAAAAAGACAATACCTGATTGAGAATATGAAGAAAGGAAACTTGATGCCCGATTTTAGCCCAGCGGGGCTAGCAAGGGATTCAGTGATGAAGGCTCAGGCGTTGTTGAAAAAGCAAAAGAAGAAGAGGTGAGAAGAGGGAAGATGGAAGTAAGATCCCGAGGCGAAATCTGCGGCTTCACCTTCTGCGTTCATCTATGTGAAAAAAACAGATGCTGAAACGAGTTTAGAACGATGGAACTACACAACTAAAAACTACGCTGCCTTGACACAAAACAAAGACATATCAACGGAGGGCTACGACTGGACCATCATTATCACCTATCTGCTGATGGTGAGTGCTGGGCTGACATGTATCTACTCTGCCATTTATACGCCTGCCCACTCCAACCTATTCGATTTTCAGGTGAGTCACGGCAAGCAGTTCATGTATATTTGTATAGCTCTTGGGCTGGGCTTCATCATCATGCTCAGCGACTATGAAATATATCCCACCTTTGCCTACATCCTATACGCGGTGGTGATGCTGTTGTGCATCGCTGTAATATTTGTAAGTGCAGAAGTGAAGGGTGCACACTCTTGGTTTCAGGTAGGCGGTTTCCGGTTTCAGCCATCAGAGTTTGGTAAGTTTGCCACTGCTCTCTGCCTTGCCAAATTTCTCAGCGGTTACGATATAAAATTCAAGAATATTCGAACCCGACTTATTGCTTTTGGGATCATAGGACTACCGATGGCGGTTACCCTGTTACAAAATGATACTGGCTCTGCTATGGTTTATCTTTCGTTCATCCTTGTGTTGTATCGCGAAGGTCTGCCTGGTTGGGTGCTGGTGCTTGGTGTGGTAGCTGCGGTGGTAGCAGTTTTGGCGTTACTGATTAAACCACTATACTTGCTTATCACCCTCAGTTTTTTGGCCACTGTCATCATCATTATGTTTTTCTTCATTTTTCGCAGGCAGCTAACCATCATCTACTTTACAATCGGCATCTGGCTGGTAAGCATCGTTATGGTTTATAGTGTTGATTTTGTGTTCAACCATGTGATGCAGGAACATCAGCGTACCCGTATCAATGTGTTGCTGGGAAAAGAGATAGACCTGAAAGGTGCAGGCTACAATGTGCACCAAAGTAAGATAGCCATTGGCTCAGGCGGGGTGTTGGGCAAAGGTTGGCTGCAAGGCACACAGACCAAGTTCAATTTTGTGCCTGAGCAAAGCACTGATTTTATATTTTGTACTGTAGGTGAAGAGTATGGTCTTTGGGGTACTTTCCTAGTCGTTGGCGGTTTCGTATTCCTGCTGTGGCGGCTAGTTGTCATGGCCGAGCGACAGCGAAACAAATTTAACCGCATCTATGCTTATTCAGTTGTAAGCATCTTATTCTTCCACTTTTTCATAAACATCGGCATGACTATAGGGTTGCTACCTGTTATTGGCATACCCCTGCCATTTTTCAGCTATGGTGGATCTTCACTGCTGGGCTTTTCTATCTTACTGTTTATCCTCATCAAACTAGATAGCAACAGGGTGCATGAGCTGGCAGGGGTGATGGATTGAAATAAAAAAGAAAGCCCCACCAACTGTGGGGCTTGCACTTTCAGGTTTCTTTCTTTTGGCGTTATAGCCAACCACTTTGCCTTATGGCTTCTTGCCAGTTTCGCAGTAGGCTTTCATATCAAGGCAATTTGCTTTGCACTTTTCAGTGAGAGCTTTTACGCCATCATCCCATTTAGTCATGTTGCTCTTTAGGTCGTTAAGCTTCCTATTCCAGTCGTCCATAGCCTTAGTCAAATCAGCAGCTTCCACTTCACCCTTTTTTGCTTTTTCGGCCCATTCAGTCCAGGCTCTTCCGTCAGCTTCGTTGGCAGCTACGGCTTTTGTGTATTCTTCTTTAGCGGCTTCAAGGTCAGCTTGAATTGTTTTGCAAGAAGCTTTCAAGGTGTCACATTTGCCTTCAGATCCCTTTTTGCAAACAGCACCTTCTCCACACGAACTGTCTAGGCAACTTTTGGTGGCGGTCATAGCGGCTGAGAGGGTAGCTTCCCAACCTTTCAGGTCTGAGGCAGCTTTGCCCCAGTCAGCTTCAAACTGGCTCATTTCGGCCAGTACTTTATCATCAGGTTTTCCGCCTTTGCAAGCAGCAATAGCCATCACTCCAGTAACGGCTAAGTAGAAAAAGAATTTTGTGTTTTTCATTTTTGTTGTTTTTATTTATTAGGTTGCGGGTAAAATTGCAGTTGCAAAAAAAGACTAAAAGCCCCGAAACTACAAACCAAATATTTTCAACATCCACAAAATGAGCGAGCAACAGAGCATCAATTCGACCAAAGCCCCAGAACCTGTAGGCCACTACCCGCATGCCCGTCGTGTGGGAAACCTTTTGTTCCTTTCAGGTGTAGGCCCTCGCGAACGTGGCACAAAAAAAATACCTGGTGTGGAGTTGACCGATAGTGGTACCATAGCAAGCTACGACATAGAAACACAGTGCAGATCAGTGTTTCAGAATGTCAGATGGGTACTGGAAGAGGCTGGCAGTCGGTGGGAAAATATTGTAGATGTAACGGTGTTTCTTACTAATATGAAAGATGACTTTAATATATATAACCGTTTGTGGGCTGAGTATTTTGCTGAAAACCCACCATGCCGAACCACGCTGGAGATAAATTGCTTGCCAACACCTATAGCCATTGAACTAAAAGTGGTAGCGACTATTGATTGATTCCAAATTTTAAAACAAATGAAAAATCTAACCTTACTTAATCTACTGATTTTACTAATTTACCTTTTCCCGCAAAGTGGAAAAGGCCAGAATCAATTACTGGGTCAATATCAGAACACCCAAACGTATATTCTTAACCAAACCTATGCTAAGCTTACGGGAGATGGAAATACACAACGATACTTTCAGGCATTGGGCGGATATATGGGCCAACCGAACCCCGAACTAATTTGTACCATACAAATGAAGGCAAGGCTTATCGGAGAATTTGCTGGGCAATACCGCATCCAAGTGTATATGGGTGCCAGCATGAGTGGTGATACAATGTATCGCGGGGTTGGTTTTGGTGAGACCTTGCTGCCAGGCTTTGTGAGCTATGATTTGATGATAGCGAATGCCAACTCGCAGGTGCTTCGAAAATTTGATTACCGCCTACAAAAAACGGAGTGGGGAGATGTGCAACTAAATACAGAATATCATGATACACTTTCGTTTGTGAACTGTAGCCCCAGCATAGCCAACCTAAAACTGCATTATTCGCAACAGGAGGTGGCCAATTTGCAAAACAGGGTGAATTATATAAACAATTATTGGAACACAGATTTTACTCCTTATAACCATCGACTTCAAATTCTAAGTACGACGGAAGTAGATAGCTTTGAAGCATACCGTAGTTTTATCACAGATTGCCAAAACATGGAGCAACGTACGAATAATGAAAGATATATTCAAGAGCTAGGGTTGAACAGAAACGACCCTGCCCATTTTATCCAAAAATTCACAGATTTCAAAACGATACTTTATCAAAAAAAGGCAGAAGTAGATGCGGCCATGGGCAAGTTCAGAGATTTGTATTACGAAAAGGGAATGAGCCTGATGAACAAAGACCTTGGCAAAGCCGAAGGATATTTTAGGAAGGCGGTTGGTAACACTTTCAATAACCATCACATGGCGTACATGCAACTGGCACGTATCAACCTGTTGCGAGGACACCCTGACAGTGCTGCCAATAAGCTGGGGGTACTTTTTCCGAGGATACAGGATGATATGCAGCGGACGGCTTGCAAGGTGGCGGGCAAGGAAGTGTTTGACAAGTATATTGACATGGCCAACTCGACCCTCCTTTCAAACCAATATAAAACAGCCCTTGAAACGAATAGCAAAGCCCGGGACTTGTGTAACGAACTAAGCTTGAATGGATGCGTTTCAGCTTGCAACCAGATACAGGCTAAAGCCTGGAATGGGACATACCAAAACCAGTTGGAAAAAGCGGAATCAGCTTTCGTAAAAAAAGATTTTGATGCCGCTGAGGAATATGCAGAGGATGCGGACAGGACGCAGCGAAACAATGCTACGGAGATAGCTAGTGACGGCAAGCCCCAAACTATACTTCTGAAAGTATACAAAGAGCGTTACCGTTATTTTATTGAACAGGGAAGTATGCAACTAAAAACGAACAATTTTCAGAAGGCGTTGGATTGGTTTGACAATGCTTATGCGTTGGAAGGGAAGAATGTAACAGTCAATCCTGGCCTGCCCGGGATGAGGCAAAAAGCTGCCAAACCATTGTTTGTAGTGTCAATAGACTCCATTAGCAACATGGTGGCTGCCGATATTAACCAAGCCCGTCATTCGTTCGACCGTTTGCAAGAGCGGATCACTTGGTATCAGCTTACCAATGATGATGATTTGACCAAGCAACTGGATAAACTGAAAGCAAAAATTTTCACTCAGGAATGTACCAATGCCGACAATGCATTCAACCAAAGTTTGGGCAGAGGAAGGCAGCTAATCGTTGAGTTAAAATATTTGGAAGCGGATGTGGTGCTTACTAATGCTATATCAACTTTGGCTCAACTTCCCCGTTGCGGCCTGAAGGCAGATAGGGCAGTGAAAGAGCAACAAGATATTGCAGCAGCAGCAAAGTATCAACGCCGCTTAGCTCAATCAAACCAGTTGGTGAACGAAGCTAAATTTGAAAATGCCACAAGCGAATACAAAGACAATGTTTTGTTCTTCAAAGAAAACAATCTTGGGGCAAAAAAACTTGTAGCTGTTGAATACCCTGAATGGGCTTTGGCAAGCGGTAATTCACGATTTTGCTTCTATGCCTGTGAACAGCTTCGAGGCGAAGGAAACCCGCAAACTGCTTGGCGGCTATTGGGCAAGGCTATGGATTTAGGCTACAGACCAAAGGATACTAAAACGCTGCAAACTTTGCTGGGAACAGCTCTGGCTAACCAACGCCATAACTACTACAGCAGTGATGGGCAAACTCGGATTGGCCCCAAAGTGGATGTGTTGAATTATACAAATGACAACAAACGTTGGAAAGTTTTCAAATCTGCTTTTTTGAAACAGGCCAAGGTGCTGGGGTGGAAATAAATATACAATGAAAAATAAAATAAAATCCCTTTACCGTTTTCTTTCGCCAAAATTTCAGAATGTATTTTTTGATTATGAAGTAGAACCCAAACCCCGTTATGGGCATGGGCTGCCACCACACAAGCAATTGCTAGATATCATTTCTGCTAATGATAGTGTATATGAATCAATTCTTCTGGAAGCCTTGCAACACAAGGATGTTTTCTGCCAAATAAAAAATGTGCCCGATGGATTGAACCCACACTACAATAACGACTTCCTACCAGGACTTGATATGGTTGGCATATACACCATGCTAGCCAAATACAAACCCGAAAAGTACGTAGAAGTAGGCTCGGGCAACTCAACCAAGGTTGCCCACCATGCGGTGAAAACCTGCGGTCTCAGTACGGAAATCATATCGATGGATCCATACCCACGGGCAGAGATAGACCAACTGGCCAACAAGATTGTGAGGCAACCTTTTGAGAAAAGCGACTTCGACTTTCTATTTCAACTCAAAGAAAACGATATACTCTTTATTGACAACTCCCACCGCATCTTGCCAAACTCCGATGCGATGGTGTTCTTTATGGAAGTGATGCCCCGCTTGGCCAAAGGCGTAATCGTTCACATACATGACATTTATCTGCCATATGATTACCCACAGTTTATGTGTGACAGATTTTACTCGGAGCAATATGGGCTGGCCTTTTATCTTTTGGCTAATCCAGCCAAGTATCAAACAATTTTTCCGTGCTACTACATCAGTGAGCACAAAAAGCTTAGCCAAATACTTAATCCCGTCTGGGAGCAGCCCAACCTTGCAGGAGTGGAGCGGCATGGTGGCTCTTATTGGTTGAATATTGGTGAGTAGCCATTAAACCAATAACTTGTTTGCAACTCACAGCCGCTTAAATTTGCCTAAACTTCATGAACAAAAAACTACTGATTGCTTTCGCATTTATCCCTTACTTCGGCCATGCACATGGTGACACTACTTGGGCTGAACACATAGCACCCATCCTTTACAACAATTGCACTTCATGCCATCACCCCGGTGGTCTTGCCCCGTTTTCGCTGATGGAATACACCGATGCGTACAACTACAAGCAAAGCATTTATGTGAGCACCCAAAGCAAGAAAATGCCACCTTGGCCTCCAGATGCCAACTATTCAAAATTTGCCCATGAGCGTGTGCTTACTGCCCAGCAGATTTCTGCTATCAAAGATTGGGTGGCCGATGGAGCACCGCAAGGAGATATACTAAAAGCCCCAAAGCAGCCCACTTATAGCGGTGTTGGCTTTTTGCACAATGCTGACCTGACGCTCACCATTCCTACTTATTCGGTAAAATCAAGCACCGATGAGTATAGGAATTTTGCCATCCCCAGTGGACTGTTAGCGGCCAATTATATTTCGCAAATGGAAGTGCTGCCGGGCAATAGTGGAATTGTTCATCACGTTCTTGTTTTTCAAGATAGCACCAATACTTCATCGCAGCAAGATGCCGCCGACTCCGATCCGGGATACTATAATTTTGGAGGCTCAAGTTCGCTTAAATTGATCGGTGCTTGGGTGCCAGGTTCCCTTCCATTGATATTACCAAATGGCACTGGGGTTCGGTTGCCAAAAGGCAGTACGATTGTGCTACAAATACATTACCCCAAAGGAAGCCAAGGTGACAAAGACAGCACTATCGTCCGTTTCAAACTGACTACGCAACAAATGCGTGATGTCACCATCAATTCAGACCTTTATCATATCGCACCTTCCCTGCAAAACGGCCCATTGTTTATACCCGCCAACACCGTTAAAAAATTCACCGAAAGACAGTATGTGCCAGTAGACATAACCATCATGGCGTTAGCTCCACACATGCACTTGCTGGGAAAGGACATCAAAGTATATGCAGTGTTGCCCACCAAAGACACTTTGCCACTTATCAATATCCCCGACTGGGATTTTCACTGGCAGGGAATGTACTATTTCAAGAAAGCCATCAAGCTGCCAAAGGGAACTTATCTGTGGGCAGAAGCAACCTATGACAATACCATAAATAACCCCCGCAATCCCAATTCACCGCCTGCCAACGTAGGTTTGGGCGAAGCAACCACCGATGAAATGATGCTGGTATATATCACCCGCATGTTTTACAAAACTGGTGATGAAAATATATTGATAGACAGCAGTTGGAATACCGCTGTTCCTAATCTCAATACACAAAAACTTATGGGAGTTTCAGTATATCCTAACCCAGCAAACGATGGGCTGACACTGGAACTTTCGCAAGCAGGCAGCTACCAATTGGATATGTATGACGTGGCGGGAAACCGAGTATGGACGGAGCAGGTGTTGGGTGAACGTAAATCAGAAATTCAAGTGTCTCAACTTGCTGCAGGTGTATATTTCTATCGGGTGCAGGGCAAGGATGGGGCTGCTTATGGGCAGTTTGTGAAGGAGTAGTTTTACCTTTTCAGTTTCCGCTTCAACGTATCCATCAACGTTTCATTGTCGGGCAAATAGTAGCCGTACCAAAAGTCGGCTGGCTTTTTCAATGGCTCGATAGACATGTCTTCTTTTCTACAAAGGAAGAAATCGTCCCCGGGAATCTTATGCAAATAATTCATCTCAGCTGGCTTTAAGTGGCAGCCCAAAGATGCTGAATACCGCGAAGGCTTTTTGGAGGTGAGCACACTGTTTTTGGTTATATGTTCCAACGGCTTGAATCCATACAAATCAAAACAAACTTCCGTATCCCCGCACCATTCCATATAGCTGTCATAGCGTGCTGGACTGGCATCCAATGTCGGCAGATTATATGTTGATTTTGGCACAAACTGTAAGGGTGTTTGGAAAAAGCGGTTGCTATTCTTATGATGCGTTCCAGCATCGCCAAAGTTGGTGGAAAAACCGGAGCGGGGATAGACTACAAACTTTCCGACATCGGCCAGATAGGCAGCAAACAATTTTTTCCAAGATGAATTAGGCCAATTATTGACCTTAGCTGGAATAGAAGCATTTGCAGGAACACTATACTTGTTTTTCTCCAGCCACAGCCTGAAAGCCTTGGCCTGGGAAGGACTAATCACAAACCCCGAAGAACAGGGGTATTGCATAAAATATACATCAGAACCATCAGCAAGAGGATAGAAAGGAAATTCAGACAAGGCATGGTAATGCTGATGGTACAAGGCAATGGCTGCAATGCGTTCGTCATTTTCGTAATGCTGTAAAGCCTGTTCCGCAAAGCTTTTCCAGCCGGGCACCAACCAAAGATCATCTTCTAAAATGGCAAGTGGGCCTTCCGTTTCTGCCAATTGAATGCAAGCAAACAAATGTTTTTTCAATCCCTGATGTGGATTACGGATTATCCGTTCAACGGCAAAATCATTGGCCACTGCT
>SHWZ01000040.1 GCA_009693575.1 Flavobacteriaceae bacterium | reverse complement strand
CCAAAAATTATCTTACGGAAAAGCACACGATCAATATTCTTTGAGCATGAGAAGGTGAAAAGGAGTCCTCCGGGCTTGATTTTTTTGAAGGCCATCAAGTTTATTTCTTTATATCCTCGAGTAGCATTTTTTACTGCATGTGCATTTTTGGCAAAGGCAGGTGGGTCTAGCACAATGATGTCGTACTCTGTCTCCATCTGCTTTAGGTAATCAAAACAATCTGCCGCTATTTCTTGATGGTTTTCATAGTCAGGAAAATTGAGCAACATATTTTCTGAACAAGCTTCTATGGCAGGTTTCGATATATCTACCGAATCAACTTGCACAGCCCCGCCTGCAGCAGCGTACACACTGAATCCGCCTGTATATGAGAAGGTGTTTAGCACGGCCTTTCCTTCGCTGTAAGATTGCAGCAGCTGCCGATTTTCGCGTTGGTCGATGAAGAAACCTGTTTTCTGTCCTGTCTCCATATCTATCCTAAATTTTAGTCCATTTTCTGTCACTTCTATAGGCATTTCTGGTACTTGGCCATGCCATTGCGAAGGCATCTCCAGGTTTTCGATATGCTTTGAACTTGTTTTAGTTTTGGTATATACACTTTTGATTCCTAAACCATTTAAGGCATTCAGTATCTGTGGAAAAATCATTTCGATGCCCTTGTGTAGAACTTGGGCTACCGCAACTGCTGCATACACATCTACAATGAGTCCTGGCACGCCATCGCCTTCTGCGTGAATCAGGCGGCAGCAGTTGGTATCCCCTTTCAGAACCGTTTGCTGCCGAAGTTGGAATGCTACCGTAATTTTGTTCGTCCAATAGGCTTGATCAAAAATCAAACTATCATCAGTGCTAAACTCAAAAAGCTTGCAGGTAATCTCACTTTTTGAATCAAAGAAACCATATGCCAACGTATTGCCATGGTTGTCTGTCACCCTCACAATTTCTCCAGTTTCGGCCTGAGGCAATTGCTTCACCGCACCGCTGAATAGCCAAGGATGCTTGTTGTTCAGGCTGCGTTCGCGGCCTGATTTGAGGATGAGCGTGGTCAATTGGTAATGCTATGAGTGAGTTATAAAACTCAAAACTTATTCTTCCACATCATGCTCTCTACGGGCTTCACTGTGCGGGTGCTGTATTTGGCATCACGCTTTTTGTTGTAGTAATTAGTTATCTCACCCGAAATCATAAAGTATATTAACTGTCCGATGGGCATGCCTGGATAAATTCTGACTGGTTGAGCACAGCTTATTTCCAAAGTCCAGGTATTGCAAAAGCCTACATCACCTTTACCGGCAGTGGCATGTATGTCTATTCCCAAACGGCCAGTGCTGCTCTTTCCTTCCAAAAAAGGAACATGTGCATGTGTTTCGGTATATTCTTCAGTAACGCCCAAATAAAGAGTACCTGGTTGAAGCACAAATCCATCATCGGGGATAATGAATTCTTCAATCTTATTATGTTGTTTGGCATCAAGCACCCTGTTTGTGTAGGTGGCCAAGTAGCGACCTAGGTGAACATCATAGCTGTTGGTGCCCATGCATTCAGAGCGAAAAGGTTCTATCATGATGGTACCTTTGGCCATCTCGTCCAATATCTGCGTGTCGGTCAATATCATTTTATTTCGGAATAGGCGGCAAAAATAAGAGGAGAGCCATGTTGATAGTTAGCGGATTCAGTTATTCGGTAATTAAAGAATCAATTGTTAGATTGGATACTCGACCTTTACTAAACTCAAACCTTTGGCTGGCACTGATTCGCCTGCCTTTTTTCGGTTACGACTTTCCACTATCTTCTTAAATTCTTCCAATGAAATTTTCTTCTTTCCAACTTCCATTAATGTGCCTACAATAGCTCGCACCATATTTCTGAGAAACCGGTTGGCAGTGATACGGAAAACTAAGCGGTCGCCACTTTCAGCCCAGTATGCCTCCGTCACTTGGCAGCGGAAATTGTTCACGTCGGTATGCACCTTGCTGAATGCTTCAAAATCCTCATAACTTAACAAGAGCTTAGCGGCTTCGTTCATTTTGAATATATCCACTGGCAGCTGAAAAAGCCAAGCAGTATCTGCCAAAAAAGGATTCGATAGTCGGATAATCGTATATTCATAGCTGCGGCTGATAGCTGAAAAACGTGCATGAAAATCTGCTACTACTTCTGTTATTTCATATATTGCAATATCATCGGGCAGAAGGCTGTTGGTACGTTTCAGGAAGTTGTCAGGAATGGATTCGGCCGCCTCAAAATGCCCAAAAAAAGTAGTAGCATGAACACCGGTATCCGTACGGCCACAGCCTATACACTCAATTGGCTGTTGAAAAATAGTTGACAATGCCTTTTGCACTTCGGCCTGCACCGTGTGGGCATTCTCCTGCATCTGCCACCCATGGTAGTTTGTGCCTTTGAAGGCAAGTTTGAGGGTGTATTTTTTCAATTTAGAAATTAGGAGACCTTAGTAAGCATTTCTCTTTGCCTTTAATCCTGAACTAGTTTCAGAGTCTAATTCAGATGCTGAAACAAGTTCAGCATTACGTAAATGTTTAACAAAACCTTTGTACCGATACTCATAATTTTACAAATGTCCTCCCATCAACAAATCTATTGACTTATATTGTAAATTCAAGCGGGCGGCAATGTGCTTGTTGGTAAGTAGCCCTTTATACACATAAATACCACTCCGCACGGCTGGCCTATCCCACACATAGCGGTCAACACCTCCGCTTTCGGCAATTTGCAAAATAAGTGGGGCAAGTACGTTGCTGAGTGCATAGCTAGCTGTCCGGGCTACTCGACTGCTAATATTTGGCACACAGTAGTGAATCACATCGTGCTTTCTAAAAGTAGGGGAAGTATGTGTGGTGGATTCGCTAGTCTCGAAACAGCCGCCACGGTCAATGCTTACATCCACAATGACCGACCCGGGTTTCATACCCATCACCATTTCTTCTGTCACTACGCATGCTCCTACTCCACTGTCACTTCGCAAAGCTCCCACCGCTACGTCGGCAATTTTGAGTGCTTTCAGTAGGATATTAGGTTGAATGACGGAGGTAAAAATGCGTTCGCCAATGTTGTTTTGTAACCGCCGAAGTTTGTATAATGAATTGTCAAATACTTTCACCGATGCACCCAACCCCAATGCAGCACGGCAAGCAAATTCGCCTACAGTGCCGGCCCCGATAATCACCACTTCAGTAGGTGGGATTCCAGAGATTCCACCAAGCATTTCGCCTTTGCCGCCACTGCTGCTGGCCAGGTATTCAGCCGCTATCAATATGGCTGTGCTACCTGCAATCTCGCTGATACTGCGTATGATTGGAATGCTGCCAGATGCATCCCTGTAAAATTCATAAGCCATCGCATTCACCTTCTTTTTCATCAACTGTTTGATGTAATCTTCTTTCAAGTTGGCAAGCTGCAAGGCTGAAATAAGCAATTGGTTGGGCTTCATCAGTTCTATTTCCTCTGAAACTGGTGGGTCTACTTTCAATATAATGTCACTGTTGCGATAGACCTCGGCACGGTCATAGGCAATTTTAGCTCCGGCTTCGCTGTATTGGCGGTCGGCAAAGTTGGCACCCTTTCCAGCATTGGCCTCTATTGTGACTTCTAGGCCATTGTTCACCAGTAGTTCTACCGACGAAGGAGTAAGGGTCACTCGATTCTCTTGATAAGTGGTTTCTTTTGGAACGCCGATACTTGTGCTCTGCTCTCCTTTTTTCACTTCGGCGAGCATTTCTTGAGGCTGTAGGGAAGCCTGTTTAGCTAGTTCAGAGAATCCAGTTTTGTCTTTGTCAGCCATAGTAGGTTAGGTTTGAATGTGCAAAATACGGATTGAAATTGGTAAATTGAGTAAAATGGTCATTGGTAACATTGGTAAAGTACCATACTTCAACGTGAATACCTAGGCAAGTCTATTATTTGAAAGGGGAAGGTGTAAACAGCTTTGATAAAGGCCACTTAGGGGGCAATTTTGGCATGGTGAATATGTCGAAAAATGTACTTAGCCATACGAAATAGGGATGCTGCCTAGACTGGGTGGCAGGAGTGTTAAGGAACATATTTACCAGAGTGTTCTTATCATTAACTTTTCTCAGCTAAGCCAAATCTCCAAATCGCCTAAGGGAGCACCCTACCAAGCATCCTCGGGAATGGGATACTCTCACGCACATGAGGCAATTTGCACACCCAGCAAACCACCCGCTCAAGGCCAAGTCCGAAGCCTGCATGTTTCACCGAGCCGTATTTACGTAAGTCCAAATACCATTCAAAGGCATCCATTGGCAGTTCGTGTTCGGTGATTTTTTCACGAAGTAATTGCTCATCTGTTTCTCGTTCTCCACCACCCACTATTTCGCCATAGCCTTCAGGTGCAAGCACATCCACACCACGAGCAAAGCGGCTGTCTACAGGGTCACGCTTTAGGTAGAAGGCCTTTACGGCATGTGGCCAGTTATATACCATGATGGGCACATCAAACAGGCGGGTAATTACTGTTTCGTCGCTGCCGCCAAAGTCGCTGCCGTATTCAAAATTTCTTGCACTTTCCAGCCATCCGGGTATGTTGCGTTCGTCTTCTTCCAAGTCTTTCAACTCCTGTTTTAGCTTGTCTATTTTGCTTTGGTTGAAATTGATTTCGCCCTTTTTCAAAGCACCACTGGCAATATTCTCTTCACGTTGTTTTATTTCTACGTGAGTTGCTGCTATCTTTTCTTTCACAATTTCTAATTCATCTTCCAGCGATTTGATGCTGTTTTGCCCGTTCACGTCTTGCTCCCCTTTGATGATGCGAACTGCCTCGTCATAAGTGAGTCGGGGGAATGGCTTTACGATATTTTCCAAAATGGCGGTGTCACGCCCAATGGCATTCAGCTCCGTTTTGCAATCCTTGAGTACGTCCGTCACTATACGTTTCATCAAGCCTTCAATCAAGTCCATGTTCATGAATATATCATAGAAAGCCATCTCAGGTTCTATCATCCAAAATTCGGCAAGGTGGCGGCGGGTCTTACTTTTCTCAGCCCTGAATGTAGGCCCAAATGTATAAATCTTGTTCATGGCAAAGGCCATGGCCTCACCATAAAGTTGCCCGCTTTGGCTCAGGTAAGCTGGCTCCCCAAAGAAATCCGTTTCAAACAAGTTGGTGGTGCCTTCGCAGGCATTGCCTGTAAAAATGGGAGCATCCATCTGTACAAAATCCTGCTCCTGAAAAAACTGGTGAATACTATAAATAATGCGGTTGCGAATACGCATAATAGCCCATTGCCTGTTGCTGCGAAGCCAAAGGTGGCGACGGTCGGCCAGAAACTCAACACCGTGCTCTTTTTTGGCAATAGGAAAATCAACGGCACTCTGTAATACTTCCAATCCTGAAACCTGAATCTCAAAACCTCCCAACTGCCGCTCGTCTTTTACAACCAATCCATTCAAAGTTAATGAACTTTCCAAACCCAATTTGCTTGCAGCCTCAAACTCGGTAGCCGAAATTTTGGCCTCGTCCACCACACACTGACACAGCCCGTAGCCGTCACGAATATTGAGAAATACCAATCCCTTACTATCCCTGCGGTTGGCCACCCAGCCTGCCAGTGTCACGGTTTGGCCTTCGTGTTTGCCTAAATCTTTAATATAAACTGTTTGCATACTAATTAGGTGAAATATTGAAGGCAAAGATAGACTCATAGAACGTTTTGCCCTATTATTCAGGATCCTGAATGGGTTTTCTTGATAAGATAAATGTAATGGTTCAATTTCAATTCTTAAATTGAAATTGAAACCCAATGCAATTCGTTACTTCACCCTTTCCATGTAGGTGCCATCTTCAGTGTTCACTCGCACAATTTCGCCTACATTCACGAATAAAGGAACCATGATTTCTGCTCCTGTTTCAAGAGTTGCATTTTTGCCTGTGTTTGTAGCTGTATTGCCCTGTACTCCTGGTTCGGCATAGGTCACCTGCAATTCTACTTTGCTGGGTGGAGTAGCAAAAATTGGATTGTCGCCTTCGAAGGCGACATCCACGATAACTTCTTCTTTCAGAAACTTGAGGGCAGTGCCAAAAAGTATTTCAGGAATATAGAGTTGGTCAAAACTTTTCTGATCCATGCATACTAGGTTTTCGCCATCGCGATAGAGGTATTGTAATTGTTTCATCTCTACACGTACAGGTTCTATTTCTTCTCCAGCTCTAAATCTGGTTTCTAACTGTTTACCACTGCGAAGCACCCGCATAGTCACTTGATAGAAAGCTCTAAGATTTCCGGGTGTGCGGTGCTGGTATTCCAATACCTGACATAGTTCGTTTTTGTAACGGATGAATCCGCCTCTTGTTAAATCGCTGGTAGTAGCCATAAGTATATTTTATTAGAAAGGATGGCAAAAATAGGGGAAAATGGCTTAGGGGTCTTTGGTTTTGGGGTTGACGTTTCTGCGAAATCGCCACATTCTAACATTTCCATATTTCCACATCCATCCCCCCCCCTACTTTTGCCCAAAAGAAAAAACAGATGGAGACGGTTCACCAATTCTTTCAGGACAACGCAGCACATGGTCGTAAGATGCTGGCCATGCTGATAGATCCTGACAAAACCAGCCGCCGTCAGTTGGGTCAGGCATTGGAAGTGGCTGAGGACGGGCTGGCCGATTTCTATTTGGTGGGTGGAAGCCTGCTAACCAATGGAACGTTTGAAGACTGTATCTCGCAACTGAAAGAGCAGACGGGAAAGCCCGTAGTCATTTTTCCTGGCGGGCTTTTGCAGGTGAGCCATCATGCCGATGCCATTCTTTTTCTTTCGCTTATTTCGGGCCGCAACCCGGAGATGCTTATTGGCAAACATGTGCAAGCTGCACCAAATATTCGGCGGATGGGGCTTGAGGCCATACCTACAGGCTATATGCTAGTAGATGGTGGCAACATCACTTCCGTGCAATACATGAGCAATACCATTCCTATACCTGCCGACAAAGACGATATTGCACTTTGTACAGCAATTGCCGGCGAAATGCTAGGCATGAAATTAATATACATAGATGCAGGTAGCGGGGCTAAAAATCCCATAAGCTCAAGTATGATAGCTGCGGTGAGAGGAGCGGTATCGGTGCCAATAATTGTAGGTGGGGGCATACGCACAGCTCACGACGCAGAACAAATGCTGGAAGCTGGTGCTGATGTACTGGTTGTAGGCAATGCTGCCGAAGAAGACCCTAGAAACCTGATAGAGATAGCTGCAGCTGTCCATTCTTTTCAAATGGTAAAGCAGCCCTAATCACCTTTTTCCCCTTTATTGAAACTAAAAAGAGGGATAGTTCGTTAATTAGAAAAGACAATTGATAAAAAATCTAGTGCGAGAGATAAAAGACAAGATTTAATACTCATATTACTCCCCATTCAATACATCAACAAAAAATTTATTTGTAAATCATTCAACCGTAATTCCCTATGTTCGCCTCAGCACTCATCGAAAAAGAACTACTACCTCTGCAACGCAGGATGGCTGTGGGTGAGGCAATGGAAATCCTCAATGGATTTGGGCTGGCACATCTACCTGTGATGTTTGATGGAAAGGCAATAGGTGTGGTATCCGTTGAAGATATTTATACAGTAGGTTTGGATGAGCCTATTGACGAATTCATTAAGACTGAACAGATTTTTAGGGTATACGAAAACATACATGAATTTGAATTGACCCGCTTCTTTGGGCAATCTAACTACAGCAGCCTCGCCGTGGTCGATGCCGCCGATAATTTCATCGGAATCGTTTCACTACAAAATCTCATTCACCAAATGACTATGAGGTTCAGCCACATTCATCCGGGGCAAGAATACGGTGGCATTATTACTTTGGAAATGCGGTCGAATGATTATTCGTTGAGTGAAATAGGCCGGATTGTGGAGAGTAGCGATGCCAAGATACTTGCACTTTATGTTGGCAGGATGGAAGAGAATAGCCCAATGATTGAAGTGAGCCTGCAAGTTGATAGGCCAGATGTAAAAAATATTTTAGCTTCTTTTGAGCGGTTCAGCTACAACGTGAAGGCAAGCCATATTAGCGAAGAAGAATGGGCCATGTTGCAAGAACGTTATAATGCCCTTATGAAGTATTTGAATATGTAGGGGTTGGTTGTATTCTCCCTTTCTTTGCCCCTTGTTCCATACTTTTAGTACCTTTTTCGGATATGACCTCAGTTACCTTGAGGCCATCGGCACGTTCACGGGCTTGCTGGCAGTGTGGTATGCTGCCAAAAACAAAATAATAAACTGGCCTCTTGGCTTGGTAAATGTGAGTTGTTTCGCTGTGTTGTTCTATGCCAATCAGCTTTATGCAGATGTGTTTCTACAAATCTATTTTTTCGGGATGGGTATTTACGGTTGGTATTTTTGGAGAGCCCAACAAATCAACCCGCAACCAATTCGGAGTATGAAAACGAATAAGTTTCTACAGCTTATTACATACTGCCTGCTGGCATCTTTGGTTTGCGGTTATGGGGTTACGCACCTGCACGAATATTTTCCAAGCACCTTCCCGCAGCCTGCCGCATACCCTTTTGCAGATAGCTTCGTAACCGTATTCAGCATTGTGGCAAATGTACTGATGGCTCGATACGTTTTGCAAAATTGGCTGTTCTGGATAGTAGTCGACATCATTGCCCCAATTATATACTACCAACGAGGAATCTTATTCGTGTCGATGGAGTTTGTATTGTTTTTGGTGATAGCTATGTTTGGGTATTTTCAATGGCACCGGCAGTTGGCATTTCTCAGCGTGAAGTAGGCAGTTAGCAATATTGCAGTGTTTATTGTAGCTAACGACAGAAAGGTGGTAAGTGGGTTGAAATCGCTACTTTTTTGAATCATAATGGGGGCAAACTATTTTTGATTGAGCAAAAAAAATGGACAAACATTCCGACAGACTTAAAACAACAAATTATTATTACATCAAAGCGAACGTCTCTGTTGTCGCAGTTGTCAAAGAATAGAGACTTTAAAATGATAAGTTTTCTATCAATGCCCCATCTCTAAATTGTTCATCCCACTGAGTCGCCTTAAGCGACTCAGTGGGATGAACACACCAAGCTATAATTTCTTCACTCCTAAGTTTTGTTTGAGACTCAGTTTCTTTGTTTTTCGTATGTTTGCACAAGTGTGAGTTAAAATTTACTTTGTCTTCCATCCTTGATCACTCATCTACTCCATCTATTTGTCTCTCCTCATCACCAATATTAAACAGCTTGCGGGCGTAATGCCACAGCAAGAAAAACCTTTGGCTGGAAAAGACTTGGCCATGAACAGCATTATTGAAAATGCATGGCTCTATTGCGAAGCAGGAAAAATTAAAGCCTTCGGCAAAATGGAAATGCTGGCCGAAACTGGCTACCAAAACCATAACGGTGAAATTATCGATGCCATTGGCCGGGTGGTGCTGCCAAGTTTTGTGGATAGCCACACACATTTAGTTTTCGCCAAAAGCCGTGAGGAAGAATTCGTACACCGGATCAAAGGGATGAGCTATGAAGAAATATCCAATCTTGGTGGCGGTATACTGAACTCTGCCCGACGCCTACAAGAAGCCAATGAAGATGAATTGTTTGAATCGGCTCACACAAGGTTAATGCAGTGTATTCGTTGGGGCACAGGAGCCATCGAAATAAAAAGCGGATATGGTCTAACCGTATCTGATGAATTGAAGATGCTGCGGGTTGTCAGGCGGTTGAAGGAAGTTTCACCTATCGCTATCAAAGCCACATTTCTGGGGGCTCATGCTTTTCCGATGGAGTATAAGGAAAACCACGACGACTACCTGAAACTAATAATAGATGAAATGCTGCCAAAGGTTGCAGTCGATCGGCTTGCCGACTATGTGGATGTGTTTTGCGACCGTGGTTTTTTTTCGCCCGAAGAAACGGAAATGATATTGAAGGCTGCTGCTAAATATGGCTTGAAACCCAAGATTCACGCCAACGAACTTGGCCTGACAGGCGGAGTGCAAGTAGGCGTAAAATGTAATGCCATATCGGTTGACCACCTTGAACATACTTCTGATGCAGAGATTGAATCACTTAAAAATTCGAATACTATTCCGACACTGCTGCCTTCCACAGCTTTCTTTCTGGGCATCCCCTACCCCGATGCCCGAAGTATGATAGCAGCTAATCTGCCAGTATGCCTTGCCAGCGACTACAACCCAGGAAGCAGCCCCAGCGGACGTATGGCGTTTGTGTGGAGTCTTGCCTGCTTGCGGATGAAGATGCTGCCTATCGAAGCTTTTCATGCACTTACTATCAACGGGGCCTTTGCTTTGGAGCTACAAAATGAACTTGGAAGTATTAGTGAAGGAAAGCTTGCAAACCTCATCATCACTAAGCCTATCCCAAGTTTAGACTACATCCCATACCATTTTTCGGAGGATGTGTTTGAGAAGATAATTATGGATGGAAAGCCATTCAATAGATAAACAACCGTATAGAATAGTAGACAAAATAGTGAGGATGACCTTGAATGTTAAAAATAAATTTTTTGCAATAGGAAAAAAAGGCAACTAAATTTGCCACACCGAAATCAGGTACAAGTTTTATAACATAAAAAGCACAAATAATAAACATGGAATCAACAGAAAGACGCTCGGGTTCGGGCAAAGTAATCGTAATCATAGCCCTGCTGCTGCTGGTGACGGCTGATGTTTTCCTGCTTTACCAACTCTTCAACAAGAACGATGAGATAGACAAAAAAGAGGTGAGCATCAAAAAGCTGAATGAAGCAAAGGATTCGCTTGTAATAGAGATAAACACCCTCACGGCTCAACTTGCCGACCTGAAAAAAGAGAATGAAGGGTTTGGTGAAAAAAGTGCTGAATTTGCAAAAATCATTGCTGACCTTACCGCTCGGTTGAGCAATGCAAAGCGTGCAGCGTATAGTGGCGATCCTAAACTGATTGCTCAGGCAAAAAAGGATATGGCTGAGGCAAGAAAAATGAAGGCAAATTTTGAATCCGAGATGGCTACTACCCGAGCGGAGCTGGAACTTGCCCGAAAAAAGAATGTAGAACTGAACGATAGTCTCGGACTAACCAAAACGGATGCGGAAAAGCTGAAAAAAGATAAAGGTCAACTTGCCAAAAAGATTAAGGAAAGCAGTGCACTGAAGGCCGACAACATACTTGCTACTCCATTGAAGACGGGTAAGAAAGGTGATAAGCCCACCACAAAAGCGAAGTCTGCCAGCAAGGTAAAAATATGTTTCAAACTACAACAGAATTTGGTGACAGATGAAGGACTTAAAACAATATATCTGCGTGTGCTAGGGCCCGACCGCTCAGTGATAAGCAACAACACCAATAATACCTTCAACTTTGATGGAGACAACCTTCCTTACTCTGAGAAGAAAGAAGTACAATACGATAACAAAGACACAGATGTGTGTATGAATTTTAAGAAATCTACAGCATTTGCCAAGGGTAATTATACAATGGAAATATACGAAGGTGGGGTGATTGTAGGCAAAAGCACTTTCTTGCTTAAATAAATTATTGGTACTATTTTGGAAGCCCTACCTGAAACGGTGGGGCTTCCTTTTTTCGGCTGTTAGCACATTTCTAGGTTTAGAACCATTTGATGGTTGCTCATCAAATTTTTCGATCAATATAGGCCGACCAAGTACCTTCGTGGCCGTTTTAGCGTTAAAAAAAATAACAACCGTAATTAGTGATGGCTACCCCTAACCCCCAATCCCAAACTCAAACTCCCAAACTGAACTGGGCTGTATATTACTCCCGCCTTAGCCGTCGGCAACGGTTTGGCTTTTGGCTGCTCAGCGGTCTTAATGCTGGCATTTTCTTGCTTATGTGGCTTCTGGCAGGTGCGGGCTTCATGGATATTTTTGCATTGTTTACTTTTGGTCAAATCTTGGTGACGGTGTGGTATCACTATTTCAACGAAACAAGAAAGCGAGCACGTTGGCGTGAGTGGACGGATGCCATTGCTTTTGCAGTTGTAGCTGCAAGCATTATTAGGGCATTGTTCATGGAAGCATATACAATTCCAACTCCTAGTATGGAAAAATCGTTGCTAGTTGGCGACTTCTTGTTTGTGAGCAAATTTCATTATGGTCCTCGAATGCCACAGACTCCACTTGCAGTGCCACTGGCTCATAATACCCTTTCAGGCAACACTAAATCGTACCTCGACTGGATAAAGCTACCTTACTATCGCTTGCCTGGTTTCAGCCTAGTGAAACGCTTCGATGCTGTAGTATTTAACTGGCCTGACGATACTGTAACTGGGAGACCCGTTGACAAAAAGGAGAACTATATCAAACGCTGCATTGGCTTGCCAGGAGACACAATTAGCTTGGTAGATGGGCAAGTTTTCATTGATGGCAAAGCCATTGAAACACCCGAAAATGCTATGAGCAGCTACAGCATTACCACTCGCTATCCGCTTGATAAGAAAACGTTGAAAAATATTGGCTTGAACTATAATCTAATGCAAACTCCTGACGGCGTTCTTCGCAATGATGACCATGATGATGTGAGATTAACATCCGCAGAAGGTACAAATTTTTGGGCCACTCTTACCAAACTGCAAAATAAGCAATTGAAAGCCATGCCTGAGGTGATAAGTGTAGACAGCACGCCAAACCCAGCAGGAACGGGAACGCACCCGAGTTTGTTTCCTCACCTATTCGACTGGAACGTGGACAATTACGGCCCCCTTTGGATACCGAAAGAAGGTGGAACCATCACACTTGACAGTATCAATGCACGTATCTACGGAGTATGCATCAAAAAATATGAAGGTCACACCGACTATAAAGTAGAAGGCAGCAAAGCATACCTTGGCGGTAAAGAATTGAAAACATATACTTTCGGTATAAACTACTACTTTATGATGGGCGACAATAGGCACAACAGTATGGATAGCCGTTTTTGGGGCTTTGTGCCCGAAGACCATGTTGTGGGCAAGGCTGTTTTTATATGGATGAGTTGGGACAAGTGGGGCTCTGGCCTCTCAAAGATTCGCTGGAGTAGGCTGTTTCATTTGGTTCATTAATTCAGTTGGCAGCGGGCAATCGGTAGTATTGGAAACTGGTATTTTATCTTCGATAGATTTCCGACAATAATGTTCCCCCTTCAACTACAAAGTATAATCCCCAAGCCGCTTGAAGGTTTGTATGGAGTAGAAAGCATTTGGGGCAAACGGCTTGAATTGGCTGCCGGGAGCAGTTACTTGATAAAAGCCGCTTCAGGAAAGGGCAAGTCAACTCTGTTGGCCTACTTGATGGGGCTGCGAAGCGACTACTTCGGTGAATTGCTTTTGGACGGTAAACCAATCCAACAATTTAGCCCCTCAGAAATAGCAGTGCTGAGAGCGAATGAAATTGCTTATCTGCCACAAGACCTCAGGCTTTTTGTGCACCTGACAGCTTTGGAAAATATCCAACTTACAGGGCAGGTTTCTGAAACATGTTCAAAAGTGGAAATGCTAAGTATGGCTGCACAACTTGGCATTGCTGAGAAGATGAACTCGCCTTGCGGCAAACTCTCCTTTGGTCAGCAACAGCGGGTAGCTTTGGTTCGGGCATTGTGTAGGCCATTCAAATTGTTACTGCTCGATGAACCTTTCAGCCACTTGGATGATGACAATATCGGGATAGCCAAAAAACTGATAGAAGAAGCGGTTGAGAAAAATAGTGCCACACTTTTGCTCACTAGTTTGGGTAGCAATTTTGGATTCCAACTCACACAAATCCTCACTGTATGAAACATTGGAAACTTTTGGCAAGTCTACTGTTTAGGCATACAGGCCGTTGGCAGATGGGATTCAATTTACTGGGCTCATTGTTAGGTTTTTTGTTGGTTTTGATCTCCCTGCAATTCTTTCTGGATTTCAAATCGCTGCTGTCCGAAAATACGGATTTAGTAAAATCTCAATACTTGGTGGTGAACAAAAAAGTGGGGATGCTCAACACACTTTCCTTGGGTAGTTCGGTGTTTCAAAAAAATGAAATTGAAGAGCTGAAAAAGCAGCAGTGCATAGAAAGTGTTGGCGAATTTGTGTTGAACCACTTCAACGCTACGGCAAATATGAACATAGCCATTGCAGGTGCTCAATCCATGTTCATGGAGTTGTTTTTTGAAGCAGTTGACAATCAGTATTTAGATATTAATCCTGAGGGGTGGAACTGGCACATTGGCGACAAAGAAATTCCCTTGATTTTACCCAACGATTTCATGAACATGTATAATTTCAATTACGCTCCTTCTCACGGATTTCCGCAACTTTCACAGGCCACTTTGAAATGGGTTACGTTTGATATTTCTATTCGAGGAAATACAGGGAAACAGGCACATTTCATTGGAAAAATTGTAGGATTCAGCAACCGTATTTCAACGATCCTTGTTCCCAAGAATTTCTTAGATTTTGCCAATCACGAATTTGCAGGAGGAATGAAAACCAAACCTCATCGTCTTATCCTGAAAGCCCGAAATGAAAAGATGGCCGAACTGACTAACTACATAGACAGAAACGGCTATGAAGCTAATACAGAACTAATGCGGAACGGCAAGTTCAGCGGCTTTGTGTACAATGCCTTGAATATACTTGCGTTTGCTGGGCTGCTGGTCATTTTGGTCTCACTCACAGGTTTCATTCAATTTAGTCAGTTGCTGGTGAGTAAAAGCAAGTATGAGTTAGAAACACTCTCCATGCTTGGCTTCAGCACCTCAGCACCTATTCGTCTCTATACCATTTTCTATTTATTGGCCTATTGCATTATTTTCATTGTTTCTTTGCTTGGGGTATATTTAATTAAAGACTATTTGTCAACTTGGCTGTTTGATAAAGGCATCACTTTGCAAGCAGGGGTTTCGTGTGTGGTCGCTTTGTCTGGCTTGGGTTTGATGCTGGTTCTACTTGTAATTAATTTCATTGCACTGAGGAATGATGTGCAACGGATAATGGCTTGAAAAATGAAAATGGTACTCAAATGTTTTAAGTTGGAATATCTTTTGGTTTCAGTTTTTTTCTGTCTCTGTACTTGTTATTTCACCTATCCATTAGTCTCTGATTTTGGCGGCAGTTTCATAGCTGAAAAACAAAATAGCGATGCTAATCAGTATGTCTGGAATTCATATATCTTCAAGGAAAACCTTTTAGCTGGAGACAACCCATTTAAGACGGATAAGTTACTGGTGCCAGCCGAGGCCAATTTATTCATGCACACATACTCTCCGCTCATGGGGCTGTTCAGCTTGGCTTTTGAAAACCCAGTACTGGCCAATAATATATTCTTGTTTCTTCATTTTCTATTGGCGGCTTTGGGTGCATATGTCCTTGCCAAGAAAATACTAATTAACCACCTCGCCGCCTTGTTAGTGGCTGTTCTTTTTGCCTTTTCGCCATTCAGAATGTTTCATTTGCCGCAACATTACCACCTCATCTTGCATGGGTTTGCTCCATGGTTTATGATAGCATTTTTGCGTTGGTGGGAGATCAGGACAACAAAGAACCTGCTAATCCTTTGTTGGATATGGCTGCTTAACCTTGGCTGCGACTATTACATTACGGTTTTCCTTGTCTACTTTGTAGGTGTCTTTCTTTTGTACAAATGGCTGATGCCTTCATACCAAAATGCCAACAAACGCAAGCTATTTTTCATACTGATTACGTGCTTGATTGCTTGCCATTTTATCATAGGTTATTTGCAAGACCATGTTGACAGCAAAGCCGGATTTTATTGGGGGGGAGACTTGGCCAATTTCTTCATCCCAAACCAAAATTGTTGGCTTCTTTCGAGAGAGTTTTTTGTGCAATACATTTCACGGATGAAGTATTTGCTCAGCAGCTTTGAACATCAAATATACCTTGGACTGACTACCCTTTTATTGACCGGAATATTTCTATTTTTACTTATTGCAAAACGTAATCAAATCCGCTTCAGTTTTTGGCATTTGCTTAGTCTAATTTTTGTAATGATTGCCCTGCCATCGGTCAATTTTTTTGGCTACCGACTATTCTACCCACCCACAGCACTTGCTCATTTCATCCCATTCTTCAACAATATCCGCTGCCCAACACGCATCCTTAGTCTATTGCACTTCACCTTGCCGCTATGTTGTATGCTAGTCATTATTCCGATTTTAGTAGAAAAATGGGGAAACCGCTTTGTGAATACTTTTCTGGCTGTACTGCTGCTCTTTTCCTTTCTGGATTTGAAGGCAAAAACCTTCAATACTCTTGGCAAAGCCGATATGCCCCAAGCCATTAAAAAGTTGGCAGCCTCCGCCGAGGGCACACTGCTTACAATCCCGACAGGCATTACCGATGGCATGAAAAGCGTTGGCCATTTTGATTTGAACCAACTCTACTTTCAAACTATACACCGCAAAGCTTTGATAGGCGGCTACATTTCCCGATTGCCTGAGAGCATTTTTGCCTTGTATGAAAGCGATTCTGTGATGAGTAGGTTGCTGTGTTTCTCCAAAACCGGGCTTCTACCTCAAACCACCCTTACCGAAAGCGAAATCAGCAGTTTCCATAAAACCTTCCACCCCGATTATGTTTTTGTTGCCACAGCATACAATGAGCCTCAGCTTAGGCCAATGTTGTCAAAGGTTTTTCCTGAACCAAACTGGAGCTACGAAAGGATTGGAAATGGACTTTTGTTGACGAGACATAGGATTCAAAGATAAACTTTTGCCGGCATGCAACCCAAACACAAAAAAAAGTGTCTATGGGTTTGGAGATTAGGCAAAAGTGTATTTCCTTTGAACCAAAATAACCGAGCAAGGTGCTGAGCGAACAAGAGCTTTTAGAGGGCTGTATCCGCGAAAACCCTAGGGTACAAGAGCAACTGTACAAGCAGTATGCAAGCCGCATGTTTGCCCTGTGCCTCCGCTACAGCAGCAGCCGTATGGAAGCCGAAGACACTCTGCACGAAGGCTTTATGAGGGTTTTTCAAAGCATTGGCCGCTACACAAGCACTGGTTCGTTTGAAGGTTGGATAAAACGCATCATGATAAATTCCTGCCTGAAAAAGTACCATGCCAACAAGCACATGTACCTCAAGCAAACGAATATTGAGGACTTCGGCCAACTGAACGAAGAGTATCACCCAACCGGTTACGACAAACTACAGGTGACCGACTTGTTGGATATGGTTCAAAAGCTTGCTCCAGGTTTTAGGCTGGTGTTCAACCTGTATGCACTCGAGGGCTACAACCACAAAGAAATAGGGGAGATGCTTGACATTTCAGAAGGCACTTCCAAATCACAACTATCTAGAGCCAGGCAGATTTTGCAAAAAATGCTGGGCTACGAAAAACACCAAACTACTGATGTCTGAGAAAGAGAATAATATTGACAATTTGTTCAAAGGCGGGCTGGATGGCCACAAGCCCGATGCACCTGAGGGTGTGTGGGGAAAGCTGAGCGAAGACCTGAAAGGGGAAAGGAATTTCCACCCTGTCGACGACCTGTTTTATGACCGCTTAATAACCAACGAAGCGAAGCCACCATTGAATGTATGGGGTCGCATCCGTAATGGACTCGGCAATAGATTCGATGCTGGAATTTACAACAGTCTTGATGGATTTGAGCATACTCCCCCAAACTGGATATGGCAGAGCCTAGCTTTTATCCTTCTTCTGAACCGCCGCAATCGCATACGCCGTGCAGTAGTTTTCGTGACAGGGACTTTAGGAATGTTGGCATTTATAAGCCTGTTGCAATGGGGACTTTACTCAACCGTGCCTTCGTTTGAGGTGAACGAAACCAAGGAAGTTCACAAACTAAAGGTGATGAAGGGGGGAGTAGCCAACAGCCGACAACTAGAAAAGAGCAATACTTTAATGCATGCCTTGGGAGGAAATGAGTTTGGAAGCAAGGCTAATAACAAAAACAAATTTGCTAAAAACAAAGATAAAATCCGGTTGGCAAAAGTTGAACGGCAGTTGATGGTAACAGGGGGCAATCTTGCAGAAAGTAAATCAGAGCTTGACTTAATCGCCCTGTCTGCGTACCCAATATTTAGGTTGCAATCCACAGCATCGTCTCCGAACGCTAACCTCCAGACAACGCACTTCAGACTTAGAACTAATGTCAGGCTGAGCGGAGTTAAAGCCCCAAGTGCCAAACGTGCCAAAACAGCGACAACCTCACCATGGAGCATCGCATTCCTAGCCAGTGCCAATCATTCATTTCGCAGTCTTAAAGGAGCCCCAAGGAATGAATATCTGCTCATCCGCAACAGTAGCGAAAAGGCCAAGACAACGCTTTCTTACGCCCTTCGTTTGAAATACAATCTGAGCAATCACCTTTTTGTTTCAACAGGTATAAGTATTGTAAATCGAGGAGAAAAGGCAGAATATGATTTCAAGACCCAGCAAGAAGCACAGACAATGGTTGGTTTTTATATTAATGGAGTGTATGAGCTGAAACCATATAAATACACCTTTACTCAAGACCATAAACAGAATGCCGAAAATAGCTATGCCTACATGGAAGTTCCAATGGCTTTTGGGTATCGATTTGACTATCGCTATTTCTCAATTCAGCCTACCATTGGCGTCAGTGCAGGAGTGCTCACTGCGGCAAATGGTACGAACCTGACGATGGAGTTAAACCCGTCACTGGTAAGTTTGGATGAGGTGAAAAAGCAGAGTATGAATAGGTTGAACGTTGGTGGAAATATATCGGTGGCTGTGAGTGTGAATATGGGTAAAAAATTGAATTTTTTAGTTGAACCCTTCTACAATCACTCACTCAACAATTCACTAATTAATAATATGGATGTGAAGCAATATTTCCACAGCAAAGGCATTTTGGCTGGACTGGAGTGGAAACTGTAATCTTTCCCACAAGTTTTTATGTAGCTTTTCCTGTGCCGTATTTCGTGGTCAATTAATTTCGCCATGCACCTTATTGCCCCCTCAATTCTTTCGGCAGACTTTGCCAACCTACAACGTGATGTGGAAATGCTAAACCACAGTCAGGCCGACTGGTTTCATGTGGATGTGATGGACGGCGTGTTTGTGCCCAATATTTCCTTTGGGCTGCCAGTTATTTCGGCCATCAAACGTCATGCTACTAAACCGCTTGATGTACATCTAATGATTGTTGAACCAGAGCGTTACCTCAAGGCTTTCAAGGATGCAGGGGCTAATGTGCTCACCGTTCATTTGGAGGCTTCTACCCATTTGCATCGCACTATTGCAGCCATCAAAGAGCTGGGTATGAAAGCTGGTGTAGCCTTAAACCCACATACATCCATCGATCTGCTCATTGATGTTGCTGCAGATATTGATTTGGTATGTGTAATGAGTGTGAATCCTGGTTTCGGTGGGCAAAAATTCATAGAAAATACCTACGATAAAGTACGAAGACTGAAAACAATCTTAATAGCCAAAAATTCAAAAGCATTGATCGAAATAGATGGAGGTGTAAGCGAATCAAATACTCAAGCCCTACTCGAATGTGGTGCAGATGTGCTGGTAGCTGGCAATGCAGTGTTTGCCGCCGCTAACCCTGTCGAAATGATTATGAAATTGAAAGACAAGACCCCGTGACCAACCGTGTCTCTTGGTTGAAGTCTTTTGGGCTGTAAATTTTGCAACAAATCGAATGGTTAAGCAAATCATTAATGAACGCACTATCATTCTTCCCGAACAGGAAATCTTTATAGTGAAAAGGGGATAAACAGGCGACCCGTAATTTTGCCAACCTTTTGGTCCCGTAGTTCAACGGATAGAATAGAAGTTTCCTAAACTTTAGATGGCAGTTCGATTCTGCCCGGGACTACAAATTAGAAACAGCCTAAACTTATCAAAGTTAAACTAACCCAATGAAATCCATTGGGATTAGGGGATGTTCGATATGACATCTAAAACAGAGACAAGTAAAATAAATTAGATTAAACTGAAAATGGAGTGTAATTTTGGAGTGTAATTTAACACTTTTAAAAAATGAAGGCCAAGAAAGGATTAAGAATCAGTAGCTTTAAACTTGAAAAGCGAAAGGACAAAACAACCGGGTTATTGATAACCGATAACGTCCCAGTATTGGTTGACTTCAAATTTGATGGGCAACGGGTTATTTACCCAGTAGGATATAGAATTGATTTTGATAAGTGGAACGAATCGGAGCAACGGGTTAAAAGGAATAATTTTAACAAGGATGGGATTGGTGCAAACACTATCAACAAGCGAATTGAAACAATCGGCTCACAACTGCCAGTTATTTATAATGATGCTCTAGGGTTAAATAAACCGATCACCAGCAAATTACTACTTAATGAATTAAATAGTTTTCTAAATCGTGCTGAAAATACCCAAGTAAAAGAAGCCAACGCAGGGCAGCAAAAGAATGTTATTGAATATTTACAAATATTCATTGATACCGAAAGCCAACAAAAGGATTGGAGTGTAAATACTACAAAGAAAATAAAATCTTTTAAGAGGCACATAGCAGCGACATTTCCCAAACTTCAATTTGCCGACATTAATCCGGTTTTCCTACAAAGCTTTATCGACCACTTTAAAAACGAATTGAAGCTAAACAATTCCACCAACCACAAGTACATGAAAATATTTACTTGGTTTTTGAATTGGGCAACAAAAAAGGGATACAATACAAATTTAGCCTACAGAGATTTTGAGTTTAAGTTTAAAGGGATCGGCACTGGAGATTTTCAAAAAAACATTGTTTTCCTTTCTTGGGAAGAGCTGCAACACCTTAACAACCTAGACCTATCAAACAATAAAAGACTGGAACATATCAGGGATATTTATAGCTTTTGTTGCTTCACTTCTTTGCGTTATTCAGACATAGCACACCTAAAGAAAAACGATATAAAAACCGATCACCACAACCGCAACTATTTAGAAATTCTTACAGTAAAAAC
>SHWZ01000039.1 GCA_009693575.1 Flavobacteriaceae bacterium | reverse complement strand
ACAGTATCGGTTAACGAGAAGTAAGCCTTGATATGTGACCGTACATTCTTGGGTCTCAAGGAGGCGAACCAACGCATTACATTTACTTCAGTATTCCATTGAGCAAGATTAGTAGTAGTGCCACCTGGAGGGCTCATCTGTCCATTCCACCGATTGAAGGCTCTTGGCATTGTTCCTTTCAACGTGTCTTGAAAAGATGTAATAACTTTATTTACGTTGTTATACTCCCACACTGTATTTATCAAGTCGGCATACCGGTTGATAAAGTATTTTTTAAACTTTAGATTTTTTGTCATTATTATTATTCCTTGGGCTGGGTAGACACCTCCGCCCATGGTGCTTCCAAAGAAATCCTCAGTTGGCTGGTATGGTCCAGCTCCCCATGTCATTCCCCAGCCAAAGTCAATGTCCCACAGGGCATAACGCCATTTTTTGTTACCGTTCCAAGGCCGCCATACGCGTATATTGTTACCTGGCCAGTCATGGTTTAGTACATAGGTTTCTGTAGCAATGTAATCTGTCCAGTTTTGCCAGTCGATTGTCCCTGCGATTTTATTAAATGTGCTATCGGCGATGGTGCTTGCAGAGCTGTAGTTTCCAAGCGTACTTGTCATTGTATTCCAAGCATTTATGCTACCGTATTGCACTTGCGAACCGTAGGCTATCATATCTATACTGTCGGGGTGTACCCCATGGTTTTCATAGCAGTAGTCATTGTCTTCACGTTCTCGTATGTGGTACATGCCGTTGAAGCTTCCGTTCAAGTATCCTGTAACCGTGCGTGCCGCCTGTATGTCACAGTGGGTATTCTGCACCAGCGTTTGACCAACCTCGTCACGCATGTGTCCCCTGAACCAGTCAACTCCAGCTGCCCGCACATTGAAACTATTTACTGAGGGCAGGTATTTGCCCGTTTGAGCCCACATGTCGCCATCGCAGTGGCTCGAGTCAAGGTACGATTTCAGTTTGATACGAATGCTCTTTTGAGCGAATTGCCACGAATAGCCACCGTGCGGGCTCATGTGGCATTCAAAGTGTTGGATATGCTGCCCTTTTTTGTTCATCAGCTCAAAATAGCCTGTACGTTCATTGTTGCCATAAACACCAGAACCACCAGTAATACTGTCGATAAGAGGAGCAGAAATTACAACTACATCTGTCCTAATAGTATCCGCAATAAAATACGTCTGCACTTTTTGGGTACTTGAGGCCCAGTTGGCTTTGAAGCATCGGGCTTTCACAACAGTTGTTTTGCTCAAAATAAGTGGTTTCGCTGGATTGTAAAGAGCTGAGGTTGCCGTGGGTTGCTTACCACTTGTGTCATACCTTATTTGTGCCCCATCTGCCGAATACATCGCTACTGTTAATTTATAGCCCTTTAGGGGGAAAACGCCAAATTCCGGAGTGAACGATGGAGGGCTAAGTTGGCCTTGTAAAACTTGTCCGCCAGAATTGGTAGTTCCCGGGGTGGGTTTGGTGTACATCTGCCAGTTGCTGGTGCCGTCAGGTATCCGTGCATACGAATAAAAAGAACTTACTCCAAGGGTGGTGTGTGCATCCACAATGTTGCCATTGGTGTCACAGATTATGAGCTCAGCATTGTTCCTTGAGCTGCTCAACTTGAAATTGGTATGTATTTTACCAGATGCTACACGGTTTTTCCCGCTAGCAAATATGAGTAACTTAGTGCCCGGAGTGAGTACTGTAGAATTAGGTATACGCCATTTGAATGGCTGATCTCTGTCGTTACTAAAAAAGTAGTTACGAAGGTTGTCGTTTCCACCGCCTGTAGGCAAGTAGATCTCAAACCAGTCAGATAAATCGGCGTTGTCATCAGCAATTATGCCTCGGTTGGTGGGCATTAGTTCGTTGATAACGATTTGGCCACGGGTGTTTGTGGCCAAAAGGGGGAGCATACAGCTTAATAAAATGCGTAATCCGTGTTTCATATTTTAGATAAAAAAGGAAACAATGTTAATCATAAATTAACAAATTTCCAAAAAAAAAAAATGAGGCGGCGATACAGACCTCGAAATAAGCGAAAATGACTGCTAACAAACTCGTAGCAACAGTTTGTTCGTTTAGCAATATTGCTCAAAAGCCCCTATCAGGTTGCTGGCAATTTGCTCAGGGCTTCGGCCTTCAATGTGATGTCGTTCAACCATGTGCACCAGTTCGCCATCTTTGAACAAGGCTATGCTAGGCGAAGAAGGAGGAAATGGCAACGTGTATTCACGGGCTTTGGCTACAGCTGCAGTTTCCATACCAGCAAAGGCCGAAAAAAGTTTGCCAGGCTTCTTCACTGTGTTTTGCAAAGCTAAACGAATTCCGGGTCGGCAAGTGCCGGCAGCACAGCCACACACCGAATTGAACACTACCAATTTAGTGCCTTCTGCATTATCCATTTCACTCACCACCTGTTCGGCAGTTGTCAATTCTTCAAATCCTACTTGGGTAAGTTCAGCACGCATAGGTGCTACCATCATTTCTGGATACATTTAGTTTGTGTTAATTTTAAGGCTGCAAAAATATTATCAGCAATTAGATAAACAATCTTCTGCTATTTATTGTTTTCAAGTATCTGATATTGGGAATTATGACCTAAATACCCTTAATTTTGCAATCCTTTTTTTGAAAATCAATAACAAATTAATACAAACAAATGACAACTGAGTCGCAAACATTGCCTTACAAAGTAAAAGACATTTCACTAGCCGAATTTGGCCGCATGGAAATCAAACTGGCTGAAGCTGAAATGCCTGGACTGATGGCTATCCGCAAGGAATACGGAGCTTCGCAGCCACTGAAAGGTGCACGCATAGCTGGCTGCCTGCACATGACTATCCAAACCGCCGTTCTGATTGAAACGCTGAAAGCACTTGGTGCCGAAGTGACCTGGAGCAGTTGCAACATCTTCTCTACCCAAGACCACGCCGCTGCTGCCATTGCTGCTGCTGGTATTCCTGTATTTGCCTGGAAAGGCCAGAATGCGGAAGAATTTGACTGGTGCATCGAGCAGACCCTGAACGCCTTTGAAGGCAGACAGCCTTTGAACATGATATTGGACGACGGGGGAGATTTGACCAACTTGGTGTTGGACAAATACCCTGAACTGGTGCCGGCCATCAAAGGCTTGAGCGAAGAAACCACTACGGGTGTTCACCGCTTGTACGAGCGTATGAAAAAAGGCACATTGCCAATGCCCGCTATCAACGTGAATGACTCAGTTACTAAATCGAAATTTGACAATAAATACGGCTGCAAAGAATCACTGGTGGATGCTATCCGCCGTGCTACCGATGTGATGATGGCTGGCAAAGTGGCCATCGTTGCTGGATACGGAGATGTGGGAAAAGGGTCAGCCGAAAGCCTTCGTGGTGCAGGCTGTCGTGTGTTGGTTACCGAGATTGACCCAATCTGTGCCCTGCAAGCAGCAATGGACGGATTTGAAGTGGTGACCATGGACGATGCCACGCCCCGTGCCAACATATTTGTGACCGCCACCGGAAACGTGAACATCATCAAAGACAGGCATTTCAAAGCCATGCGTGACAAGGCTATTGTGTGCAACATTGGCCACTTCGACAACGAAATAGACATGACTTGGCTGGAAGGCAACCACGGCAAAAGCAAATTCACAGTGAAGCCACAGGTGGACATCTACAATGTAAACGGCAACGAGATCATTATATTGGCTGAAGGTCGCTTGGTAAACCTTGGTTGTGCTATGGGTCACCCATCTTTTGTGATGAGCAACTCATTCAGCAACCAAACCCTTGCCCAGATAGAACTGTGGACGAACTCATCGGCTTATGAAAACCAAGTGTACGTGCTTCCAAAACACCTTGACGAAAAGGTTGCCATGCTGCACCTTGCCCAAGTGGGTGCTAAGTTGGAAATACTGGATGCCGAACAAGCAGAATACATTGGCGTAGCTGTGAATGGCCCTTTCAAAAAGGATACATACAGGTACTAAGATAAACAGATTTATGCATCAAAAAGCCACCTCGTTTGGGGTGGCTTTTTTGTTCACGCAAAAGGCCAACTGAGATGCAGTTGGCCTTTTGATGAATTGAGAGCAAGTGGGGTTAAAACTCCTTCTTGGCTACGCCGTCTTTGATGGCTTGTAAAGCAGTAGCCTCGCTCATAATTGCTGACATTTTGTTGCCTTTTCCATCGTTGCCTTTGGCTATGTAGCCCCCACGTGCAGTTTTTGAAACCACAGCATCATGCATTGGCACGTTTTTCTCCTTGGTTTTTAGGCAATAAGCCTTGATCATTTTTGTAGTGTCCATAGTTGGTTTTAGTTAATTGTGCGGCAAACATAAAGAGCTTAGCTGTCCTAAACGAATAAAAGTATTAGACAGACTTTCCACCAAAAGCAACTTCCTTTACCTAATAATTCCCTAAATTTGACGCATGATTTTCAATGTGAGGTACTTACCAATTATTGCCATTCTTGCTTCGCAGGTGACTGGGGCACAGACCTTCAAAACCAAAAACGTGGTAGACCATTGGGAGATGGTAGCGAAGGCCACCGATACTTGGCAATACTGGCCAGGGACAACTGAACCCGACAGCAACTGGAGGCTCACAAGTTTCAATGCCTCTAGCTGGCAAACGGGTAAGGGGGGCTTTGGCTTTGGGGATGGCGACGACAGTACCACCATTTCTACAGCAGCTACTTCAGTATATGTGAGGAAGGTGTTTGTAATAAAGGATACTTCCCAAATTTACGATATGCTACTGGCTCTTGACTACGACGATGGTTTTGTGGCGTGGCTGAATGGAAAAGAAATAACACGCAGAAACCTGGGAATGAAAGGATCTTTCCTTGCCTATGACTCCCTGGCAACCGCTTCCCGGGAAGCCACCATGTACCAAAGCCAGCAGCCAGAGTATTTTGTGATAGCCAAATCGCTATTGAACAAAGCCAAGCTTGGCGATACCAATGTGTTGTGCATACAAGTGCACAATGCCGCCAATTCTGCTGATATGAGTTGTGTTCCGTTTCTTTTTGCGGGCATTAATGATGCGACTACTAACAACTATCTGGCTTTGCCAAGTTGGTTTACACCGCCATTTACCACACACTTGCCCTTGTTTTATATAAACACAAATGGACAAGGCATTCCAGATAATCCAGCAATAACAGCCGATATGGGAGTAGTGGACAATGGCAAAGACCAAAACCACTTGGGCGATCCTTTTAACGGCTTTCTGAGTAAAATAAAAATAGAGACCCGGGGGTCGTCTTCGCAAGGCTTTCCTCAACGGCAATATGCAATGACAACTTGTGACAGCAATGGGGGTCAACTAGCGGTGAAGTTGCTGGGTTTCCCAAAAGAAAGTGATTGGATACTTTATGCTAGCTACACCGACAAAAGCATGATGCGAAACACACTTGCCTACTACATGAGTCGTGAAATGGGCTGGTATGCAAGTCGCACCCGCTTCATCGAAGTGATTATAAATGGACAATATGTAGGGGTATATGAACTCATGGAGAAACTAAAGTTAGACAATGACCGAGTGGACTTGCCTGATGTGTTAAGTAGCACCAACAAAGGGGACTCAATCACAGGAGGTTACCTAATGAAGGTGGACAGGGTGAAGCAAAGTGGACTTGGCGTGTGGACTTCTCCAATCACTAGTTTCAATAGTCAGGCAAAAAATTATTCTATTCAAACGGTTGACCCAGACATACCCAACATCACTCAGCCACAAGTGAACTACATAAAAAATTGGATGGATAGCTTTGAACTGAATCTAAACTCAGCCCTCTACTCCGACCCTGCGAAAGGCTACCACACCCGCATAGATGCGAACAGCTTCATTGATTTTTATATTGTGAACGAAGTCAGCAAGAACATTGACGGCTATCGACTAAGCAACTTTATGTATAAGCAGCGAAAAAGTTTAGGTGGCCGATTGTATGCAGGCCCAGTTTGGGATTTCAACTTGGGCTTTGGAAATGCAAACTATTGCAACGGCTGGGATACCACGACATGGAATGATTGTGGGTATAGCAATATCCCTTTTTGGTTTGAAAAGCTATTGCGGGATAACAATTACAAAAGACAGTTCAAGTGCCGCTGGACGGAGCTTCGCAAAGGCCTTCTTAAAACTCAAAATATATCTAACTACATAGACTCAACGGCTGAATATTTGAGCCTACCCGCCAAAAGGCATTTTGCCAAGTGGCAGATTTTGGGAACGTATGTATGGCCTAATTGGTATATCGGAAACACCTACCAAGAAGAAGTTAATTGGCTGAAGAAATATGTGCGTGGCCGCATGAACTGGATGGACAAAAACATGCCTAATGTAGTTGGCAGCTGCAACTCAACGTTTACGAACTTCGTGAGATGTACAGAAATAAACTACAACTGCCACCCCAAGCTAAACGGCGGAAATTGGATAGAGCTGCACAATAGATCCGTCTCGCCAGTGTCGGTTGGCAATTTTGTGCTTACGGATAATTCTGCGTTTAGAAGCTATACAATTCCAGCCGGGAAAAGCATACCTGCAGGTGGTTATTTGGTGATTGTAGAAGACACTGCCGCGTTCAGAAAAGTATATCCTAGCATTACCAATATCGTTGGCCCCACCAATTGGGGGCTTGAGAATGATGGCGGCACTTTCAACCTCTACGACCATTTGAATTTTCTTGTTTTCAAGCTAACCTATAACGACAAAAATGGCTGGCCCACTTTGGCTGATGGAAAAGGCCGAACCCTTGAGCTTGTTGACCCAACTTTTACCCCAAACAACCCTGTTTCGTGGTTTGCGGGCTGCATGGGCGGCTCCCCGGGTAGAGCTTACACAACCTGTGGTGAGAAGTTAGTTGTGAGCGAAATCAATTACAGCTCGAACAAAAATGCCGATGCGGGTGATTGGATAGAACTATACAATGCCGACACCTTGCCAAGGGATTTGAAAGGTATCACCATCAAAGACAACAACGACAGCAATATATATTTAATTAAACAAAACATTGCATTGCAGCCCAAAAGCTACTGGGTGTTTTGTGCTGATACAACGAAGTTCGACAACATATATCCAACCATAAAAAACCGCAGTGGCAATCTTGGTTTTGGGTTGGGTGCTAATGGTGATGCTGTGAGGCTGATCTATGCAGATAGTATGGTATTTCAAGAGATTTATTATGCCGACTCCGCCCCTTTTCCTTATGGTGCAAAAGGAACAGGGCACACAATAGAATATATTGGTACAGACAATAACAGTTTATTAGCCTCCAACTGGGCATTGAGTTGCTACCTTGGGTCGCCTGGGCGAGATCGGCCAGCCAACTGTTCACCCAACAGCAATGTCCGCCTGAACCTTACCGAACTGCACCTTTGGGACGACCCAAAAGCACCACAGGGCTTATGGCTGGAACTATATAACCAAGTTAGCTCAAATATAGACTTAAGCAACTGGATTTTGAAAAATAGAAAAGGGCAAATAGTTCATCAGTTTGTGAATGGAAGTTCACTTGCCCAAAACAGCTACTTGCTGCTGAGCAGTAATACCGGGACTTTTATCAAGTATCATGCGGCAACGGCTTTGCAGACGGGGAACTTTGTTTTGGCAGAAAATGACACCCTCCTCTTAATTGATACTTTTGGCTTAGAGGTAATGAAAATCGGATTTGATGTGTCTGGATTTGAGTTGGCGAAAAAGCTATACAGGAGCGTTGAATTAATTCACCCCGACTCCGATGCCAGCCTCACAACTAACTGGATGGGGGGATGTGTAGATGCAAGTCCAGGCAAGGCTTATCAAGCATGTGTGCCTATCAATTTAGTTTCTGAAATATGCTACAAAAACCAAGCTGGTCAATGGTTGGAGATGTATAACTCCAGTTCAACCACTGTTGATTGGTCTGGAGCAAAGCTGTATAATGCTAACAACTCACTCCTGTTTGAATTTCCTGCGGGTAGTTTGCTGCAAGCTAAGCAGCGGGTGTTATTGGTTGCAGATTCAAGCAGTTTTAGAAATAGGTTCGTATTTATCAACTTCTTTGGCAAATTGCAAAACAGCCTTGCCGATTCGCTAGAAACACTTCGAATGATTGATGCGGGAGGGCGTGTAGTTTATTCTTCCTTATATAAATCTAACTTGCCTTTTGACAGTTTAGCAGATGGCTGGGGATATACTTTAGAACTGCTGGCCGACACGGTGGAGCCAACCACCAGCAACTCTTGGCTGCACAGTTGTCCTGATGGAACGCCGGGATTTGACCGAAGCATTTCATGCAACCCTACGCAATATGCCAATATCTGTTTCGCTGAACTAAACCCAAATCCCGAGGGGCTGTACCAACAAAAACCTTGGATAGAACTATATAACGATGGCGATTCTGTCGACCTTTCAGGTTGGGGTATTATGAACGCAAATGGGGTGCTTTATTCGTTCGGGCAAAATACCTTTTTTGCCAAAAAAACTTATATGGTCCTTGCTCAAGATTCTATTGATTTTATAACTAATTATGGCATTGTGGCCAGCGGAATTTGGTCGGGAAATATGAACAATCTGTCGGATAGCTTTTGGCTGATCGACTATTTTGGAAACAAGGCTAGCCAAGCTACCTTCAGCACCAAACCCTACTTTTTGCCCGACTACAATGGCTTTGGCAAAACGCTGGAAGCATCGGGATTGAGTAAAAACATTAGGCAGCCTAGTGACTATAATGCAGCCACCTGCTACCTCGGCAGCCCAGGAAAGTCTAGCGGAAGCTGCGACGATTCCATCATCGTTTCCGAAATAAATTACCACAGTGCCGACACGCTTGATGCGGGTGATTGGCTGGAGCTATACAACCCGCTGCAAACAGCTATTGATGCCGACCAACTTGAACTCCGAATTGGTTCTTCCATCGTCCCACTCCCCGCTTCCAGCCTGCCCCCTGATTCTTTCCTCGTTATTTCAGCCGATTCAGTAAAGTTCCGGTCAGAGTTTCCGGGTATAATGAATGTGGTGTTTATCCCCACGCTTTCATTGTCTGACACTAGCTCCCGCATTTTTATCTACAAAAGCAAAAACCTGCAACACAGTTTGCAATACGATAAATCATACGAGGCACTTGCTTCGGGTGGCAGCTACACCCTCGAAAGCATGATGAGTACAATTGGACATTACCAAAAAAGTGACTGGACTATAGGCTGCCCTGGAGGAAGCCCCGGCCACCGTACCTACAGCCCTTGCGATACGGCTGTGAATGGCATTACCAACAGCAACTCGCCAACATTCCAAATTATTCCCAACCCGGCAAGCGACATCATATATTTGATGGGCAACCCTGCAAGGAGCCAACATATTTCCATCCAAGACATGAACGGCAAGCAGCTTTTGGAAACAAAATGGCACAAAGACGGACAAGCCATCTTTGTAGGCAATCTAGCGGCTGGTGTTTATTTGGTACGGATTGAGTCCGCCTTGTATTTTAGGTTGGTCAAATATTGACAAATTTTTTGCACGGTTATTGTTGAAGCCCCCATACTTTTGTAATCAAAACTAATAAAAACACAATCAACAACAATGAAAAAATTACTTTTCGTAACCATGCTTAGCTTCGGGCTGATGGCCGCACAAGCACAAGAGCCTAAGAAATGCTGCAAAGGCAAAAAGGAATGCTCGTCAGGAGCAAAGAAAGAATGCAAAAGCGAGAAAAAGGCTTGTTGCAAAGACAAGAAACAAGGTGAGGCCAAAGCCAAGTCAGCTACTTCACCTAAAGCAGAGACCCTAGGTTCGAAATAAGGCTTGTACAAAAATCAAATGAACCCGTTGCAAAATGCAGCGGGTTTTTTTATGCCCTGCCGTTGTGGAGCAGCAGCCCTTCTTTGGTGGCTAAGTAATGGTAATCGTCCATGTGGTCGCCGTCATAAATGTAACTACGGACATACTCCTTAGCATCGTCGTCGAAACGCATGGGAGATACCAGTTTGCGGGCGATTAAATCTTTCAGGACATCGGCAGCTATGTTGCGGTCAATACCCGTTTCTTCAAGTATGCGGCTGAAGGGCTCTACAAAGTAGAGGCAATTCAAGATCTCAAATTCGGGGTCTGAATTTTCGATCATACTTCAAGCTGGGCTATTGGTTTGGCAAATTCGTTCTCAATATCCGTGAGCACATCAGGGCCATAAGGCGTGATAAGAATCGTATGCTCGTATTGTGCTGACAACCTACCATCAATGGTCCGTGCTGTCCAGTTGTCGCGTTTGTCTATCTTGCTGCGGGCCTTACCAGCGTTTATCATTGGCTCCACCGTGAACACCATGCCCGGCCTGATAATGGGGCCTTCGTTGCGGTTGTGTGTCACATGGCTCACCTCTGGGTCTTCATGGTAGTGGATGCCCGTGCCGTGACCGCAAAACTCATATACCACCTTGCAGCCATTGGCCTTCGCGTAGCGGTTTATTTCAAAACCAATATTGCCCAAATGATTGCCAGGTACACACTGAGCAATGCCAATCCGCAGACATTCTTTCGAGACTTTCAAAATCTTCTGTGCGGGTTCGTTTATCGAGCCTACTGCAAACATATTGCAGGTGTCGCCAAAAAATCCATTGAGCCGCACCGCCACATCTATGTTGATGATGTCACCATCGCGTAAAATATAGCTGCCGGGTACGCCGTGGCATATCACATCATTCACAGAAGTGCAACAAGAGGCGGGGAAGTTGCGGTAGCCAAGTGATGCGGGAATACCTCCGCGTTCAGTCACATACTTGTTGCAAAGCTTGTCTATTTCTGCTGTGGTAATTCCTGCTTTTACAAACTGGCCAAGGTATTTCACTGTTTCAGCCGCCAGCTTACTTGCTTCACGAATTTTCTCTATCTGTTCGGGGGTTTTTATTTTAATAGCCAATTGGGGGCAAAGATAGCGGGGGGAAGGAATTCGAGCTGAAAGTTGGGAAAGGGAGGCGGTGAGAAAGACTTGCAAAAATGGTAGCCTGCTTAATTTACGAATTAGATTCTTTATTACAGTCACTTATCTTCCAGCTTCCCACCCAGTTACCTTTGCCTTTATGTTCCGACGCTTTGAAAATTTTCATGTTGTCCTGTGGTTGCTGAAGACACCTTTTGGGCAGCGGGCATCCGACCTCTTGGAGTGTTTATGATTCTTCCCACTTTGGGGCTGGCTTTGTGGCTAACAATTAAACGCAGAAAAGACACGGCAGACCTATACCACAACCTTGCAATACTTTGCTGGATAGCCGCAAACAGCACTTGGATGGTGGGAGAGTTTTATACCATGGAAGATATACTGAAACCTATTACCCTTATCTGCTTTTGTGCTGGATTGACAATAGTTGCAGCCTATTATTTGGGCAAACTATTCAAGCGAACTTAATCACTTACACCACACATTTCCCTTGATGGTGAAGCGGTAAGGCAGAAGTGCATCATCGCCCGCATAGTTAACACCAATCCGAGGGGAAGCCAAAATTTGTGAGGGCTTCATTTTGTTTTCGGATTCTTCAATCCAAATCTTCTGTTTTTGTAATAAAATGCCATTTAGCTTTGTGCTGATTCCCAAAGCTTGACTCATGCTTCCAGGGCCTACTGTCAGCGTTTTGTCTAGCTTGGTTTTGTTTCGACGATGCAGGATTACTTCTATTCCTTCCAAGGGCTCGATTGCACGGATTAAAACAGCGGTGGGGGTACCCTCATCCCCTGTCACCACGTTGAATAGATGGTGGATTCCATAGCAGAGATAAATATATGCTTTACCACCCTGTGAATACATCGCCTCGTTACGGGCAGTCCTCCTTCCACCATAGGCATGGCTGGCTTTATCTATCACACCATTGTATGCTTCGGTTTCTGTGATAATGCCACTGGTAAAATGACCATCAACCAAGGTACAAAGCTTTTTCCCAAGCAATTCTTTAGCGGTTTTCACTACATCAGGTTGCAGGTAAAACTTTTCTGAAAGCATCATTGAAAATTTCTCGCCCCTACCACTTCCTGCTACCAAAAACTGTTTTGCCCGCATACAGAAAAACCCCGATAAAACTGCCAAAATACATAATGTCGCGGGTGTCTATCACGCCACGGCTCATGCTTTCATAGTGGCTGCTGATACTGAGCCACTCCAGCACCACATCGAAACGGCCAAAGAGGTTAAAATCGGCAAGCAGTGTGAGGGCGGTGTGCATAAAAAAACAAAGGAACATGCTAAGAATAAAACTCACTATTTGGTTATCGGTGACTATGCTGGAAAATATACCAATAGCCGCAAACGAAGCCCCCAGAAAAAACAACCCGATATAGGAGCCAAAGGTTGCTCCACTGTCCACATTGCCCGCTGGACTTCCAAGCTGATAAACGGTATAATAATAAAGCAGGGTGGGTATTAAGCTGAATAGCACCAGCACCACCGCTGCAAAGTACTTGGCCAACACTATCTGCCAGTCGGTGAGGGGTTTGGTGGTAAGCAATTCTAATGTCCCAGACTTCTTCTCTTCGCTAAAACTCCGCATGGTGACAGCACTTACCAGAAACACAAACATCCAGGGGGCCACATAAAACAGGGTGTCGAGGTTGGCGTAACCATTGTCGAACACATTCAGCTTGGGAAACACCCACATGAACATACCGATGCCTAACAGAAACACCGCTATAGTGACATACGCAATCAGGCTGCTGAGGAAGCCACGGATTTCTTTGATGAAGACGGATTTCACTTTTATATTCTTACCGCAATATTACTTGTCAATTTTCAGGCTCAGGTCAAATGCCTTTACCGAATGGGTAATTGCCCCCACCGAAATATAATCAACCCCCGCTTTTGCATAGTCTACAATGGTATCTTGAGTGATGCCGCCAGATGCCTCGGTTTCAAACCTTCCGGCTATCAGTTTCACAGCAATTGCGGTGTTTTCGGGTGTGAAATTATCCAACATAATTCGGTGTACCTTTCCCGTTCGCAACACTTCTTCCACTTCGCAGAGGTTGCGGGTTTCCACCTCTATTATTAGTCCGGGCTTGTGTGCTTGCACATATTCATCGGCCAGCACTATTGCTTTTTCTATTCCGCCAGCTGCATCAATATGATTGTCTTTCAGCAAAATCATATCATATAGGCCGAAACGGTGGTTTTGCCCCCCGCCAACTGTCGCTGCCCATTTTTCCAAAAGCCGCAGTCCGGGCAAAGTTTTACGGGTGTCAAGAATTTTGGTTTTATATGCTGAGATTTTCTGCGTCAGTTGATTTGTGGCGGTAGCAATTCCACTAAGGTGTTGGGCAAAATTGAGTACAACCCTTTCAGAACGAAGGATAGAGCAGGTGCTACCAAACACCTTCAAGGCTTTGTCGCCGTTAGAAACCGCTGAGCCATCCACGAATAAAATTTCTACCAGTAACTCGGCATCCACCTCCTGAAAAATTGCTTTTGCCAACTCCATCCCTGCCAATATTCCATCTGCTTTCACCAACATGGTGGCCGCACTTGTTTTATCGGCGTGGATGCTGCTCAGTGAGGAATGGTCGCCATCGCCAAGGTCTTCAGCAAGGGCCGTCCGTATGATTTGTAAAACTTCGTCAGAAGTCCAAAGATTTGTGTACATGCTCAATCTGTCCGCAAACTTCGGGCAGGATTACCGCTCAAACCGCAGCTCGTTTATCACGTTGCCTTTTATGAGGATATACACCTTGAAGTTTCCGGTGCTGCTTTCGTACACACCATTGGCGTAGCGAGTGCTCGCCCCAGATGAGCCTTTGTGGTTAATGGTAAAATTCTTGGGCGGGTTTTTGGTAAAAAAATCCTTGGCTATCATCTCAGCCTGCGACTTGCTGTATGCCTCGTCGTTGTCGCCAATGCTCAGTTCCAAACTGCTATTGAAATGGCCAGACAGCCCGGCGGCACTGCCTGCTTTTATCTGCTTAGCTATATCGTCAAAGGCATCGGTTTGAGCCTGTAAGTTAATGGCAAAAAGCAAAAAGGTGGAGAGGAGAATGTTTTTCATCGGGGCTGGGTTGGCCAAAATCATGCCAAGGGGCTATGCTAATTTTGGCGAAAGGTAATGGAAGTTTTGGCTTTTGTTGTAGGAAAAGTTGTAGCTACACCTTAGCACCCCGATTTTTGCATTTCATTTTCATAAAACATGATCCCACTTTCACAAAGTATCTACGACCTGATAATACAAACCAGCACCAACCTTCCCAGCGATGTGCGGGTGGCCATGCTCAAAGCCCACAATACCGAACTAAAAGGCACTAAGGCCGGGCTGGCACTGGATACCATCACCAAAAACATTGACATGGCCTGCGACCTTGTGGGGCCTATTTGTCAGGATACAGGGATGCCCTCTTTTGAAGTGAAAACACCCGTGGGAGTTGACCAGTTGGAGATAGAAGAACTGATACTGGAAATGGTGGCCTTGGCAACCAAAAACGGCAAACTAAGAAACAACAGTGTTGACCCCATTGACGGCACAAACACAGGCAACAACATGGGGCCTGGCACTCCCGTAGTCCACTTTCACCAGCACCGCAAGGAATATATAGAAATAAAACTGATACTGAAGGGGGGTGGATGCGAAAATAAGAATATACAATACAGCCTGCCTTGCGAACTGGAACACCTAGGCAAAGCCAACCGCGATTTGGATGGCATACGCAAATGTATCATGCACTCGGTGTGGCAAGCCCAGGGGCAGGGATGCTCTGCTGGGTTTATTGGTGTAGGCATCGGGGGCGACAGAACCAGTGGCTATGCGTTGGCCAAAGAACAACTTTTTCGTAGGGTGGATGATACCAATCCCGACCCTGTGCTATCCAACTTGGAAAACTATGTAATGGACAATGCCGATAGCCTAAAAATTGGCACGATGGGCTTTGGCGGAAATGTGACTCTGCTTGGCTGCAAGATCGGAAAAAACAACCGCTTGCCTGCTTCCTTCTTTGTGAGCGTGGCCTACAACTGCTGGGCTTATCGCAGGCTAGGTGTACAGATAAATCCCTCTGATGGAAGTATAATGAAATGGCTGTATAGGGATGCTGATGAAGTGAAGCAGTTGCATAGCCACCTCTCCACCGGAGAGGGACAGTGTGAGGCTTCCGCAGATGTTAGCATCCACAAACTAACCGCCCCTATTTCCGAAGAAAGAATACGTGAAATAAAAGCGGGTGATGTCGTGGAAATTGATGGCATCATGTTCACGGGCAGAGATGCTATGCATCACTATATGCTCGACCACGATGCCCCATTTGATTTGAACGGTGGTGTTATATACCATTGCGGCCCTGTGATAAACAAAGATGCCGAAGGCAAATGGAAGATAACCGCCGCCGGCCCCACCACCAGCATCCGGGAAGAGCCTTACCAAACTATTATACTGAAAAAGACTGGTGCCCGTGTGGTAATAGGCAAAGGCGGCATGGGGCCAAAGACTTTGCAAGGCTGCGTAGAGCACGGAGCAATATACCTGAACGCCATTGGCGGGGCCGCCCAATACTATGCCGAATGCATCAAAGAAGTTATAGATGGCGGCTGCTTGGAGTTCGGCACACCCGAAGCCATGTGGAAACTACGAGTGGAGAGCTTTCGTGCCATCTGCACCATGGATAGTCACGGCAACTCCCTACACAAAAACGTGCTCGAAGACTCAGGCAAGGAGCTGAGCACCTTTGCTGAGAAAGTGTATTGAGAGAGGTGGCGGCATTATTCCTTCACCACCTTATAAAATTGCTTTTGCCCGTCTGTTGCCGTGATAGATAATAGATAAATTCCGGCTGCACTTTCGATAGAAACAGTAGCTTTTCCAGCCAGCATTTGACTTGCAGTAATCCGCTGCCCAAGGCTGTTCCATACTTCTATCTGGCATTTGTCTTGGCCTTCTCTCGCCTCAATGAACACTTGACCACGAGTGGGGTTTGGGTATATGTTAATCATTTGCATTCTACTACTTTCAATACCTATCCCGCTTGTCACTGCCGAATAATAATAATGAGCACTATCAGTATTAACCCAACCCAAGTTATCGTAAGTTTCGTCAAGTTTCGACGAAATGTTATTGTCAACATCGTAAGTGTAAGTGTCTTGATACTCATTCACCCAAGCGATACCATTCCAGTTAATGCCAGTTTCTCTTGTCCTATTTTTGTTTGCATCATACGTGTGGGTGTATTTGTAGTAGTCTTCCCATACTTTACCCACATCATCCCAGTCTTGGTTAAGTTCGCCAGTCTTGTTGTTGTTGGCATCATAGGTGAATGTGGCTTTGAAAGAAGTGTCCCAAAGGCTGATTGAAGTGTTCCAGTATTGGCCGAGGTATATCGTCATATTCTTATTAGCATCGTGGGTGTAAAGTACTTTATATACATTTTCCCATGCACTATTATTTTTATTCCATGATTGGAAAATTTCGGTTGCTACTAAGTTGCCAGCATCAAAAGTGTAGGATACTACGTAGTCGTTTTCCCACACACTACCTGCTTTATTCCAATATTGATTTAACATTTTTGTCATATTGTTACTGCTATCGTAGGTATAAGTAGTTTTGTTCTGAGTTTCCCAAGACGAGCTAACCGAATCCCACTTTTGGAACGCAACGCTTGTATTATTTTTGTTTGCATCATACGTGTATTCAGACTTAACATTGTTCGTCCAGCTACTTTTTGTTTTATTCCACCATTGAGATATCTCAAAACTAATATTCTTGCTCGCATCATAAGTAGTGCTTCTTAATTCAGTATTGCCCCAAGTTTTAGCAATTGTGTCCCAGCCTTGATATAGTTGGCTTGTCATGGAATTGCTAGCATCGTATATATAGGCAAATTTACCTTCTTTTTTCCAAATCTTTCTTGTTTTATCCCACATCCAAGTATATGTGCTGTCGAGCAGATTTACCACGGCGTCCGTTTTAAAGGCACTACCCCATTGGTTCGTTTTAATTGGCAATGTTCCATAAACTCCCTTTGTTATTTTGCTCCATTTAGGGCTTGATGGAAACGTGTATTTGCTTTGTGCCAATAGCGTTGTGCCAAAGCCAAGCAGTAGTGCCGCAAGTAATGTAGTTGATTTTTTATTCATTGTTGTTTTGGTTGTTACAAAGCACAATAATATGGCTGAGAATTGGCGGTTGATGTAGACACTGCCTATGCACAATCCAAAATTGGGTTAGGTATGCCTATGATTAACTATTTCAACGGTATCAAAACACCAACCACAGCAACAAGCCGGAGCCCCAAACCCACACCGTGATGGCTATGCACATGCGGAGGTAGATGGCTGACTTGTCCTTATAGAATCGGGATGCCATGATGCAGCCCCCGGGGATGGACAACAACACTGGACTGAGAAACGAAATACCCCACAAGCCGTACTTGTTTTTGATGTATATCGTTCGGCGTTTGCTGGCCATGGTTTTTGGCTTCTTTTCTCTGCTGCGGTTGAATGGAAGGTTGTCCCACCAAACCCATAACCGCTTTCCCATATTGGTAAAAATGAAAACGCCCAAATAACCTCCAATGCAACAGAGTGTCATGCAAAGCACAAAGGACAGCCCAAATGATTTTATATAAACCAATGAGAGCGGCACACTGCCCAGCACAAGCTTTACGATGCTTAACAGGAATACGCTGCCGTATTGTAGGAGTTCGGTGGATGACAAATTTGGGAATGTGATACTGTGTGAAATGTGAGGCGTTTTTCTCGCAGATTACGGCTGATTGTGAGGCCGCAGATTTAATACCGATTTTATTTTTGAAATTGCCGATTGGTTTTCATTTCCCAGTTTTATCAAAGTAATCTTTCACCCTGTTTTTGTAGTAGGGGCTAAAGTTGGGCGGTATGGTGCGGAGTATTTCGTTTTCGCGGTTTTTCTGTTTCACAAATTCTTCGAAACGTTTGGGGCCGCTCGGGTTCTGTTTTTCTTGGGCAGCTGTGGCTTTTCGTTGGTTGTCGGTCTCTTGTTCTTGGCGGGCTTTCTCACTCTCCAGCAACCTGAATTCTATATCCTGTTGCCGACGCATCATTTCTGGAGTCAGTTGTTTATTGTATAGTTCCTTCTCGTTCTGGTCCATCATCTTTTGAATCTGTTCCAACTGCTGTTTCAACTGAGTGCCACCTTCTTTGCCGTACTGTTGGCTCAGTTCACGCAGCCGTTGACGTATGGCGGCCTGTTGTGCCGCAGCTTTCGCAAATTCCTTGCTGCCGGGCATTCCGCTTTCTCCGGGTTTGCCTTTCTGTCCGGGCTTCATACCTTTCTTCATTTGCTCTATCTGTTTTGCCAATTCCTTCTGCATCTGCCCAAGTCCTTTCAGGTCTTTGCTTTTCCCCTCACCTTCTCCCGGCTTACCCTTTCCCTTCTTTCCTTTCCCTGGTTTTTTGCATTGGCCATCTTTGGGCGGGCCATTCATTTCGTCCTGCATTTGTTTCAGAATCTGGCTTAGCATCAGGGCGAGATTGTTCACGTGGGTCATCACATACTGCTGGCGTGTGCGGGCTTGGTATATTTGGCGGTCGGCCATGTCGCCTATGGCACGGTCCATGTTGGCATTCACCTGCCCTATCTCTTTGTTGATGATTGGCTGTATGCGTATCTGCCTTTTGCTTAACGACAGCAGGCTGTCTTCGATAAGGCGGGCATCGTCTTTCAGTTTCTTTTGCTGTTGGCCTATCCGCACAAATTGGGGATTGTAGCCGTTCACTGTTTTCAGCTCCTCCATCAACGCTTCTTGGTCGAAGGATAGTTTCAAAAGATTTTCCAGAATTTGCCGCAAGTTGTTATAGTCTTCCTCCTCTTGTTCCTGCTCTTCCTTCTCCATATTCTTCTCCATCTTTTCCTTCATTTTCTTCATCTCCTCAGCCGCCTCCTTCTGGTCGTCTGATGCCTGCTTTTTGTTCTTCTTTTTCAAATTCTGCTTGCCGCTTTCCATCTTGTCATCGGCGGCCTTTTGCTCTTTATCGGTGTTTTCTATGTCTTCTGGTTTGTCCAGTTCCTCGTTCTTTTTTTCTATATCTTTCAAGTCCTTTTTTAGTTCGTCGAATTCCTTTTTTATCTCATCCTGTTTCTTCTCCAAATCTTCAGCCTTGCTGTCTTTTTCTTTCGATTCCTTGCTCAGCTCATCCTGTTTCTTTTGCAGCTCGTCCAGCTTGTCCACCGCCTGTTGCCGCTTCTCGTCCAGTTCCATTTTCTTGAACATTTCCAACATCCTGTCCAGTTCCTTTTGCACCTCTTTGTCCTGCACCTGCATGTCTTTCATTTTCTCTTCAATCTGCTCCTTGTCGTTCTGCTTCATCAGCTCCTGCATCTCGTCCATCAGCTTTTTCATGTCTTCGTCAAACAGTTGGTTCATCAGCTTCTGAAGTTCCTGCTGCTTCTGCATCAGCTCTTCGTTTTGCTGCATTTCCTGTTTGTTCTCCAGTCGCTGCTGATTGTCTTGCTTTATCTCCTCCACCTGCTTTTGCAGTTGTTCATGGCGTTTCAGAATCTCCTCCATCTGCTTGCGTTCTTCCCAGCCCATCTGCTTTTTCTCTGCTAATTTCTCTTGCAGTTTCTTCATGTCCTTTTGCAGCTTCTGCACATCTTTCAAGGTTTCGGAAAGTTCTTTTTTCACCTCTTTGCTACTCTGTTCATCCTGCTGTTTCATTTCCTCCATGGTTGGAGCTTTGTACACCACGCTCTGGCTTCGTGAAGACTTGCTGCCGCTCACCCCGTCATTGTCCCATACCTCAAAATAATACTCTACTTCATCACCAGGCTCCAACCCCATTTCGCTCAGGTTTATATAATGATAAAATGGCTGCTGGGTCTTTCCACGGTCTATTTGTATAGGTGTTGAAATAAGACCTTTGCCCGCCTTGGACTTGTCTTCCGATTTGAGGAACCGGTAGTTGAATGACAGCCTTGTCAGCCCATAATCGTCGGCAATCGTGCCACTGAAATAACTGATTTTGGCGGAAGCAGTGTCCTTGGTTTCTTCTGCTTCTATGCTTGGAAAAGCATCGGGCGAAACAGAAACAGTATAGTTGATAGAGTCGATGGCTTGCAGGTAGCGGTTCGATGGCTTGATACTGTATTGTTGAGAGGCCAAGAACCTGCGGCTGAACGTATAAATATCATCACTACGGCTGCTGTTGGATTTGCTTTTATCGCTGAACAATAGGCTTAGTTGCTCCACATTGCTGGTGCTGAATTTCCAAGTGGCGGTAGTCCCGGCAGGCACGGTGAAATCGCCTGTGTTCTGTAGGTTTTCGTCGGGTTTGTTTAGGTAATTCGGGTAGTGAAGTTGCACCTCGAAGTTGAGCACTCGTGGCTGCGGTATCACCTTCAATTCATATTCCGAGGAAGAATATTCATCAGCCAAAAAATGGAACGGCTGGCTGCGTTGCAAGTTTTGGAGCGTATAACGAAAAAGTGTCTTGCCTTTCTTTTCCATCCTAAACGTTTTACCCTCAATGTTCAGTTCCACTTCGTCGGGCAGCAAGTTGCCACTGGTTTTTAGTTCCAACACAAAGTCGCTTCCCTGAGCCGTTTGGAGGTTCTTATTTAATATAACAAAATCGAAAGGAGCTTTGCGTTCAAAATGCTTGTTGAACTTGACCAATCGCTCACCACTGTCCGTCAATATAGCTGGCGACACCAGCATCACACATACAAACACACCCACAGGCAGCAAGGCATAACGCAGGTATTTCATGTTGTGCCGCAGGTTGATGGCCGAGGTAAAAGTAACTGGTCGCATCTCTTCTATCTTCTGGCTGATGGCATGTTCCAGCAAGTCCGATTGTGTTGCAGTTGCTGCCTGTTGCAGTTGCAATGTGTTTAGCAATCTGTCCCGCACTTCACCAAAATGGTCGCCGATAATTTGCGAAGCCTGTTCGTAGCTGATGGTCTTGCCAATGCGGTAGAGCTTGCTCAGTGGAATGGCCACGAATCGCACCAGTATATATCCGATAAACCCTGCAAAGGACCAGAAAAGGAATGCCCTCATGCCCGTGTCAAACTGCCCAAAATATTCAAGTACTGCCACCAACAAAAACGCCGAAACCCCCAGCCCGGCAGTGTAAATGCCGCCACGTATCAGCATGTTCTTGTAATACTTCCGTATGAAAGCATCCAGCTTGGCCAATAATGTTTGGTAATTGCTCATAGACTTGGTTAACGAACGAAACGCATGCTTTGTTGCATTGGCGTACAAAGGTAATCATTGCCACCAAAAGTTGAAGGCTTGTTGACGTATGGACAAAAATTAGAGATGCCCTGATAACTGACGAATTAAAATTTTGGCGTATCCCCCGTGAAAACCAAAAAACAACGGGGGTAAGGCGTGTCTTGTCCTAAAATAGGTTTACACCTAAAAAGTGTAAAACATGGACAAAAAAAAACATTAAAAAAGGAAGGGGCTACTTCTCCGATTCGGAAAAACATTGGGTCATCCGGGAATTTCTTGCCACAGGTTGTAGCAAGCGAGAGATATGGCTCAAGTATACAGGCAAAGAAGACCACGGCTGTCTGTTGGACTGGATGCGAGAGCTCGGGTATGCTACTGCTAATATTGTCGAAAAAAGAAAGACTATGGCAAAGACAATCAAGGCTCGCAAACAAGCAACATCACTGGATGAACCTTTTGAGACATTGCAACTGAAGAACCGGATTGCCGAACTGGAAAGGCAGTTGAAAGATGCAGAACTAAGGGCAATAGCTTTCTCCACTATGGTTGACATTGCAGAAAAGGAGTTTAAGATTCCAATA
>SHWZ01000038.1 GCA_009693575.1 Flavobacteriaceae bacterium | reverse complement strand
TCTTTGCCTTTCAGTTCCAGGGTTTCGTGCTGGGTGTGCAGGTCGGCCAGTTGGGTGGCAAGTTCACGCATTGTTTGCAGCGACACAGGCGAATCATTCACAAATGCCCTCGACTTTCCAAGGGCTGTCAGTTCGCGGCGGAGTATGCAGGTGCTGTCGAAGTCCAGTTCGTTTTTGTCGAAGAAACCCTTGAGCGAATTACTCATTTCAAACTTGGCCTCTACCACACATTTGCTTGCCCCTGCCGTCACTACGAGGCTATCGGCACGGTCTCCAAGCGTAAGCCCAAGAGCTCCCATCAATATGGATTTGCCGGCACCTGTTTCGCCCACAATGGCGTTCATGCCGCTGCCAAACTTCAGCTCCAACTCATCTATAAGGGCATAATTTTGAATATACAATGACTGCAACACGGCTGCGAAAATAAGTGAGGGCTTAGAAACCGAAGAATCTCCTTTATGGCTTAGTCTATCTGTTCGGGTTGCAAACTCTTAACCTTGTGCGAGCCTGTTGCAAACAGGCTCGGGCTGGTGATTTACAAAGACATTATAGAAAGGATGGCAGCACGCTATTTATTGAAAGCCTGCTTACTCGGGGCACTTCTATATCTTTTGTACTTGAAATGGCCAACCATTTTGACAAAGAGGATGGGGAGTCGGCTACCGAGTAAGGACTTCATTAGCTTCATAGCTTTCCTTTTGTCAGCCCCCCTTACTTTTGCGGCACATGAAGCGGTATAGCCTTTTTCTATTGTTGACAATCAGTCTTTTTGCGAAAGCACAAACTCCCCCTAAACTGGTGGTGGGCATAGTGGTGGACCAAATGCGTTACGACTACCTTGAACGCTACAAAAGCAAGTACGGCAAGGGTGGATTTAACCGCATGATCCAGCAAGGATATAATTTCAGCCGTTGCAATATCAATTATTTTCCGACTTTTACGGGGCCAGGCCATGCAGCCATTTATAGCGGCACAACTCCCAGCATCAATGGCATTGTGGCCAACGAATGGTTTGAACGCAGCATTGAAGACACGATGTATTGTGTGAGTGATTCTACGGTGGTGGGTGTTGGCACAAATTCAAGTGCCGGAAAAATGAGCCCAAGAAACTTGCTCAGCACTACCCTATCCGACGAATTGAAACTGGCCACCAACTTCAAAGGAAAGGTGGTGGGCGTTTGTCCCAAAGACCGTGGCAGTATACTTCCCTCAGGCCATCATCCCAATTCATGTTACTGGTACGAAGGCAAAAGTGGCAACTGGATTACCAGTTCTTATTATAGCAAATCATTGCCTGCTTGGGTGAGTGATTTCAACGCACAGAAACTACCCGGACAATACCTTGCGGAAAACTGGAACACACTATTACCAATTCAGCAATACACTGAATCATCAGCAGATAATGTACCTTATGAGGGCTTGCTGAGTGACAAAGAAAAATTGCCCATTTTTCCACATGAACTCCCGTCTATTAGGAAAGAAGGATATGGAATGATTCTTTCTACCCCTTTCGGAAATTCACTCACAAGAAAGTTCGCACAAGAAGCTATAATAAACGAAGGGCTTGGCCAAGACAATATCACCGATTTGCTTGCCCTCAGCTTTTCATCGCCCGACTACATTGGTCATTTGTATGGTATTAACAGCATCGAAATAGAGGATTGCTATCTGCGGCTCGATAGGGAATTGGACAGCTTACTTACTTATTTGGATAAGCATGTTGGTAAAGGCGAATACCTAGTATTCCTCACCGCCGACCACGGGGCAGCACACAACCCACAGTTCATGAATGATAGTGGAATTCATGCAGGTAATTTCGACTGGAAAAAGGCTTTGGATTCGCTTTCTGCCAATTTGGAGATAAACCTAAAAACCAAGAACCTCATCCGTTTTTATGACAACCAACAAATCTATCTTGATGAGCAAGTTGTGAAAGGAAAATTAATTAACTACAATGAACTTTGCGATTACATTTCTTATTTCATGACACGCTTTCTTGGTGTTGATGGATGCATTACAGCCACACAAATGCGAAACGCACAATTGCCTGATGGCCCCGATGCTATGATGCAACGTGGCTACAGACCAGACCGCTGTGGCGATGTGTATATAAAACTAAAACCAGGATGGATGGAACTTGGTCGCAAGACTGGCACTACCCATGGTAGCCCTTTCGACTACGATACCCATATACCTTTCCTACTGATGGGCAAAGGGGTAAAAGCCGGCGAAAGCGGCCAGTCAGTTTCCATCACTGATATAGCCCCTACCATCTGCCATATATTGAAAATTCAAGCACCAAGTGGATGTACTGGAAAGGTGGTTTATTAATGCTGTTTCACGCAAACGAACGCAGATTCAATTAGACGCATATTTCGAAAAACTATTCCGCCAAACCTGCAAGAAGATAAAAAATGTTAGAGCAAGAATTAACGAAACATATCAGCCAAGCCATTAGCACCATTTTTGGGGCGGAGGTTAACGGTATTAAGTTAGAATCAACAAGTGAAGACTTCGAGGGCGATTACACTTTCGTGGTGTTCCCCTATTTAAAGCAATCGAAGAAAAGTCCTGAGCAAACGGCTGAAGCTATAGGCAATTATTTAATGGAGAATTGCAAACTAATAACCTGTTTCAATGTTGTGAAAGGTTTCTTAAATTTGATAATTTCTGACAGCTTATATGTGGATTTCCTCAGCCAAAATTTTAGCAACAAAACTTTTGGTCAAAACACGCATGGAAAAGGCCACAAGGTAATGGTAGAATACAGCAGCCCAAATACCAACAAACCACTGCATCTAGGCCATGTGCGAAACAATCTGTTGGGCTACAGCCTTGCACAAATCATCAAAGCCAATGGTTACGAAGTGACCAAGGTCAACTTGGTGAATGACCGAGGTATTCATATATGCAAAAGCATGTTGGCTTGGCAACTGTTTGGCAATGGAGAAACACCTGAAACGAATGGCATAAAAGGTGATAAACTGGTGGGCAAATACTATGTTGAATTCGACAAAGCCTATAAATTGGAAATAGAAAAATTGGTGGCTGAAGGGATTTCTGAAGCCGACGCAGAAAAGCAGGCTCCGTTGATGAAGTCCGCTCAGGAAATGTTGCGGCATTGGGAAGCGGGTGATGCAGAAGTAATGCGGGTGTGGGGCATGATGAATGACTGGGTATATGCAGGCTTTGCTGAAAGCTATAGAAGGTTGGGTGTTGATTTTGATAAATACTATTACGAAAGCAAGACCTATTTGTTAGGCAAACAATATGTGCAGGAAGGATTGGCTCAGGGTGTGTTTTACCAAAAAGACGATAGTTCCGTGTGGATAGACCTGCGTGAATATGGCCTCGATGAAAAGATCGTACAGCGTTCGGATGGGACTTCGGTATACATCACCCAAGACATCGGTACAGCTGACATGAAGTATGATGATTTCGGGTGTGAGAAAAGCATCTATGTGGTGGCCAATGAACAAGATTATCATTTCAAAGTACTAAAATTGATTTTACAAAAGATGGGCAAGCCATATGCTGACGGGGTTTTCCACTTCAACTACGGAATGGTGGACCTTCCAAGTGGCAAAATGAAAAGCCGTGAAGGAACTGTAGTAGATGCCGACGACCTGATGGATGAAATAATTGCGGAAGCCAAAGCTAAAACTGCCGAACTGGGCAAGACTGACGGACTCGAAGAAGTTGAACTCCAGAAGCTTTACAACATACTTGGCATGGGTGCTTTGAAATATTATATCCTAAAAGTTGACCCACAAAAACGGATGCTCTTCAATCCTGCTGAGAGTATAGATCTGCACGGAAACACGGGGCCGTTTATTCAATATGTGTATGCACGGATTCAATCGGTTTTACGTGCTTCCTCCCTCGCCTCCACCGGAGAAGTACCGATTGCTATCATGAGAAGTGAGGCCACACTTCAAGCCACCGAAAAAGAACTTCTAGTTCACCTCTACAATTTTCCTAAAACGGTAGATGAAGCTGGCAAGCAATTCAGCCCGGCATTGGTTGCTAATTATGCTTACGAACTGGCACGAAAATTTAATCGTTTTTATCAGGAATGTCCTATACTTAAAGCCCCAGAAAAAGAGGTGATGGAAAGACGTTTGGCCATTTGTCATTTAACTGGGAATTCAATTAAAATAGCTTTGGATTTGTTGGGAATAAATGTTCCAGATAGGATGTGATTTTTTGTAATAAAAAAAAATGGGACTGAGTAGGCGGCAGGCTGTATTTTGCACCCCATTGAAACATTTTTATTTATTTATTTTACTTACTTTTTGCTTAGTCGCAAAAGCCCAAGAATGGCAGCCTGCGGGCGGTAGAAGCCAAGGAATGGGCAATGCTTCTGCAACATTTAGTGATGTGTGGGCAACAATGAACAATCAAGCAGGGCTTGCTTTTTTGGAGAAAGTCCAGGTAGGCGTTTATTCTGAATCTGCATTCGGACTGAAAGATTTGAGCCGTGGAACCATAGCCTTTGCGGCACCTGGCAAGGCTGGGTGTTTTGGGCTAGGCATTTCCTATTTTGGAGGGCCGGCTTTCAGCAGGCAGTTGGTTGGTTTGGCTTTTGCCAAAAAATTTGCTAAGGATTTCTCTGGCGGCATCCGATTAAATTATCTGAACACCAATATGGGCGAATATGGCAGCAAAGGAAACATTATGATGGAGGCAGGCATTATGTATATGCCTAGCAAAAATTTTCGAATAGGGTTCCATGCCTTCAATCCTAACAGAGTTTATTTCAGCAATAAGCTCGACCAAAGGCTGCCAGGCATAGTAAAGTTGGGTTTGGCTTGGCAAGTGAGCGACAAAGTGAACTGGTGCTTTGAGGCAGCCAACGAGATAGGAAAAAAGCCACAATTTCGCACAGGCATAGAATATAAGCTGGATGAGAAACTTGCTTTCCGCATTGGGTTCAGTTCGCAGCCCATTCTCAGCAGCTTTGGCTGCACTTACCGTTACCGCAACATGACCATTGATGTAGCAGCATCATACCACTTTGTGCTGGGCTTCACTCCACGCCTTGGCATCGGCTTCGACATCAACAATCGGGTGAGGAAAAGGAAGTCCGAAGAAACGAAATAAGTACTTTCTATTGCTACTGCAACTCCGGGTGCTGCTCCTGTGCATAGCCCATGATAATATCGAGGCTGCTTTTGCTGGGGCCTACCGGCTCTTTGTCCAATGCCTCGAAAGTATTATGGATGTTTTGCAGGGCCATCTGCATTCTTGTGTCCGTTTTCAGTGCTGCTTCTATGGCCTTGGTTTCGGCGGCATTTGTTTCTTGGTAAGCATAACGGATAAGGTCTTCTTGTGTAAATTTTTGGTTCATTGGTTAGGTGGTTAGTACAAAATTAGGGTTGTTTGCAGTTCATAACGAAACTGTTTTTGTTTTTATTGCCCAAAATAAAAATTATTTTTAAGGCAACTTGCCCCCCACTTTTGCGGTCTTACCCAATCAAATGAAAAAATCCATCCTGATAGCCGCCACACTTCTGATAAGCATTGCCTGCAACAAAGGCAAAAACAACAATGCCGAATACATGGCTGCCTGCGACTGCACTGGCCTTGCTCCCAGCTACAATGCCAACATCAAACCGCTGTACGACCTTAAATGTGCCACCTCGGGTTGCCACAATGCTGCCACAGCTAAAAGCGGCCTGAAACTGGATACTTACCAAAATGCGAAAGATGGATTTGCAGCCAACAATACCCTGTGTGCGGTGAACCAAGGCAGCGGCTGCGGCCACATGCCACTAGGCGGCGTAAAGCTGACAGAGGCCGAAATAAAGAACATCACCTGTTGGGCCAAGAATGGCTTTCCGCAGTGAGAGAAAATAAATGTTTTGAAATTCAACATTTTAGAAATAAAAAATAAAAATGCTTTGCAAGTTCAAATTTTTTGATACCTTTGCATTTCACTTTCACACATAATACCTGAACACATAGCGGAAAAATTTTTACTCCACTAAACTACCAAGCCACTCGGCACGGTTTTTATTTCTCTTTCACAGGTAACCCTTTTATTATTCCAAATTATCGTTAGCAGTTTTACACTGATTTTCAACCTTTTTTAATCCCTTACGGTTATGAAACAAAACTGCATCAACGATGCCGAGCTCATCCTCGGCTACCTTTCTGGCAACGACCAGTGTTTTGAGACACTGCTCAAACGCTACAAAGGCAAAGTGTTTGGCACCATCTACGCGATAGTGCACGACAAGTACGTCGCCGAAGACCTCTTTCAAGAGGCCTTCATCAGGGCGGTGAACCATATCCGCGACAGGCGGTATGCCGATGATGGCAGGTTCAATCGCTGGATTGTTCGAATCGCCCGCAACATCAGTATCGATTACATTCGCAAGGCTAAAAACAAGCCCACCATTACAGACACGGAAGGCAACGACCTATTCACCTACCTGCAAATTCCACAGGCATCAGTGGAAGACTTATTGATAAAGAAAGAAGACAAAGGCATGGTGCGAAGAATGATTCGCCAACTGCCGCCTGATCAGCAAGAGGTACTCATCATGCGTCACTATGGCCAAATGAGTTTCAAAGAGATTGCAGAAACAACAAACGTGAGCGTGAATACTGCCCTTGGCCGTATGCGTTATGCCATGCTAGGAATGCGAAAAATGATGGTACAGCAAAGTATTGGTGTGCAATAGGATTGGAAGTTAAGATTACTTTTCGTCTAATTTTTTTACAAAAAGTAAATCAGCCTATCCTACCTACAACACCAAGCGGAAGATTGAGGTTTGTTCTGCTTTTTAGGAATATTTCGCCGTGGTTTTTGTTTTGATGATTTGGAAAATGACGGTCGAGCAGGTTGGCTACAACTAAGCTAGAGAAACCAAGCGAGTAGCAGTTGAGAATGTAGCAAGCATTCTGCTCATGGAGCAATTGGGCGGTTTCGGCTATCAGTTCGTTTATCTGTTCTTCTAGTTTCCAACGTTCGCCATTGGCACCAATTCCGTATGCGGGAGGATCCATTGCTATGCCGTGGTATTTCTTGCCTCGCTTCACTTCCCGTTTCACAAATTTGAGAGCATCTTCCACCGTCCAGCGAATATTGTCCAGGTTGCTCAGCTCCATATTTTCTCTGGCCCAACTTACCACTTGCTTTACGCTGTCCACATGGACTGTGTCTGCTCCTGCCGCCTTGGCCGCCAAACTGGCTCCACCAGTGTATGCAAATAGATTGAGGAAACTGGGCTTCTCTGCAGAACCCTCTGCCGCTTTCTTCATGGTTTCATAAATAAAGTCCCAGTTGACAGCCTGCTCAGGGAAAACGCCTACATGCTTGAAGCCTGTCAACGAAAGTTTGAAACGGATGTTCATTCCCGCATTTTTATAGGCTATTTCCCAATTTTTATTGGTAGGTTTCAGTTGCTTCCACTCACCTGAGTAGCTACCTTTTTGCATAAACTCTGCATGTGCTTGCTGCTGCCATTCTTTAGTATTCATCACGGGTTCCCACACAGCCTGTGGTTCAGGACGGATTAGAACATACTGCCCAAACCGCTCCAGTTTCATGAAGTTTCCACAATCTAACAGTTCGTAGTCTTTCCAGTGGGCAGGAGTGAGCAGTTGCATTAGGAGTTAGAATTTTTTTATGCTGTCCAGATAGAATCGGGATATTTCAGGATCAATTTTTGGGTGGGCAAAAGTACGGGGGGTATTCAATAAGCTACATAAGCTAAACCCACACTATTTTTGCCCAACCAATGGACGAGAAAATATACGATAAATACCAAGCAGTGATAGGGCTGGAAGTGCATGCCCAACTTCTCACCAACAGCAAAGCCTTCTGTTCCGACAGCACCGAATATGGAGCTACTGCAAATACTCAGGTGAGTGTTATCAGCCTTGGGCATCCCGGCACTTTACCCAAGCATAACAAAGATGCCATCAATCTCGCAATACGCATGGGGCTCGCCATCAATTGCCAAATAAGAGAAGTAAATCAATATGCCCGCAAAAATTATTTCTACGCTGACCTACCCAAAGGTTATCAGATTACACAAGACAGAACTCCTATTTGCCACGATGGTTTTTTGGAGGTTAAACTGAAAGACGGAAGCACGAAACGCATAGGCATCGAGCGGGTACACATGGAAGAAGACAGCGGCAAAAGCATGCACGACCAAGATGTGTTCGACTCGCTAATTGACTATAACCGGGCTGGCACACCACTGATTGAAATTGTGACCCATCCAGACATCCGCAGTGCGGAAGAAGCCTATGCCTACATCACCGAAATTAGGCAGATTGTTCGGTACTTGGATATATGTGATGGCAATATGGAGGAGGGCAGTTTGCGTTGCGATGCAAACATATCGGTGATGCTGAAAGGGGCTGATAAATATGGGGTAAAAGTTGAAGTGAAAAATATGAATAGCATCAGCAATGTGCGGAGGGCTATTGATTTTGAAATAAAACGGCAAATAGAAGCCATCGCAAACGGCAACCGGATTTTTAGCGAAACACGCACCTTCGATGCCATGAAAGGCACTACCATAGTGATGCGTAGCAAGGAATTGGCCAACGACTACCGCTATTTCCCTGAGCCCGACCTGCCGCCTTTGATTGTGGACCAAGCCTGGGTGAACCAAGTACAAACTACCATGCCTGCCTTGCCGAAAGAGTTAATTAAAAAATATATTTCCGAATATAGTTTGGGCGAATACGATGCCAGTTTACTGACCGAAACCAAGGAATACGCCAAGTATTTTGAGGAGGTATGTGGCCACACTAAAAACTTCAAGGCGGCAGCCAACTGGATGATGGGCACAGTGAAATCGCACCTGAACGAAACAGGTACCGACATTGGCACATTTACCCTAAAACCCACACAAATAGCTGAACTGATTGCATTGGTAGACGATGGAAAAATAAGCAATTCGGCTGCTTCGCAAAATGTATTTCCGGCTTTGGTGAATACACCTGACAAAGGAGCGTTGACATTAGCTCAGGAACTAAACCTCATCCAAGAAAGCAATGCGGATGCCCTGTTGCCCATCGTGGAAGAAGTGCTGGCAGCATGGTCAGAGAAGGTAGAAGAATATAAAGCTGGCAAAAAAAATCTCATGGGCTTGTTTGTGGGCGAAGTGATGAAACGCAGCGGCGGTAAGGCCGACCCTAAGTTAACGAATAAACTTTTGGGGGAACGACTTTCTTAAATAGTAAAAGAAACTTATCTGTGAAACATGAATACCATGCAAATTGACCTACTGAACCCCAAAGCTGGGAAACTGCTTCAAGACTTGGTAGACCTTAAACTGATTGCTATCCGTAAGTCTGACAACGATGGATTTATGGATATAGTTAACAAGATTAGGGATAAAGCAAAAGGGAATGCCCCAAGCTTAGACGAAATAACAAAAGAGGTTAAAATTGTTAGAACCTTAAGACATCCCCGCAAATAAGGCAAGAGTAATTGTGGACACAAACCTTTTGATAAGCTTTTTGCTTACAAAGGAGCATGATTTTGTAGTTAATCTCATTGCAAAACACAAGTTGACCATTCTTTTCAGCCAAGACTTGCTAAGTGAGTTTTGGGAGGTTACTCAACGTAATAAATTCAAAAAAATATTTCAGCCAAACAGATACGGTGAACCTACTTCAACAGCTTTCGGGCAGGAGCCAAATGATAAGGGTGACAAGCAGGGTGAATGTTTGCAGAGACCCGAAAGATAATTTTTTGTTGGCATTGGCCAAAGACGGGAAAGCAACCGACTTGATTACAGGCGATAAGGATTTACGCTAGGCAGATATTCAGAAACGACTATACTAAAATTAGCTGATTTTATTGAACTATGATTTGGATTTCAAATGTAAAAAAAAATCGCTTATTGTTTTCATTTTAATTGGGTTCAACTTGAGTGCTCAACAAAGCAATTTCAACAACATGCCTTACCACTTGTTAGGTATGTGGGTTTATAAATCCAGTGACTCTTCTTTTCGTTTTGAATATTGGGAGATGCACGACGACAGAACCTTTCAGGGGATGGGCGGTAAAGTGAAAGGCAGCGACACCAGCTACAAAGAAACTCTTTGGATTGAATGGCAGATAGGCAAACTGTATTACCTGGCCAATGCCGAAGGACAGAATGGCGACAAGTATATTACGTTTGCATGCACCAAAAATAGGCAGCCTAAATGTAGGAGAGACATTGTCATTCAGCAACCCAAAGCACGATTTTCCGCAGAACATTAGCTACAGGTTGGAATCGAAGCAGAAAATGTATGTGCTGGTGGATGCCATGATTAAAGGAAAAAAACAAGCTCGTGGCTGGGAATTTGAGAAGAAGACGAATTGAAAACCTCCAACAGAATAAAACAACCTAACCCCAGCTAATCTATCAAACAATTAAACCAAAATGAACATCGGTAATTCCATAGTGATGGCGGCTACTGCCACACTTATTTTCGCAAGCTGTAACGGCAACCTCACTCGCAAAGGTTTCTTTTGGACAAGCATTAAACCTGCCGATGGAACGCTTACACTTTTCATGGAAGGTAAAAAGGTTGGCGACCTGCCCTACATTGATACCACTAAACGCGGCAAGCCTCGTTGTGAAGTTGACAGTACCACTGCTCGCTGCCTTTCGGCTTCCGTGCCCAATGGCAAAATAAAATTTGAGGCCAAAGACGCAGATGGAAATGCGAAGAGTAATTCTACTGTTCAAAACAAGGATAACATTTTTGGTAAAACACGTTCGGTAACCAGCGGAACAGGTTCTTCTAATATAACGGTAACTGACGTTTGTGTGATTGGCAATTTCTTTTATTGAATATTCCATCAATACTTCAAGCAAGCCCTGCCAATACTACAATTGACGCAGAGCCTTTTTTGACAATAGTTTTTGTGTAAGTGAAGCATGGCTTGGCTATCGGCGGCATTAGCTGATGCGATTCCTGAGGCATTCATGCGGCGAATAATGCTGTTGTTTTCAGGCGGCAATTGCTGGAGAAAATCCGTAGCTTTTTCTAGAAGCAACGTATCGTTTTTATACTTAGCCAGTGCATACAAAAATGGAGCGAACACATTTAGCAGAAGACTCTCCGTTTTAGCTTTTCCAAGTGGTGTTGCAAGCTTCGTCTTTTTAGCCATCAATTTTTTCATCATTTCAATGTCGCCTGTACTTGCAACATGATATAGTATATCAAAGTCTATCAATAATTTGGCTAGTTGAAGTAGAGTGACAGAAGGAAAATTGGATGGCCGGGTGCGAAAAAAACTCCAGTTAATGGCAGCCGAGTTTAGTCCGTGTTTATGTTTCAGAAATTCATAAGTAGCCGAATTCTTATCCATTTGCGGAGAACCTTTTTCATACAAACCACTTTGCCCAACGAAAAGTGCAACAAGATTTTCAGAAGTGGCCTGATACTTTTTAACCAATTCAAAAGGAACGGCTTTCGTCAACTGCTCATACATCTCCCCGTTCAGGCCAAAGCCAAAACCACGAGCCAACAACTGATAGAATGCGGCCTGCCAATCATTGGCAGTTTGTTTCAATATATTGGCTATACTTTCATTTTTCAATTCGAGCTTTTCTATCATCATCCTGTCGAGCCAGGGAAGCACCACCTTTTTCCCAATTTTAGGTAGAAAAGCAGAGCAGGGCATGACTTCGCGGGTATCCATCAAGTAGCGGTAACGCTCAATTAAGTGTTCGTCAATGAAAGGATGAAGCTCAAAAACAGGAATAAAACTACCATCGTTTCTGACAGCAGACTTGCCACCATTTTCATATACCACATGCAATACAGTATTCGAATAGGCAGGGTCATGTTGATGGCCGTGTGTATTCCAATCTTTGGCGTTCAAGTGCAGTTCCACACTGCCAGCCCAAAGTTGGCCATCAATCTCTATGCGTGCATCTAGAAAGTCAGGGCCTGCATGGGTGTTCAATTCGCCAGGATTCAGTATTTTCAGCGTCTGACCTTCGATGCTTGAATAGCTACCGGTTTTAAGCAAGCGTTGTTGCCAGATATATTGCAGCAGGGCTTCGTCTAATGTTTCGGGCAATGCCATTGGGCAAAAGTAACAACTGAAACACTAACTATTTTTGCCACTAGAATGGAAGACCTCAAACTAAAGCCCGCCGAAAAATCCGACATCACAGCTATAGCCAAGCTTGCATCTGATATTTGGCAGCAACACTATGTACCTATCATCGGGCAAGAGCAGGTTGCCTATATGCTTGAAAACATATACAACAGCGATAGCCTACAAAAGCAAATAGAAGATGGGCATCATTTTTCACTGGTGATGGTTGGGGGCGAGGCTGAAGGTTTTGTATCGGTAAGTAATACAGAAACGGATACGTACTTTCTACATAAGTTTTACATAAATCAAAATCAACAAGGCATGGGTGTTGGCAGAAGGGTATTTGAAATCCTACTCGAAACCTATCCCTCTATGCAACAGATCGTGCTGACTGTTAACCGTCAGAATTTCAAGAGCATCAACTTTTATTTCAAACTTGGTTTCAAAATTATTGAAGTCAAAGATTTTGATATAGGGAATGGCTATTTTATGAACGATTTTATTATGGCATGGCAACGATAAGTAATGGTTTTAATCATCATTTAGGAATGGAAGAACAAAAAAAGTTTGGCAAAAAGCTTTCAGGGGCTTTTATTTGCCCCACCTAACCCCTTATCCTTCAAAAATGAAAAAATTGCAAGCTGCATTTTCGACAGTTATGTTGGTGGATGACAATGAGATAGACAATTTTATCAATCAGAAGATGATTGAAGGTTGCAACTTTGCCGACAAAGTGTATGTGCACACCACAGCCAAAAGTGCTCTCGAGTTTCTGAAGAACATTGACCGTAACCCAGAGTTCCCTCAATCGTTGGTTCCTCAAGTTATTTTTCTCGACATAAATATGCCAATGATGGATGGTTTTCAGTTTGTAGCAGAGTTCGGTAAATTGAACCCAGAAACCCGACGTGGAGTAAAAATATTGTTGCTTACCAGCAGTATCAACCCACAAGACCATCAGAAGTCTTCAAACACTTATGCCATTGCTAAATTCATGAATAAGCCTTTGACCAAAGATCATCTTGCTTCCCTTGGTGTTTCAGATAATCAAGAAATAATTCGTTTTTAGCTTTCCTCCATTGGTAAAAATTGCATTTGATGCTAAACGGGCTTTTAACAATGCTACAGGACTTGGCAACTATAGCCGTTTTGTAATAGCAAACCTCCTACAACATTTCCCAAAAAATCAGTACATTCTTTTCACCCCAAAGCAAAATGTTGGACTCCTGAATAGGTCGGGATTTAAAAAAGTAGTTAATGGAGAGGGCATCAATATTGTTCAGCCCGAAAACCTATTTAGTAAACGATTTCATTCCCTCTGGCGAACCTATTCAATTGCTGGACTTGTAGGACATAACAAGCCAAATGTGTTTCATGGACTTAGTAACGAACTGCCCGTAGGTATCGATAAAACTGGGGCAAAAACCATTGTTACCATTCATGATTTGATTTTCATGCGACATCCCGAATATTATGGCCGTGCAGATAAATTGATATATGAACGCAAGACTCGAAGTGCATGCGAACTTGCAGACTTGGTGCTGGCTACCAGCGATCAGACCAAACAAGATTTAATACATTTTTTGCGAATTCCAGAAAAAAAAATACAAGTTGCCTATCAAGATTGTCATGAACTATTTTATGATGAAAAGAATAACGTACTCACTAAAATATTGCTGGATAAATATCAAATTGAAACCCCTTATATTTTTTGTGTAAGTAAATTGGACAAACGTAAAAATCATTTAAATCTGGTAAAGGCATTCATATCAATTGAAGCGAAAATACCACACACCTTGATACTTGTTGGAGCTGATGGAGATGCAACTTCTGACATAGAGCTTTCGATTAAAAAGCACCGAATAAGGAGATTGCCAAATGTGCCACTTGAGGAACTACCATACCTGTATGATGGTGCCGACTTTAGTGTATATCCAAGTCGCTTTGAAGGTTTCGGGATACCTCTTTTGGAGTCTTTGCGAAGAGGGAAATCTGTGGTGAGTTCCAAAGGCTCATGCTTTGAGGAAGTAGCTGGCGGGGCAGGCCTTTATGCCAATGCCGACGAGCCAGATGAAATGGCAGAGTCGCTGCTTAAGCTCAGTGATGCGAATAGTCGTTTGGGGTTTGAAACAAACATTGAAACTGTGCTGAAAAGATTTGACCGAAAATTGTTGGCTGATGAGTTGATGGAAGTGTATAAATGTTAATTTTTGATTTCTAGTGTTGTTTTGTAGTTTCAAAATATGGAATACAAATCTTAGCTAGTAAGCTCATATGAATCAATTAGGCTATTGCCCTATTTTTGACAGATGAAAAAAATAGTACTTTTAGTTTTTCTTGGTACTTTTCTTTGTGCAAATGCACAAGTGGAAAGAGGAATTCGAATTACCTTGGCTCATCAGGTGAACCTTGGCTCGTTGCCAGAAACAGCAGACCCCATTCTCACCATCATTCAGGCTGCACCGCACCAATCGAATGCTTTCGATTTGCAAAAACAACTAGTTGATAAACGAAAATTCGCAAAGATTAACTATACCAACTCCGCCTATAAAGCCGATGGAATGGCTGGCCCATCTCCAGTGATGAGCAACAACTTTAATGGAAACATGAACAACGGCACACCCAACGACAACAACCTTGCGGTAAGCAACGCCGGGCAAGTGGTGAGTGTGAGCAATACCAACATCCGTGTATATAACGACACAGGGAAATCTTTACTGAACCGTGGACTTGGGGTGATGGCATCTGCTCAGGTTGGAGCATTGAACCGTAGCTACGACCCAAAAGTAATCTATGACCCAAACAACGATAGGTTTATACTTATATTTTTGAATGGAACTACGAGCGACGATAATGATATTATTGTATGTTTCACCCAAACTAATAATGCCACAGGCAAATGGAACTGCTACCGAATAACTGGAAATAAGGATAACGACACAACCTGGAGTGACTATCCTGTGGTGGCCATCAACGGCGAAGACCTTTTCGTTACCGTGAACAAATTGAAAGATGGCGAAGGCTGGAAAACTGGTTTCAGGCAATCTATCGTGTGGCAGGTGCGGCTGAAAGAAGGCTATACAGGCGATACGCTTGTGAGTAATTATTTCAACGGCATAAAATATAATGGCAAGTCTATCTGGAGTATTTGCCCAATCCAAAACGGGATGAAGCCCATTGGCAATTCTATTTACCTGCTGAGTGTGAGGCCAGGAGATTTGCAAAACGACACGGTATTCATTCATTATATTGACAACAGTGTGAGCAGTGGTGTTGCAAAAATTACAACAAGAGTAACAAGAGCAGACAAAAATTATGGAGTGCCGCCATCAGCTATTCAGCCACCCGGAAACCAAGTGCTAGAAACCAATGATACCCGTGTGCTCAGTGGCTTCTATGAAAATGGCATGATACAATATGTTCAGACTTGTGTAGACACCAATACATACAATTCAGCCATCTTTCATGGCGTTATTCAAAACCCGTCAGCCCACGCCCCCAATAACAAAGCCAACATAGTAAAAAACGACACCTTGGACATCGCTTACCCAAGTATCTGCTACACCGGTGAAGGTGCTACAGACAATGGTGCTATCATTACGTTCTCTTATGTGAATCCGCAAGTATATCCAGGAACTGCGGCTGTGTATGTGAACCGTGACCTTGATGGCTATTCCGATTTTGTGTATTGCAAGCAAGGCTTGGGGCCTGTGGATGTGTTGCAAGACACAGCAGAACGTTGGGGTGACTACACTGGCATACAACGCAAGTATAACGAAAAAGGAATCTGTTGGCTGAACGGAAATTGGGCTGATGCCAACAAGCAGAACCGCACTTGGATAGCCAGACTGCAAAGCAAGGATGCGAAACTGGCCTTTACTCGACCAATAGAAAATACTGCAATAACCGTGTTCCCAAACCCCGCGACAAATTGGGTGAATGTTGATTTTGAAATAGAGCAAAATACAATGCTAACTTTCTCAATCTATACTGTGGATGGTAAGTTGGTAAAAAGCCTCTACCGTGATGCCGCCAAGCCCGGCCTGAACCGTTTTGGTTTTGATGCCTCACAGTTTGCAAAAGGAATTTATCTGCTCACTATTACCAGTGAAAAAGGACAGGTTGCTTCGCAAAAAGTGGTGGTAGAATAATTAAATTCATAGAATGGTAAAAGGTCACGTCTTTTGAAGACACCTAAGTTCTGAAAAATCATCGTACTTTCCTGCCAACTTCTCACTAACAAGGATATTTTTATTGATAAATTGAACATAAGAGTAGATGGCAAGTATGGCAGTTGCAATCAGTTTGGTGTTTTTTTTCATCATTGAATCTGATTGGTCATTTTTGTATAACGCAAATGACGCTACGGTATTGCATCCAATAGCTATCGATAGGAAAAGAAACGCTCGCTTACCTTTGCCGCACTCATGCCTTCCGTTAGTTTTTACACCCTTGGCTGCAAACTCAACTTTAGTGAGAGCAGCAGTATGGCCCGCCAACTGGAGCGGCTTGGTTTTGAACGGAAGGACTTCACCTCAGGGGCCGATGTGTATGTGATAAACACTTGCTCTGTAACCGACCATGCCGACCGCAAATGCAAGAAGGTGGTGCGGGAAGCCTTGAAACATAATCCCAACGCTTTTGTGGCGGTGGTGGGCTGCTACGCACAACTAAAACCAGAGGAGATTGCAAATATCCCCGGTGTAGATGTGGTGCTCGGGGCAGCGGAAAAATTCAACCTTGCGGAGCATTTGAGCAACTTTACCAAATCTATTGGTGCGGCCAGCATTTTCAATAAACCCATCAAAGAAACAAACACCTTCGTGCCTGCCTTCAGCAGTGGTGACCGTACCCGCACATTTATGAAAGTGCAGGATGGTTGCGACTATTTTTGTTCGTTTTGCACCATACCCCTTGCCCGTGGCCGCAGCCGAAGTGGATATATTGAAGATGTACTGAAACAAGCCGAAGAAATAGCCCAGACGGGCACAAAGGAAATAGTGTTGACAGGTGTAAACTTGGGCGATTTCGGTTCGCAGACAGATGAAGATTTTTTGGGGCTGGTGAAGGCTTTGGACAAAATGGATTCGGTGGAACGGTTTCGGATAAGCAGCATAGAACCAAATTTGTTGACAGACCAAATCATTGGACAGGTGGCTGCTTCGCAAAAGTTTATGCCCCACTTTCATATTCCGCTGCAAAGCGGCAGCAACAAAATATTGAAACTGATGCGTAGGCGTTACGAACGTGAGCTATATGCCAGCCGAGTGGAGCATATCAAAAACCTAATGCCCCACTGTTGTATTGGCGTGGATGTTATTGTGGGTTTTCCGGGTGAAACGGAAGAAGACTTTTTGGACACCTACAATTTCCTGAATGAATTGGATATATCCTACCTCCATGTTTTTCCTTATAGTGAACGAGAGAACACCACAGCGGTGCGAATGCCAGAAGTTGTGCCCTTGAAAGATCGTGGTCGAAGAACAGAGATGCTCCGAATACTAAGCGAAAAGAAACGCAGGCACTTCTACAAACAACATATTGGCAGCAGCAGGCCAGTACTATGGGAGTCCGATAAGGACGATGGAATGATGCATGGCTTCACTGACAATTACATAAAAACCACCATGCCCTACGACCCACTTTTGGTGAACGAAATATACGAATGCGAACTGATGCAGATTAATAATGATGGAATTGTGGATGCAGATGTAGAGATACAAATAGCCAATTAGCTGATTTGAAAATTAGCAAATGCTGTCTTAAATTAATAAATGAAATCAATTAGCTAATCAGCTAATTTCCAAATTAACAAATCAACCTAGTGTACCCTACCCTCTCCTACTTCCTAAAAGACATGTTCGGCATAGATGTGCCGCTCCCAGTGCAGACCTTCGGGCTGTTTTTGTTGCTCAGTTTTGTCGGAGCTTATGTCACTATGGGATGGGAACTGAAACGCAAAGAAGGCCTAGGACTGTTGCAAGCCAATACCATGAAGGTGGTGGTGGGCCGCAAACGTGGCTGGGATAGCTACTTGTGGAGTGGCTTGCTAGGGACTGTGATAGGCGGCAAGCTGCTGCTAGTCATCTTTGACTATTCTAATTTTGCTAATAGCCCCCAAGATTATATTCTTTCTTTCAACCATGACTTGCTTGGTGCAACTATCGGCCTTCTAATAGGGCTTGGCTACAACTACTATGAAAACAGCAAACTTGGCGAAGGCACAGAACAAGAGGTAACAATGCACCCACAAGATTGGATGGGGCTTTTTACTGGCTGGGCTGCGGTGATTGGCCTGCTAGGTGCAAAGGTTTTTCACAACTTAGAGAATTGGAGTGAACTGGTTGAAGACCCGATGGGCTCTATCTTTTCGCTAAGCGGATTGACCTTTTACGGCGGATTGATTTGCGGCGGAATAGCTGTATTGGTTTTAGCAAAAAGGAAAGGATTCGGACTGTTTCATGTGATGGACTCCGCTGCCCCCGGCCTCATGCTAGCCTACGGTGTTGGGCGGATGGGCTGCCACCTGAGCGGTGATGGCGATTGGGGACTAGAGAATATTGCCCCAAAGCCTGGCTGGGTGAGCAGCCTACCCGACTGGATGTGGAGCTACAACTACCCGCACAACGTTGTACACATGGGCCAAAGCATACCCAATTGCACTGACCAATACTGCACACAACTTGTTCCGTCCGTTTTCCCTACTCCTTTCTACGAATCTATGATGGCGATTGGGTTGTTCATCATGCTTTGGTCAATTCGGAAGTATATCAAACTTTCAGGACTAATCTTTGGAATTTACCTTTTCGTGAATGGCGTCGAACGGTTTATGATCGAGCAGATACGAGTAAATACTAAGTCTGAAATGTTCGGGGTTCAGTTCACCCAGGCACAATTGATTTCAAGTTTGCTGGTAATAACTGGCTTGGTTTTTTCTTTGTGGATTGTTTTGAAAAAGAACAAGTCTATTTCGCCTGAAACATGAAAATCGTAACGGTTGTCTGTTGTGTGTGCTTGTCACTAGTTGGCAAGTCTCAGATTATCGTTACTCAGGCAATGGTGGTTGATGGTGACACCGTTCCACATATCGAGCTCCCCCGATTTATTTTTATTGGCAAACTGACACCTGCTGAGAGGCGTGAACGTTTGGTGCTACTTGCCCGAATTCGCACCGTGATGCCCTATGCCAAGATGACTGCCTTCAGGCTACAAATGATGGAGCAAAACCTACAACAGATGGGCAGCAAAAAAGAAAAGAAAGCATACATAAAACTGACTGAAACACATCTCAAAAAGGAGTTTACCGAATCACTAAAAAACCTGAGTGTGGAGCAGGGAAAACTGCTGGTAAAACTCATCAGCCGAGAAACCGGAAACACCGTATTTGACCTGATGGGCGACTACAGTGGTGGCACTGAGCGGTTCTTTTGGAATACCTTCAGCAGCTTTTGGGGCTACGAGCTTGATGTTCAATACGACCTAGTGGAAGACTACCGTATCGAACTTGCCATCAGGCAACTTGGCATTCAGTAGCTACTGCTTCTATCTGAAAAATATGACAGTAGTCTGACTATTTGAGTATTTTTATATTTGTGACAACCAAATTAATAGCCCAATTTTGATTTCCCTAACCTAACCTTTTTATGTCCGATTCTTCAAATGTATTATTAATTCTCCTATCTATTCTTTTTCTTGTAGTCTTTATTGTGGTTGCCAACAACGACAATAAAGACTACAAGAAAAAACGCAAAGACAGATGAACCAAATTATTCCTTTCCATGTCTTTATCAGCTAATGATGCCTCATTAGCCCAAAGCATTCAGGTGAAACCCCCTAAACCTCCTGGCCAAGTTGTATACAATGTTATAATGAATAATTGGTCAAGGAAGTGTATCAAATGAAAATGAGCGAAGGCGAGAAGTTGATAGAGAAATATAGCGATAGATTCTGAGGCCGTTTTTATCTTCTTGTTTGATGCTCCTCATTGGTGTTCTTTAGGCAACTTATCAAGCTTCTTTTGAGTCTTGTTGATGGCAGAACCTATTTTTGCCCACTATGAAGTATCTACTACTCCCCACCGTTTTTTTCTTTTTCTTTTGCAATGCAAATGCCCAATCTCAAATAAAGAGTGTTGGCCTGTATGTGGGGCCCGACCTATGCCTGCCCAGCATCAAAGCACGCAACAACAACCCCACCCAACTGCCAAACGGCTATGCCACCAGCAATGGCCAACTGGCCGACTCGCTAAGCAAAACCGATGGGCTGCGGATAGGTTATCATGCTGGTTTGAATGTGTTGTTCAAATTCTCCGATCAGTTTTATATGGATGTTGGTTTGGGCTATCGCAACAGCGGCTTCCGACGCCACCTCTACAAGTTGCAGCAAGAAGACTCTATGATGTATGTAGGTGAGATAGAAGAACTGAGTCAAGGAGTTCCAAAGAATATCACCTACCATTTTCGTTATAGCTACCTGGAGGTTCCTGTGCTGTTCCATTATTCGCTGCAAAATATTGAGCACCGCTTCGACGATGTGAACTACTACATTACCTTTGGCATAAGCACAAGCCTGCTGATGCAAACTAACTACAATGCCCGCTTATTCGGATTTAGTGTAGACGAAAAGAATTTTTTTAAAGGAACAGACAACCAATACAAATTTGCCACCACAGGGGTGAATGCCATGCTTGGAGCTAGAATAGTATCAGTAATGGATGAAAAATGGAAGTTCTACTTCACCCCATTGTTTACCTACCCGCTACTGTCGGGCACCGCCAATAACGAAGGAATTAACTGGAAAACTTCCTTGGTGCAACTCAACTTCGGGTTCAATTATATGTTTGCCGACAAGAGCAATGACTGAGCATGGCATTAGCCATTTACTATCCGATTGTATGGCTTTCTTGAAAACGAAATAGCCATCCTGAAAACTATCGGGACTGCTCAGCACCGAAAACTTGAACGGACATAACTTTACCAAGTTTCCAGTAGGTGGACTTGAATATGGCAAAAGTACTTAAGAGTTCCTTGCACGTTAGTTTTCCGAAGAATGCGACATTGCAATTGAAATAGGTGAATACATCTTACCACCGTCTTTTTTTGAGTTCAGCTTCAAGCCAAAATGGAATGATAGCAGATTGGATAAGTACTAATTCATATTTCAATAATAAGGGCGGCGAAGGCTGTCCATAGCTATAGTTTGCAGATTCCCTCCGTTTTTCTCCAAGCATACATTGATTAGAGCATCGACAGTGCCTGCATGGTTTGATGTATCAGTCTGCGTATTGTGGCTCTCTTTTACTGTAAGCACTTTCAGAAAAAGGCTTGTGTAAAAACATACAGGACTTCTTCTACTAGGAGAAAAAAACGACCACATTCATTGAGCATTCAAGATATCCTCTGGCTCCACATTGTTCAAGTCTAGCTCGTTGATGTCCAGTTGGTTTTTCTTTTTCAAGTTTTTGAAATTATAGACAAGGCCAATACTGAACACTGTCACAGGCTTGAGGATGGAAGATGCATAGTTTACGGTTTTGCCTGTGCTGCGTTCGCTGGCAAATAGGTGGCGGTAGAAAGAGTAGGAAACATCAGCCGAAACCACCCACTGTTTCAACTTGTAACGCCCCTGCCAGCCGCCACGGTATTCACTTTGCCGAAGCACCACCTCATCAGCCCGGGTCTGAAATTCGCCAAACTGATTGGTGAGGTTGGCTACATTTCCATTGGGCCGCACATA
>SHWZ01000006.1 GCA_009693575.1 Flavobacteriaceae bacterium | reverse complement strand
TATGCCCTGACCTATTGCTGCAGATATGCGGACGGTGTCTATGCCTTTTGGAAGATTAAGAGCTTCCTCCAGATCCTCGTTCAGCAGATCGCATTTGGTGATGGCCAGTAGGCGGGGTTTGTCGAGCAGTTCAGGGTTGAACTGCTCCAATTCGTTCAGCAGTATTTTATATTCTTTGTCAATGTCTTCGGTATCGCAGGGTACCATGAAAAGCAGTACTGCATTCCGCTCGATATGTCGCAAGAAGCGGTGGCCAATGCCTTTGCCTTTGTGGGCATCCTCTATAATTCCTGGTATGTCGGCCATTACGAACGACTTAAAATCGCGGTATTGCACTATACCCAAGTTGGGCACTAGCGTGGTGAACGGATAATTGGCGATCTCTGGCTTGGCAGCGGTCACCATACTGAGCAATGTTGATTTGCCGGCATTAGGAAAACCAACCAACCCAACATCAGCTAGAACTTTTAGTTCCAATATTTTCCATTCCTCTTTGCCGTCTTCCCCTGGTTGTGCATAGCGAGGTGTCTGCTGTGTAGGGCTTTTGAAATGTGCATTGCCTTGTCCGCCCCTTCCGCCAGGTAGCAGCACCAGTTCTTGCCCATGTGTAGTTATTTCAAATAAGTGTTCTCCTGTATCTACATCACGAGCTACCGTACCCAAAGGTACTTCCAGTATTTCATCTTTTCCTTCCTTGCCCGATTTGTTTCCGCTTGTTCCATTCATGCCGCCATCAGCCAGCACATGCTTACGGTATTTCAGGTGGAGCAAAGTCCACAAGTTGCTGTTGCCCCTCAGAATGATATGCCCTCCACGTCCACCATCTCCACCATCAGGGCCACCCTTGGCTGTTTTCTTATCGCGGTGAAAATGTATAGAACCAGCTCCGCCCTTACCGCTTCGGCAACATATTTTAACGTAATCTACAAAGTTTGAGTCGGCCAAGTGGTTAGAATATAGGGGATGTGATAATGTAGAGGATATAGTTTTGATATTCTGAGTTTATCGAAGACGCTATAAAATAAGAATTCAGAAAGTCGAGTTGTGTGTGACGGTAAACGAATATGCTTTAATTTGATGGCTGCTTACTAAAACCAATCAAAATACATATTACTTCATTACCAAATTGGTATCAATGGCTTGGCAAAGCAACTCAAAAATAGTCTCGATTTCTCCCACTCCATTGATGCCTTTGTATTTGCCTTGTTTTTCATAATACACTTTCACAAGTTCGGTTTTACTGTTGTACACGTCTATTCGTTTCTGAATAATTTCTGGGTTGATATCATCAGGGCGGCCTGAGTCTTTTCCACGCAACAGCAGCCTTTGTCGCAATTCGTCTTCAGGCACTTCTAGTGCTAGCATGTGAGATATTTCAGTGTCTTTGCTTTGCAACAAAACATCCAATGCACTTGCCTGTGCCGCAGTTCGCGGGAAGCCATCAAAAATGAAACCTTTGGGGCTTTCATATTTTTCAACTTCAGCATTCAGCATGTTGATGGTCACTTCATCTGGCACTAATTTGCCTTGATCCATAAAGCTCTTGGCCAGATTGCCGAGTTCTGTTCCTCCTTTGATATTGGCTCTGAAAATATCGCCGGTGCTGAGGTGTATAATTCCATACTTAGCTATCAGCTTCTCGCTTTGGGTGCCTTTGCCTGCCCCCGGTGGGCCAAATAAAACTATATTGAGCATACTATAAAATTGAGCCGCAAAGAACGGGGATAAATCCAATAGACATTCGAAAAAAGAAACCCTTGACTACTATTTTTGCGGCCTAATTACCATAACATGAACCGGCATAGCCGCTCATGAATACAATTAAAAAAACCAAACAAATGAATAACATAAAAAATACGCTACTGCTTTTTGTGGCTTTCATCAGCATTAATTTCGTTTCAGCCCAAAAGGTTGACCTCGATCCTTTCCGTTTCAATTTTGAATACCGAAACCTGCCAATGGAACCACAAAACAAAAAGTACACTACCTATTCTGTTTACGTGGATGCTCCTGCTACAGTTACTCAATCTGTATCACGAAGTGCCATCGAAGGCATGGTGAATTTGCAAGGCTTCAAAAAAATTTACGAGGACGCACATTTGGAAGTGCGAGTAAAATTTAACGACCTAATTATAGATAATACCGAAACCAAAAGCCGCACCGATGAACGTAAAGACAAAGATGGCAAGGTGACGAGTTCAAAAACCTACTATTGGGTAGATGTGAAGTATTCATTTTGGGGCTCGTATGAAATGAAGGACTATAAAGGGACTCCATTGGTCGCAAGCCAAAACATGTTGAACACACCACAATACAAATATTCTACTACTGAATATAACAGCTCAAGTGAGGCCAGCAACTATTTCAACAACAACCGGACAGCAATAGTAGGCAAATTGGTGCGTGAACGTATGAACGACGGCTTTGCTTCACTCAATGCTCATATCAACAAAATGTATGGCTTTCCTGTTACCAAAGACAACATGCAACTGTGGTTGATTGACAATAAGAAGCACCCCGAACGTGAAACCATGAAGACCAAATGGGAGGAGCTGAAACCTATGCTTGAATCAGTTTCGGCTAATGAATTGACTGAATTGAAAGCCGGCAAAATAAAAGAAATGATTGCCTATTTTGATGGCCTGAAAGCCACCTACAACAAAGACGAAAAAGGTGACAAAAAATTGAGGTATGCGGCTTTCTACAATAATGCTGTGCTTTACATTTTGCTTGATCAGCCTGAGAAAGCTACAAAAGAAGCAGAGGGTTTGATTGCTAACGACTATGATAAAAGTGACGGCAAAACCTTAACTGCAAAAGCCGAAGACTTGCAAGTCCTCCTTACCAAGAACGAAGTAAAATCAAGGCATTTCGATATTGATCTTAGCGAAGCCAAGGGACCGAAAAATTAATAAGCACCTCGTTATTTTTGACTTTTTAGTGAGGGTAGAGGCAAGGTAGCAAATATTTTTGCCAGCAAATCATGGCTTCAAAAAAGAAAAAAGGCCGCAAACGCAGCTTGCTTTGGCTGTTACTTATCCTAATGCTGGCCGGTAGCGGGCTGGCTGCCTCCGGTTGGTGGGTGTTTTACAGTAAAAATATTGAACTGGGGAAAGCAAAAGAATACCTCTACATCCGCAGCCACAGTTCGTTTGATGATGTGGAACAACAGCTTTCGCCAAAGCTAAGCAGCCTCCGTACTTTTCGCTGGGCAAGCCGTTGGATGGACTATGAAACCCATGTGAAGTCCGGTAAATACTTAATTCGGGATGGCATGGGCAACCGCGAACTGCTGAACATGCTCCGACTGGGCAAACAAGAACCTGTAGCCTTGGTAGTCCGCAGCTACAACCTGCCCGAAGACCTTGCCCACCTTGTGTCTAAACATTTGGAAGCCGATAGCACCGAAATGATGCAGCAGATGACCGACTCCACTTTGCTTGAACCTTATGGCCTCAGCCCTAACCAAGCCATGACCGCCATCATCCCTAATACATATGAGTTCCTTTGGAATACCCCTGCCGACTCTGTGTTTGCAAAGCTCTACCGTGAATTTGCAAAGTTTTGGACACCAGTAAGGAAGGCTAAGGCAAGGCAACATGGCCTCAGTGAATTGCAGTGCATCGCACTTGCCAGCATCATAGCAAGGGAAACCAACAAGGTTGATGAAATGCCGACCATTGCTGGGGTATACCTAAATCGGTTGGCCAAGAACATACCTCTGCAAGCCGACCCCACCGTGAAATTTGCGATGGGCAACTTTGCCCTGCGGCGAATACTGAACGCACACCTTGAAGTGGAATCTCCATACAACACTTACAAAAACTTTGGCCTGCCGCCGGGCCCCATCTGCAACCCGCCTGTGGCCGCCATTGATGCGGTGCTGAACGCGGCCAACCACCAATGTATCTACTTCTGTGCGAAGGAGGATTTCTCAGGCTACCACAATTTTGCCAAGACCCTGAGAGAACATAACGAAAATGCCAAAAAATTTCACAAGGCTTTGAATAAGCGTGGGGTGAGATGATATGTATGATTAGATGATTTGTGATTGAACGATTGAAATTCAAACGTTTAATGAGTCTAAGAATTAACCAATTCAACGATTCACAATTCTCAAACCCACGGTTTGTATTTAAGGCTGTGGCTCTTACCTTTGCCCCCCTTATTTTAACAAAACAAAAACAACCGCATTAACAACAAATGAAACAGTACGAATCAGTTATCATCTTCACTCCTGTTCTAAGTGATGAACAGTTGAAGGAATCCATTGCCCGTTACAGGCAGATGATGACGGCGGACGGCGGTGAGATTGTTCACGAAGCAAGTTGGGGGATGACTAAACTGGCTTACCCAATCCAGAAGAAAACCACCGGCTTCTATTTCCTTTTCGAGTACAAGGCAAATCCTGAATTTATTGCCAAACTCGAACTGGCTTTCAAACGTGACGAGCGTATGCTCCGATTTCTCACCACTTCCCTCGACAAACATGCCATCGCCTACAACCTGCGTAAACGTAACGGGGAAATGAACAGCCAAAAGGCCAAGAAAGACCAACCTAACTCAGAACCCGTAAACGCCTAAACGAACATGTCAGCAAAACCGAACCCACGCGGAGGCAACCAGTTTGCCTTCAACAATCAGCAGGCCGAGCCGCTGAAAAAGAAGTATTGCCGCTTCAAAAAGAACGGCATCAAATACATTGACTACAAAGACCCCGACTTCTTGATGAAATTCATCAACGACCAAGGGAAACTACTCCCACGCCGCATCACAGGCACTTCACTCAAGTTTCAACGCAAAATAGGCCAAGCCGTAAAACGTGCCCGCCACATTTCATTGCTACCTTATGTGGCCGACGGAATGAAAGTACCTGCGTAACATTTTTTAACTATTAACCAAACAAGAAGAAACAAGACATGGAAATTATCCTGAGACACGACGTAAAATCGCTGGGGTACAAAGACGACGTGGTGAAAGTGAAAAATGGCTACGCCAATAATTACCTCATCCCTCGTGGCATGGCTGTATTGGCCACCGCTACCCGCATGAAAGACTTGAAGGAAGACCTAAAACAGGCTCAGTTCAAGCAAGAGAAGATAAAAGCCAACGCTGCTCAAGTAGCAGAGACAATGACTGACCTAAGCCTGACCATAGGTGCCAAAGCTGGTGCCAATGGCAAGATTTTCGGTTCGGTAACCTCATTGCAGATATCGCAGGCTTTGAAGCTGAAAGGCTACGAAATAGACCGCCGCAAAATAGTGCTTGACGGAGACGTGAAGTCACTTGGTAGCCACACTGTCACCATCAACCTTACCAAAGAGGTTCATGTGGTGATAAACGTGGAAGTGGTAGCGGAATAATTGGTTGGCGATAACGCCGAACCAAAGAACAAACACCTAACGAAAAAGGCCTCCAGAAATGGTGGCTTTTTTTATTTCTCTTTCCTTTTCAGATATAGGTAAAGGCTCTCTACTTTAGTTCTGGCCCAAGGTGTTTTTCGCAGAAACGTAAGGCTTGATTTGATGCTTGGGTTGCTCTGAAAGCAATTGATATTGACTTGCGAACCTAGGTATTCCCAGCCTTTTTGCTCTACCATGTAGTTAAGTATTTGCTCCAAGGTAATATTGTGGAGCGGGTTGTTCTTTTGGGCTTGCATTGTTTGTTATTGTTAATCCTTATAGGGTTCAAAACCAATAAGGATTGATATTCAAATTCCCTTCTCCCATTTATACATCAGTCCTTTTTGCGTATCTGTCCACTCGCTGTCGGGCAAGCTACGGAGAGTGGCTACTACCCGCTTTATTGCTGATTTCTGTTCATCGGTCCATTTCAGATTTTTGCGAAAGAAAATATCTTCCAGCCCGGCAAAACTCTCAAGCGAAAGCGAAAGGCTGAGGCTGCTTTGCACGATTTGAATAAGCAGACTTTGCATACCGGGGTCGCTGGGTGGCAGGTAGACTTTGAGTATATTGGCATATTTCATCACATAGATATCCTTGTGAGCTTGTACCGTATTAAAATAGAGTAGCCAAAGGGTCTTTGTCCAGATAGAATCGTAATCCCTTTTACTGACTCCGCCATTATTTTTCTCTTCATTGAATTTGGTAGGTTGCAGCAGGTTGTCGAAGGTGTTCACATAGAGATCGCATACACTACGGTAGCGGTTCATGGCCTCTAGCAGCTCTCCCTCGGCTAGCCAAGCTTGCATGGTGTGGTAACTCATACTGATGTGGTTTTCTTCGCCAAGTAGCAACATACTATAATATTCTTTCCCAGCTTGGTCATATGCGGCTGTTGTTTTGGTAAATACCTCGTCCGTAAAATTGGGGTAAAGCCTTTCTTCCAGCTGCCTGCCTTCTTCATATTTTGCAAAGGCAGTTTGCACCGATTGGGCATATGCAAAGCAGCAAGCCAGCATGCCCACTAAAGTCAATGTATTCTTTTTAATGAAAATCCCCATAAAATTGTTGCGAATATAGAGCCTTTGGCTAACCAAAATAATACCAACCATGCGAATAAACGGAAATATAGTAGACATAAGAAAAAGAGTCATCTTCTCGGGTGAGGTGGTTATAGAAGACGGACACATAACCTCCATAAACTCTATTGATGGAACATTCTCCAACTTCATCATCCCCGGCTTCATTGATGCCCACATCCATATTGAAAGCAGTATGCTGGTACCGTCTGAATTTGCAAGACTTGCGGTCGTTCACGGAACTGTGGCGACAGTGAGCGACCCACATGAGATAGCCAATGTGTGTGGGATTGAAGGAGTGAAATACATGATTGAAAACGGCAAACAAACCCCTTTCAAATTTTTCTTTGGGGCTCCTAGTTGTGTGCCCGCCACAATTTTTGAAACAGCGGGAGCTTCACTGGATGCAAAAGACGTCGGAACTTTGCTAAAAGATCCGGAAATATTTTATCTAAGCGAAATGATGAACTACCCAGGTGCCATCAATGGCGAACAGGAAGTATTGGCCAAGATTGCTGCCGCACATCGACTCAGCAAGCCAGTGGATGGGCATGCACCCTTACTCCGAGGGCAAGCTATGGCGGAATATGTAGCCCGTGGCATTAGTACCGACCATGAATGTGTGAGCCTTGCCGAAGCCTTGGACAAAATTGAGGAAGGCATGAAAATCATTATCCGCGAAGGAAGTGCAGCACGAAACTTTGAAGCATTGCATCCACTGCTGTCAAGCCACCCCGAGTATTGTATGTTTGGCAGTGACGACAAGCACCCTGATAGTTTGGCTATCGAACATATCAACGGAGTGGTGGTGAGAGCCATAGCTCATGGCCATGATTTGTATAATGTGCTGCAAGCGGCTTGCCTCAACCCGATAGAGCATTACAAACTGCCTGTGGGTGCATTGCAAGTGGGTGACCAAGCTGATTTTATCGTGATAAAAGACTTGGTCAGTTTTCAGGTTTTAGAAGTATACATCAATGGACAATTGGTAGCCAAGGAAGGCGAAAATTTTATTATCTCCTCTCCAATCTTGCCAATCAATAATTTTAATTGTAGCCCAAAAAAGGTTGCTGATTTTGCTATTGAATTGGTGTATGAAGACTCAATAAATGGAGCCAGAAAAGTAAGAACCATTGAGGCCGAAGATGGACAGCTGGTAACCAAGCAAATTCTACAACCAGCCTTGATAGATAAAGGTTCCGCTATTTGCGACATTGCCAATGATCTGTTGAAACTAACCGTGGTGAACCGCTACCATGCTGCCAAACCTGCCCTCGCTTTTATCAAAGGTTTTGGATTGAGGCGGGGTGCCATTGCTTCTTCTGTAGGGCATGACTGCCACAATATCATCGCAGTAGGATGCACTGATGAGGAACTATGCCGTGCTGTCAATTTGGTGATTGAATCCAAAGGTGGAATTGCAGCAGTGTGTGGCAGCGAAGAAATGTTGCTGCCACTGCCTATTGCCGGAATAATGAGCAATCGTGCAGCAGAAGAAGTGGCAAAAAACTACACCGCCATTGATACCTATGCCCGTCAGGTTTTAGGTAGCCACTTGCATGCACCGTTTATGACCCTCAGCTTTATGGCCCTGCTGGTGATACCCAGCCTAAAGCTTAGCGACAAGGGATTGTTTGATGGAGAGAAATTTGAGTTCGTGGATTTGTGGGGGTGATTGTGAGGTTGCTGTCTTTGACGATATACATAAACAAAAAAGCCACCCATTTGGGTGGCTTTTTTGTTTTGGCGGAGAGAGAGGGATTCGAACCCCCGGACCTTTAACAGTCAACGGTTTTCAAGACCGCCGCATTCGACCACTCTGCCATCTCTCCGGGGCAAAGGTAATGGGAGCAGTGGTTTCCAGCCAAACCGTAAAGGAAATGCTTGATATGCCTAGTAATATAGCTTATTGAAACAAGCTCAACAAATTGCTGCCAAGTTTCTCTTGCACATCTTCCATTGACACTTCTTGGCCAAGTTCTTTCTCCATGGATGTCACAGCTTTATCAGTGATTCCACATGGGTTGATGTAGGAATAATAGCTCAGATCAGTGTTTATATTCAACGCAAAGCCGTGCATGGTAACCCAGCGACTTGCACGAATGCCCATGGCACATATTTTTCTAGACTTCGCCGGATGGTCCAGGTCGAGCCAAACACCAGTGAGGCCAGCAATTCTTCCTGCTTTGATATTGTATTCGGCCAAAGTTAGGATGATTGCTTCCTCCAAGTAGCGAAGGAACTTATGAATATCGGTAAAGAAATTATCCAAATCAAAAATGAGATACCCCACTAACTGCCCAGGCCCGTGGTAAGTAATGTCACCTCCTCTATTGATTGGGAAATAGGAAATGTCCTTCTCTTTCATCATGGAATCGGGTATAAGCAAGTTGGTCTTGTCGCCACTCTTGCCCAAAGTATATACGTGAGGATGTTGACAGAATATAAGGAAGTTATTGGTTACTACTTCATCGTTTTTAGTTCGTAGTTCATTGCGATTCTCCAGTTTAATAGAAACTGTTTCGGCAAACAGGGCTTCCTGTTTGTCCCAGGCTTCTTTATAGGCAATTAGTCCCCAATCTTGTATGTTGATGTTTTTATTCATCAGGAAAAAAATTGAGCAAATGCTATGTTTTGTATTTCAAGAGAAAACTCAGTTTCAATTCGCATTCGTGCATTCTTAACAATGTTTTCCTTTTCGGGTTGTTTCATAGTAAGTATATCCAATATCTTGGTTGAAAGTGCTTCGGGGCTTCGGGCAGGAACGACCCATCCTGTTTGTCCATTGAGTACATTCTCGGGTAGGCCACCTGCATCAGAAACAATGGTGAGAAGCCCTATGGCTTGAGCTTCAAGGGCCGCATTGCAAAATCCTTCCTGAATACTAGGTTGTATGTAAATGTCGGATTGGCTCAATCGTTTTTTTGTTTCTTCGTGCGAAAGTTTCCCTAGCAGTTTCACTTTGTCGTCAAGGCCGTTTTGGTGTATTTGATATTTCAGTTCTTCCTGCTGCCTCCCATCACCTATGATTTCATACAAAAAATCAATCCTATGTTGGTTTAATATTTTCATAGCTTCTATACTGTAAATAAACCCCTTTTGCCAAGTAAGTCGGCCCGTACTCACTATTCTCACAAGAGGACGCATAGTTGAGACGCTTGGTTTTAGATTAAACTTTTGAATATCCAAAGCAGGGACAATTTTGATGATGTTTATATTTTCAGGCATCCCAATGGAAATAGCGGTACGAACTAAGTCGTCGGAGATAGTGTGTACCTCATCAATAAATTTCCAAAGATTAGTATAGATTCCTGGTTCTTTCAATGGGGCAAGTTCAATATCAAACCCTCTAAAACTTGTAGTCATTTTGGCTCCAATTGCAGCAGCTGTATATGGCCTTTCTGCTGCCACAGCTGTAAAACTAAAGTGAAGGTGTTGAACTGGTGTCTGCAATATGTGGGCATTGGCATATAGTTTCTTTATGTTTTTAATAAGACGGCCCCCTTCACCTTGAGCAATTTCCATAAATTTTTTCACATAAGAAAACCTAAAAAAGCACAATCCCAAAAGCACAAACGGAAACCAAAATACTAAAGCAATGCCGCCAGAAGGATAAGCTCCTACATGTTTGAAAAAGAAACGTTGCTTGCTTCTATGGTTCGAAAATACAGTTACATCGAATCCGCTTTGTTGCAACCCTTTAATTTTACTTATTAAAAAGGTTTCTGAATACGCCGGAATCATACTTACTACAATGCCTATTTTCTTTGGTTTTGCCATCAATTCGTTTTTAATTTATGGAACACTGAAAGTGTGAGCAACACACTAAGTGGATGGGAATACCCAACTTGATTGATATTGAATTTTTCATAAATGGACTCCACAATTGTCTTATCAACCCATGAAGTGAAAGATGGATGTTGAATATATTTTTTAAGGTGTGACTCGTTTTCAGTGCCTATAAACTGCAATTCATAATTTCGTTTTATTTTAGTACTTCCACTAAGTATCCTTGATACCTTCAACCCAATTCTATTTGGTAGCTTATGCCATTTATGAAAATCCTGAAAGTTATACAAATCAAGTCCGAAGCCTTGCCGCTTTATCCTCGCTAATTCAGGAGCATGCTTTTTTAAGTATTCAATTTGAACTTGCCTATCTACCAATAGGTGTTCTGGAACAGTACATATAAACTTGCACATTTCATCGTGATAATATGGTAGTGCTATTTGATTGAATTTATTGAAAATAGTGAGATTGCTGCTTGTCCATCGGGGAGCCCAATAAAGGCTTTTAAAGGCACGCACCTTCGCATTCGCATTTTCTATTTTAATATTTTGGTGCAGTCCCGAAATCCGTTCCTTCAAGTATTGGTCAAAGTTGCCCGCGATACTCCATTGTTGCCAAAGTGCTTTACCAAGTTCAGCACCACCCTTTTTCAGTACTTTCTTATAAAGTATATTCACCTGCTCCTCAAAGCCAAGTTTATCGGTCACTCCCATGCCATCAAACAATACATCACCCCAGTGCCCAAGCATAAAGGTTTCGCCCATCTTGCTCGTCTGGTTTATATGTGCCATCTGCCTTGGGTGGGTGAATTCGGAACAGCAGAGGTTTATTCGACCAAGTTCCTCTATTACATTCCACAAATATCCTTTCTCAATCTTAAAACCAGTAAATGGAAAATTTTCGGCGTTAGCTATCTCTTCACTGAACTTAGTTTCTGGCTCACCACCTTCGTATTCATACGAATAAGATTGAATGTCTGAATGATTTTTCAATGCAGCAGCAAGCGTTCTGCTATCTAGACCACCCGAGAGCGGAAGTATAATAGAAGTACCTTTGGATTGCTCACCACAAATGCGATGAAACAAGGCTGTGAATTCTTCCGTAGCTTGCTTCAACGTAAGTTCCCGAGGACTATAATGCCAGTCAAAATAAGTTTTTCCTACCTCAATATTTCCATCCGATTTTCGTTCAAATTCAGTAGCTGGCTTTAAGGCTTTAACACTTTCATAATGAGTGTCTTCATCAAGAAAAAAACCGGTAGCTGCAAACACACAAATCGCCTTCAGGTCAAGTTCGCCACTGTGTTTCAGGTAGTTTTCGTGAGAGAGCTCTTTTCCAGTGTTGGTATCTACATACACTGCCCTGCTTGGTATTATTCCGTGCTTTTGCATATATCAATTGCCCTCCCTGAAATAGACAATTAGATCTGTTGCCGGAATTTCCGTAGCTCCTACTTGCCTTAAAAGCGTAACTAACTGACCACGATGAAACATACTATGCATAGCCAGGTGTTGCAATACATTGAAAATTGTGTGGGTAAACTCATCTTCTTTGGTATTTTTATAGGTGAGTGCGGTGTTGAAATAAGCCTCGTCTTGCGACTCAAGGAAAACCAAAATTTCATCTTCCTTCATCAAGAGTTTCTGAATCCCTTCTAAAAAAGTGCCCTCAAAAATTCCACTTGGCGGACAAAAGGAAACATCATTTCCGTGGAGCCGCATCAACCAATACCAGTCAGCATCCCATATATGGTAGGCTGTTTTGCGAATACTTGTAAAACTGCTCACAAATTCAAGGTCTTCGATGCCCGATGGAATTGCTGTAAGTAACTTTTCATTTGCCCAGCGATTGTGGCCATGTAGGTTGAGGCTTATTTGTTTGAGGCTCATAAATAAAATTTGCGAGTAAGGGCTGCAAATTCACGTGTGTGCTTGCCATTAATATCATGCAAAGTTAGGCTTTCATAGCTGAACGGCACCAGCTGCTTTGCAAACCGAAGCACCGACCTGCCTATAGGCTTTCGTTCTTTGTATATTATATCCATCTGATTGAAAAGAAAAAGTCCGTTTGCCCCCGCCAGTCCAGTGAACTCAACAGCCCGTGCATAAGGCACTATCACTGTGAAGCAGCCTGTTGACTTCAATAGTTTTACCACACCATCAATCAACACCGGAAAAGGTAAGGAGTCCTCAAATCTGGCCACAGCCCTGTGTCGCTCTGTGTTCGTTTGTTGTTTTACTGGGTGTGGGGTTGGAAAGAAAGGGGGGTTAGACACGATGGAATCATACGAGTGCTGTTCCCCCGATACCATATATTCCTGAAATGATTTGTGAAGGCTGTGAATTCTGCCCTGCCAATTTGAGTGCTCAAAATTTTCTGATGCTTGCACAGCTGCTTCTTTGTCAATTTCAAGAGCAGTTATCTCAGCTCCGCTTTCTTGAGCCAGCATCAGCGACAGAATGCCGCAGCCTGTGCCTACATCCAGTACTTTTTTCTTCCCATCGTAAGAGCTAAGCCAATGGGCTATCAATGACCCAAGCAAAATGGCGTCTGTGCTTACCCGCATGGCACAGCGGTCGTGCTGCACCACGAAGTTCTTAAACCTGAATTGCTCTCCTCCATGCCTCATTTTCAAGGCAAATGTAGGTTTTACCCTAAAACTTCAATGCCTTTTTCAAGCTGAGACCGTTTTTGTTTTCTGGGTCGAGGGCTAGGAGGCTTTTGCAGGCTGCTGTAGCTTCGGGCAGTTTCTTTTTTTCATAGTAGTAGTTGCCCAAGTAGTTGAAACTGGGCACCAGTTCCCGCTTGTATTTCACACTATCGGCCTTGGCCATGCCAATAAATTTTTCGTAGATGTCTTTCACATCACCACTCACGTCTTTCAGGTTCTTTTTGGCCTCTTTGCTAAAGGTGGCATTGGCCAGCCAGTAGTATCCAACTGGCCATTCGGCTTTCATCTCGGTTACTTTTTTGAAGGCTGCAATGGCAGAATCATGACAAGTGCTGTCTTGTTTGGTCATGTTGTAATAGGCTTTGCCAATGGAGAAATAATCGTTCACATTTTCCTTTATTGCAGAGTGGGCTTTGAAGGCTTGGATTGCCTCCCGATACTTCTTCATTTTTATATATATGTTGCCAACTTCTACCCAATAGTCTGACTTGGAAGGGTCCATGTTTATAAGCTTTTTGTAGGTTTCAGCGGCCAGTGAGTCTTTGCCGCTTTTGCTTAAGGTCATGGCATTGTAGCGGTAGTCGTCGGCTATTATTTTCTTAGGGTCTTTTTGTTTCTCAAAAAACTGGTCCAAGTTTTTGAGGGCGTTTGGGTAATCTCCTGTTTCATAGTAGGAGCAACCTAGTAGCCTGTAAAGAAAAATTCGGCTACTGTCCACCACTTGAATGGCGTTTATTTCTTCCACGCATTTTGCAAAGTCCTTGCTGAGGTAAAGAAAGGAAGCATAACGCACACGGGCATACAAGTCGTTGTTCACCATGCTCAGGTATTTTACATAGTTTTCCTTGGCTTTTTCGTAGCGTTTGCTTAGGCTATAAATTTCGGCCATCTGTGCGTAAAGCGGAGCGTAGTCGGGGTCAACTTCTATACCCTTCTGAGTGGTTTCCACGGCAGTCTGGTAGGCTTCCTGAGTCCTAGCACGGGCAAACAGCAAGCCTTTTTTCATATAGGCTTTGGCGTATTTGTCGTTAATTCGTAAGGCTTCTTCATAGTTTTTGATAGGCAGTTGGGCGTCGTTCCTTTCAGAATACAAATCGCCAAGAGCCAGGAATACTTCGGGGTTCTTTTTGTCTAATTCGCTGGCTTTTTTTAGCAAGGGTTCAGCCATGTCCAGGTCCTTCACATCAGCAGATATCAATGACTGGCCAACGAAGAGCAAAACTTGTGCATTCTTGGTTTTGGTCAATTCCAGTGCTTTGTTGAAATGCACTTTGGCGGCCTCCAAGTTTTTGTTGTCAAGTTCCAATTTGCCGAGGCCAATCATGCAAAGTGCATTGTTAGGGTTCTTGGTCAGGCCGGCTTCAAACTGAGCTTTAGCAGCTGCGGGGTCGTCTATCAATCGGGATATTTCACCCAGATAATAAAAGTAATCTACATTGTTTGGCTCTTCTGTTTGCAGGTTGGCAAAGGTATTTTTGGCATTGCCATACTGCATAGCATCTAGCTGGCGTAGACCGTCAGCTGCCGTTTGTGCAGTTAGGTTTTGTGATGCCATCGAAAAGAGAATGATAGGCAAAAGGAGAAAGGTACGTTTCATATTGTTCTTAAAATTCGGTTGGGTATTGTCAATAGCTGTTCCAATTATTTTTTGATTTCCACTGGGCGAATCCAAGCCCTTTGTGCAAGCGGCAGAAGCCCTTTTTGTTGTACCACTGTTTGCCCGGTTTGGTTGGCCAAAAATGCAACAAAAGCATTGCCCAATCCATTCCTTGGCTCGTTCACAATGGCATGTACATCACGGTAAAATGGGTAAATGCGTTTGAGCAGATACGCTTGAAAAGGTTTGTAATAGGTTCCGCCAAACTCGCAAGTATCGCCTGGGTCTATGCCCATCACATGTATATTTTTTATGAAACTTCCAGTGGTTTGGTCTTGCCCGTCAGAAATCCACGAAAGGCCAATGATACCGATAGCTGAAATGTTTTCCTTCACATAGTCTATCACCTTTTGGTTACTATTAAATGCTGAAACATTTTTGCCAATTTCTCCGGCCGTTCTACTTGCTACATTCAGTACCGTACTCGACTTCGAGTCATCAAATACTAGTTGGATTTCTTTAGCTGGAAGGCTTTTGTCCAACTGATTCCAAAACTGCATTTTACCCGAGATGATGCTTAGTAGGTCAGTATATTTTATTTTGTCAGGCATGGTGGTATGGGTAATAAATGCAATGCCATCGCGGGCAATAGGTCTACTCTTCACTACTTGTTGTTTTTGGTCAAATTGCTTTTTTTCATCTGCGGTCACATCCCTTGCAGCTATGATGAGCCTCACACTATCTACCAACAGGGCATTGAAAGCTTCGTTTTCATTTAGTAGCTTTATTTGAATATCAGCTTTAGGATACAGCACGTTGAAAGCCTGTATCTCTGCACGGGCAAGTGGCTCAAGGGTGGGGTCGCAGCCAATGGTGATGCTTCCACTAGTTGGTGTGTCGGTATTCTCGGATGTGTGGCCGCTATTTTTACAAGCAAAAAACAACACAGCTAAGCAAGCCGCTAAAGTAAATTCTAGTTTCATATTTTTGGTAACGAAATTTCCTACTGAATAGCTACTCAAACCGGAGTTTGTGACAATCATTTTACAAATAAATGCCTACCTGCTCTTGCCCCTCGAAAGGTTCCATAGAGAATCATTACATAGCCAAGCACGGTGCTATAGGGTTCAGGAATTCCAATTGGATTCGGGTCGTAAGTTAGGAACATGATGCCGAGGCCTATGTAAAGTATCATCATAGTGAGGTGGAAAACGAGTACTGTGCGGTCAAAAGATTTCATGGCACAAAATAAAAGGCAAGTAGGGAATTGTTAAGCATTCTATCCATTAATTTTGCCAAAACATTTGAAATCATAAAAAATTAAACTTCATTCGTATTTTTCTTGATGTTTCTATTTTGCGGTCGAAATTGCATGTGGTCAATTAGTTGACATTTAAAAGCTCACGAAATCACCCTATTCAAGTTAGTCAAAAGCAACATGAGCAAAGACATCCGCATTGTGAAAGATTCCCTCATTTTGGGAGATGATGTTGAGATTGGCAAGATTTCTGAATGGCAGGCCGGCGATACTATCCAACGGAAATTTGTCATCTCCAAGTTGAACGGCAAGCCTATAGGAGATGTATTCGTAAATGACCTAACCATATTGCGGTCGATGCATTCTAGCGAATCGATGGCAAAGAAATCAAAGTGCCTATTAATCCCAGCCTAAACAAGAACGAACTGAAACTATATTTTATTCAATACTACATCAAAAACAAATATTTATGAACCGTATCCTACTCATTGCTCTGCTGACCTTTAGCTTCGGCAACCTTCAAGCCCAAATCAAGTTTATCTTTTCTTACAAAAACGATCTAGAACCTATCAAGGTGACCCGCAACCTTAAAGCTGATGTTGAAGTGAAGGATTCGGCCATTTATCAAGAAAAGAAATTGATCGGTTTTATATGGGAACGCAAGGAAGTAGTGGATGGTGACTCAGTGACACGCTACTGGTTTTTCTATCCTAATGGTAAGCCACTAGCCGATATTATTCTGAAAGGAGCTGCACCCAAAATTTGCCTCATGTACACGGAAACGGATAGTATGGAAAGTGATGTGGTCTTGAAAAAGGTTAAACCTGAAAAGATGAAGAATTTCCTTGTTTCGTATGTATTGAAGAAGAAGTATCTGTAATTTCTCAGTCTAATATCTGACTGCTATGTTCTTTCGATTTTACTTTCGAAATCACTTTTTCAATTTCTCCCTGCTCATCAATGATGAAGGTGGTGCGAAGCACTCCCATGTATTCACGCCCGAACAAGGTTTTGAGTGCCCAAACATTGTAGGCTTTACTCAATTTTAGATCCTCATCGGCAAGTAGGCTAAAAGGTAGGCTATATTTCTTTATAAAGTTTGTGTGCTTTTTGGGGGAGTCAGGACTGACTCCAAGAATATGGTAACCCTGTTTCATTAGAGTTTTATAGTTATCCCTCAGGTTACATGCTTCGTCGGTACAGGTCGGTGTATTGTCTTGTGGGTAAAAGTATAATACCAGTTTCTTACCAGCATAATCTTCCAGCGAAACAATTTTGCCAGATTGGTCTGGTGCAGTGAATGCGGGGGCTTTTTGTCCTTCTTTGAGCATTGTTTTTTGATGGTTTATCTGTCAGTCAGAGTTTAATCGAAGCATTGACAAATGAGAACCGTGCGTTCGATAAACTCACACCGACAAACTAGTTTCATGGTATTAGTATCACTTTCTTCCACACAGTCATATTGTCCTTTTTGTCTTTAACAACTAGGTGAAACAGGAGTTTTCCTTTGGGAGTGTTTTCATCAAATATGTATGTTAGCCAATCGTTCTTGGCATCGTAATCCATCAGTACCCATTTGCCATCCAGTGTGCCACGGTAGCTGCCAATGCCGCTGAGTTTGTCTTTGATTTCAAAGTTAATGAAGTCGCCTTTTACTTTTACTTTTTTGTTGATGTTGGTTGGTTTGATGGTTGGAGGACTGAAATCAATTTTTCCTACACGAAATGGTGGTACTATCCGTTCTTTTTTTATCCACGAAAATGTATCTGGAATGCCACGGAGGTAAAAGGTTTTTTCAACATTACCATATCCAACATCTGCTGCTCCAATAATAACTGGTAGAATCACCCCAGTGTCAAGCATAAACTTACCATTTCCTATTCCACTTTTGTAAAAGCCAAGAGTGTTTCCACTGTCTATCCATAATTTTTGGTAACGCAAACCATAGTCCCAGTATGTATCATAATCAATATGCTTATTTATTTGCTTTGCTTTATCAAACGGGAATCGCTCGAATGCACAATTGTAAACTAATTCACTATAATTTATTAAAAGCCTTATGTTGTAGGCATTGAAAATAATAGCCCTAAAAGTTGTATAATCATTGATGATAGCCTCCACCCCCGTTTCACCAACAGGAAAATCAATTGTGTCACTATCCAAAGTGTCTGTAAATACTTTGTGTATGAATGGTTGTCCATAGTCAAAATGTACCAGTGCCACATTTTTTATCTCTGGCTTTATAGTATCCAATACTTTCAGTCCAAACAAAAGCGGATTGATAATTTCTTCCGTCTTGGTATGGCGTATCTCAAAATGGATATGTGGGCCACTACTGCCACCGCTGTTGCCGCTGTAAGCTATCAGCTCACCTTTTTTTACTGGCCATGCACCTGGCTCAGGAAAAAACTCTACTTCAAAACTTTCCTTTTTGTATTGTGTATCCTTCACTGCTTTGCCTACAAAATCATTGAACCGGTTCAAGTGGGCATACACCGTTGTGAAGCCATTAGGGTGGTCAATGTATATTGCCTTTCCATATCCATAAGGCCATACCTTGATTCGACTCACATAGCCATCTGCCGCAGCCAGCACAGGCATTCCTTCCCTTTCATACGTGGTGATATCAATGCCATAATGAAAGTGCTCATTGCGGAGCGTACAGAAATTTCCACTTAAATAAATGGGGCTATCTATTGGGCTGCGGAAATAGTTTGTTGTATAGCTTTGAGCTGACAAACCGATTTGAAGATTTGGAAATTTGAAGATAATGGCAAATAATATGATATGTTTTTTCCAACAAGTTCGTGAACTTGAGCATCTCCACATCATCACATCATCACATCTCCAAATCATAACTCTATTTCCCCTTCCCACGTTGCATAATTCTCTTTCTTATCGCCTACTACCAACTTAAATTCATGTTTGCCCTTTGGTGTAAATCTATCTTTCTTGAAATGAATTTTTCCAGCTTTTGAATCGTAGCAAACCAAGGCAAACTTACCGTCAATCGTAGCTTTGTAATAGCCGATGCCTGTGAGGTCGTCAACTATTTTGAAGGAAAGGTAGGTAGTGGTGGTGGAGTCTTGTTGGATTGTGGGGGGAATTGTATCTGCTGTAATTATATATTCACCAGGTAAGAAAATTTTTGTTTTTACCCACCCGTTTTCATACGTGCCACCAAGCGGAGATAAAGTGCTGTCAGTGGTTTGAATAGCGATTAGTAATTTTGAACTATCACTCACAAATAATTTTTTTTCATTTTTTATATATAGTGTAGGTGGAATTAAAAAGGGTTGATAAAAGTCGTTTGCGACAAAGATGTAGGTGTTAAAATACAATGAATTTTTTAGCACAATTATATCAGTAGTATCGTTGAACACACCTAAGGGAATTTCAATCTTAACATTTTTTTCAGGTGAAAAAATAACATTTTTTCTATTAGGTATTATTTTTTGATCATTTGAAAGAGTTAGTCTGCCTTTTCCTGCTACTCCATTTCTTCCTCGTAAAAAAATAGTTTTTCTTGCAATATTATTTTTATAATCTTCTGCAATGATTTCACATTTTAGCAATTCATTTTCTTTCAAGAATATTTCCTTTTCATTCTTGTAAAACCCGCATCTGTTGAGTATTTCAGTAAATAGTTTTTGCAATCGAACTCCATTATTCCAATAATAATCATAGTCAAAATGCAGGTTCACAAATTTGTTTTCATTAAATGAATATTTATCGAAAATACATTCAAAATATTTTTCATTATTTATATACAGTGAATATTTTTTTACGTTCATCTTGTTATGAGGAAAAACCAGTTTATCATATATTTCAGCTTCAATTTTTATTTTCCCAGATTGAATATAAAAAGTGTCCGATAAGGAAGTATCAGCTTCGAAGCATAAAAAATTCTTATTCCACCTTACATTTATTTTTCCAATTACAGGCGGTATTGTATCAGGCACATCCAAGAAGTACTGTGGGTTTAGCAATTCATTCTTGCCATTCCGTATTTCAAAATGTAGATGTGGCCCTGTACTTCCACCACTATTGCCGCTGTATGCGACGATGTCGCCCTTTTTTACTTTGAATAAGTTCTTTTGTGGGAATATATCCAAGGAATTTCTTTGGCGTTTGTAGTGTTGGGCAAGGGTATAATCATCCAACTTCTCGTTGAAGTTTCGCAGGTGAGCATAAACACTTGTAAAACCATTTGGGTGTGTGATGAACAATGCTTTGCCATAACCATAGCTTGCAACAAAAATGCGGCTTACAAAACCATCGGCCACCGCCCTAATTGGCCAGCCTTCGGTGTTGTTGGTGGGTATATCCAACCCATAATGAAAATGCCCGTCGCGTATCTGGCAGAAGTTGCCACTGAGGTACATGGGGCTGTCAATGGGGTTGCGGAAATACTGAGCCGATGTATTGATTTGAAGATTTGGTAATTTAAAGGTGAGAAGAAATAAAATAAATAGCTTCCTTTTCCAATTTGGATTAATTGACATTGCTTGCATTTTCAAATCTCCAAATTGGCTCATTTTCAAAATCATTTTACGACGACCTCCAACAACTTGCTATCACCAATATATCCTTCGAGTCTATCTCCAATTTCTACTGGGCCAACCCCTGCAGGAGTTCCGGTGAAAATAAGGTCCCCTTTCTTTAGCGTGAAGAAATTAGAAATGTAACTTATTAAATAATCAAACTTATTGAGCATGTTGGCAGAGTTGCCGCGTTGTCTTGTTTCACCATTCACATCCAAATGAAACTGTATGGCATTCAAATCGCCAAGCTCTTTTTTAGTTACGAAATGTCCCATTGCGGCAGAGCCATCAAAGGCTTTGGCTTTTTCCCAAGGCAGTCCCTTTTGCTTGAGCTCAGCTTGCACATCACGGGCGGTGAAGTCAATTCCAAGACCAATTTCGTCATAATATTTGTGTGCAAACTGCTTTGGGATATTCTTGCCCATCGTTTGGATTTTCAACACCAACTCAAGTTCGTGGTGTACGTCATTGCTAAATGCAGGATAATAAAAATGATAACCCGGGCGGATGTGGGCAGAGTCAGGTTTGATAAAAAGTATAGGGGCTTCAGGGATAGCATTGCCAAGTTCTTTGGCATGTTCGCTGTAATTTCGGCCTATGCATATAATCTTCATAGAAAAATGTTTGAAGTTTGGGGTCAGGTGTTTGAAATCACTTATTCGACCGTAAAGAAAATGCTGATGCTTCGTTCCTCAGCATGACAGAAAAAGCTTATTTTGTCATGATGACCTAAAAGGTCATCGATAATACCACCGCAAATGCCTTCACATGATTAAGGTCTAAGGATAATAAGGCTATCCCGCCGTTACCATTTTTTCTTATTGCCTCCCCAGCCTCCACCACCATCACGCGAGCCACCTCTATCGCCACCACCGCCATACGATTTTTTGCCACCGTAGCCGCCTCTGTCGCCACCTCGGTCACCTCTACCTTGATAGCCGCCACCGCCATCGCGGCCTTTGCGGTCAGCGAATGATGATTTGCCTTTGCCACGGTATCCTCCTCCGCCACCACCACCACCACGTTCTTCGGTTTTTTCTATGCGTACTGGGCGACCATTATAGGTGCCTCCATTCAATGCATTCAATACTTTGTCGGCATGTTCGTCTTTCACTTTTACGAAAGAATATACGCCACCAATATCAGCAAACAGAATATCTTTCACTGTTAGGCCGCAATTCTCAGCTACAAACTCTTTCATCGATTGGCTATCGAACCCGTCTTTTTTGCCAAGGCTCACAAACATTTTGGCGTGAAGCACATCGTAGCCGCTGCCACCTCCAGTACCGTTTTTGTCCACGTTCAAATCGGGGCTATTCAGGTATTCAGCACTGAAACGTTCCAATTCGAAGGCCATGATTTTATTCACCAAGGCGTCATGATCCAACTCTTTCAACAATTCCACAGCTTGTTTAACTTCAGCATCAAAGCGGCTTTCGTCCACTTCTGTGTTGCGAATCCTATCCACAGCTACCAACAGTTTCTTGTTACGAACCTCGGCAGGACTGGGGATCATCACTTGCTTGAAGCGGATGCCTGTCAGTTTTTCGATATGCCTCAGCTTAAAAAATTCTTTTACATTCAACAAAGAAAATGAAACTCCGCTTTTGCCAGCACGGGCTGTACGTCCGCTGCGGTGGGTGTAGTTTTCATACTCATCTGGCAAATGATAATGTATAACATGTGTCAATCCCTCCACATCAATACCACGAGCAGCCACGTCAGTAGCCAGCATCACTTGTATGCCACGATGACGGAATTTGTTCAATGTCTTCTCCCGCTGGCTTTGGCTTAGGTCACCATGTAGACAATCGGCACGGTATCCATCACGAATCAGTTTGTCACTGATGTCTTGGGTTTCAATTTTGGTGGTGCAAAACACCATCCCGTAGAAATCAGGGTTGTGGTCAAGCACTCGTTTCAAGGCAGCATATTTATCCTTTGCCATCACGAGAGCGTATTCATGCTCCAGATTTTCGGCAGTGGTTTGCGTAGCTGCCATTTTTATCTCCTCAGGGTTGTTCAAATAGTTGTTCACTATCTGTTTCACCTCACGGGGCATGGTAGCACTGAACAGGCAGGTGCGTTTGTCTTTTGGTGTAAACCCAAGGATATGCTCAATGTCTTCACGGAAGCCCATTTTTAGCATTTCATCGGCTTCATCCAACACAGCATATTTAACCTTCGATAGGTTAACAGCTTTACGTTCCATCAAATCCATGATACGACCAGGTGTGGCAACAATGATGTGTGCCCCACGTTTCAAGTCTTTCATTTGCCCTTGGATGCTTGCTCCGCCATACACAGCCACGATATACGTGTTTGACATATTCTTGGAATACGCTGTCAGATCTTTCGTAATCTGTACGCAAAGTTCACGTGTAGGGCAAAGCACAACAGCTTGTGTATGGTACTCGCTACTGTCAACGAGCTCGAGCAGCGGAAGTCCATAAGCGGCGGTTTTGCCTGTTCCTGTTTGTGCGAGGCCAATAAGGTCGCGGTCTCCAGTAATAAATTTCGGTATGATAGCCGACTGGATAGGAGTAGGTGTTTCGAAGCCCATTTCTGCAATGGCCTTCAACAATTCGGGGTTTAGCCCCAGTGATTCAAAATCTTTCAAAACAATTAATTAAGCGGCAAAGGTAAGCAAGTATACTATCCGAAAGGCCATTTGCAAAACATGATTTTTGGCAGGGTATGTTGACAATGAAATAGCAAAGGCTATTGCTCCAAAAAATTCGGATACATATAATTTGAAGGCGGCGTAAACGTTTCTTTAATTGTCCTCATGCTGCACCAGCGGAGTAGATTCACCTTTGCACCAGCTTTGTCATTTGTTCCACTTGCTCTGCCACCTCCAAATGGCTGCTGACCGACTACTGCACCAGTAGGTTTGTCGTTGATATAGAAGTTGCCAGCACTATTTCGCAAGGCTTCCGTTGCTTGGGTGATGGCGTAACGGTCTTGAGCCAACACAGCCCCAGTCAATGCATATGGTGAAGTGCTATCAACCAATTTTAGTGTTTGCTCCCAATCGCTTTCATTGTAAACATATACTGTAAGCACTGGACCAAACAATTCTTCGCACATGGTCACCGACATCGGATTGCTGGTCAGAATCAGTGTTGGTTCAATGAAATAGCCTTGGGATTTATCGCAGTTGCCGCCTGCCAACACTTGAACCGTTGGGTCGGCTTTGGCTTCGTCAATATACTTTTTCAGTTTGTTGAAAGAGGCTTCATTGATGACCGCATTCACAAAATTGGTGAAGTCTTCCACTGGTCCGGTTTTTAGGGCTTTTATTTGGGCTACCAAATCATCCTTTATTGTTGCCCACAATTTTGATGGAACATACACCCTCGAAGCAGCCGAGCATTTCTGCCCCTGGTATTCATACCCCCCACGAATGATAGCTGTTTTCAGCACCTCAGGCTGGGCACTTTCATGGGCGATGATGAAGTCTTTGCCACCTGTTTCGCCTACAATGCGGGGGTATGATTTATACAAGTGGATATTGTTGCCAATCTCTTTCCAAATGTTTTGAAACACTCCTGTGCTGCCCGTGAAATGTATACCGGCAAACTGCGGGTGTTTAAAGATAACATCACCCATATCCTGACCACTGGCAAAAACCAAGTTGATAACCCCATCAGGCACTCCCGCCTCACGAAAAATCTGCATCAGCACATTGGCTGAATATATCTGGGTGTCGGCTGGTTTCCATACCACCACATTGCCCATCATGGCGGCTGAACTTGGCAAATTGCCCGCTATGGCCGTGAAGTTGAAAGGGGTCAACGCGAACACAAAACCTTCCAGCGGGCGGTATTCTAGGCGGTTCCAAATGCCTTTGCTGCTCTGTGGTTGTTCGTTGTATATCTCACTCATAAAAGCCACATTAAATCGCAGGAAATCGATCATTTCGCAAGCTGCATCTATTTCCGCTTGAAACGCATTTTTGCTTTGGGCAAGCATGGTTGCAGCCAACAATTTGTAACGGTAAGGCCCTGCCATCAATTCAGCAGCTTTTAGAAAAATAGCGGCACGTTGCTCCCAAGGCATGGCTTCCCAAGCTGGTTTGGCTGCAAGGGCCGCATCAATGGCCTGCTGCACATGGGTTTTGTCGCCCCGGTGGCAAGTGCCTATCTGGTGGGCGGTATCGTGCGGCGGGAAAAGGTCTTTGGTTTTACCTGTGCGAACCTCATTTGCTCCGATGTACATTGGTATGTCTTCCACATGGTTGCGGGCTTCGACCAATGCAGCTTTGAGGGCTGCTCGCTCTGGTGTGCCGGGTGCAAATGTGGTTATTGGTTCGTTGACAGGGGTGGGTATTTTGAAATGTCCGTTCATAAGAATTGTTGTATCCCGATAGCTATCGGGAGGGCTGCAAAATTACGCTGATTTGGAGATGAGCCAATTTGGAGATTTGAAGATTTGTTTTTGCCTTGCGTTATTGTCAGATGGCCTCACCATTCCCTCTCCGAAGCGAGAGGGTGGCACTTTGTCGCTTTGTGGCCGCCGTGGGATTTTGCCTGTGGTTTGTCGTTTCCGCCAACCACTTAACGAATTGTGGTAAATTACTTCCTAATATTGTAAGCCAAATCCATGAAATACCTCTCTACTTTCATTATTGCTGCCTGTGTTCTAGTGTTATCACCAACTACAGCATTTGCCCAAGCCCCTACCCCGTATGTGCTTAACACTGCTGGTGCCACATTCTCCAACCCATCTTGGCAGGCCGACATCTCCATTGGTGAACCAATCATTACAACCTTTTCCAATCCTACTAATATCCTTACCCAAGCCTCTTTGCAACTCGAATTAGCTAAAAACAAAAAAAAGGCAACCCAACGGCTGCCCTTTTCTATAATTCAGTATAGTTTGAGCCAAACTGAAAACGATTAACGAATATATAATTAAGCTGCTGCTGGTTTAGCTCCTCGTCCATTCCACCAGCCAATGATGGCTCCAACTAAGCCGCACATAACTACATTGGCAGCGGCATCTATCCAAATAATTGTGGTATCTGAGTACATGGTGGTCATAGAGTAGAATTGAAGATCCATCATCAATGCCATTAGAAGGCCGACCATAGCTCCTCTGCTCATTCCGCTGCTCATCGAATTGGTGTTCGACCAAGAAAATATCAAAGCCAAGAGATAGCCTCCAAGTAGGTTGCTTACTATCAAAGCCCACCACACAAAATCAGCTTCTTTTCGGCTCATATCTTTCATAGCCTGACTACAGTGTTCTTCCATCATACCCATCAGCACCATACCGTAGATGAGGTAACCTAGAAGGAAGAATGCAATGCCTCCAATGAGGCCCGAGATTAAGGTTTTCGTGTTCATTGTTTTTAGTTTTTGTTAAAGGGTTAGGAAAGCAAACTAAGGCTATGAATTTCAGCAAATAAAGCCCCGATTAACCAATGGAGGTATTTCCATCTTCAAAGGGAAATATAGGTTATTGGCTGTCGTTATCCATAGCTTTTCCACAACGGCTCAGAAACAAACAGGTAAGTAAGAGTGTTAATGTAAAACTGACTAAAAAGAAAGAATGCTCTTGTTTTGAGACTGGCCTTGTTGTTTTTCGACTGAAAATCATCCTGAACATTTGAGTAGTGGCATGAGTAAGCAGGCGGGTTTTCGCAACCAAAACTTAAACAAATTTCAGCAATTGAATTCATAATAACTCAATAATCCCCTGCTGATTCAAGTCTTCCGAAGGATGACTTGGAACTTCCCAATGTTAAGAAGGGTTCCCACTCTAGCAGGACAGGTTGTGCCTCTGCGTTCACATTTAACCCAACAAAAAATCCCGGCCTCTTACGAAGTCGGGATTAAAATTTTAATGAAATAATCAGTTTGGGAGAATGGAAACGAAGCTGCGGTCATCCGCTTTCTTTTTGAAATTTACCGTACCATCTATTAAGGCAAACAACGTATGATCCTTACCTATACCAACATGTTGCCCAGGGTGATGTTTAGTGCCACGCTGACGCACGATGATGTTTCCGGCTGAGGCCATTTGCCCCCCATATATTTTTACACCCAGTCTTTTTGAGTGCGATTCACGGCCATTTCGTGATGAACCGACGCCTTTTTTGTGTGCCATCTTACTAGTTTATAGTTGTTAGTTTATAGTTTATAGTTACTAAGCAATCAGCCTGTGATGCTTTCTATTTGAATTTTGCTGAACTGCTGGCGGTGGCCATTGCTCTTTTGGTATCCTTTGCGGCGTTTCTTTTTGAACACGATAACTTTATCACCTTTCAATGTTGAAACCAGCACTTTGGCCTGAACCTTGGCTCCGGCTACGGTGGGGTTGCCTACTTTTATAGAGCCGTCATTGTCTACCAACAACACTTTGTCGAAAGAAAGGCTGCTGCCTTCTTCCTTGCCCAGCCTATGTACAAAAAGGGTTTGATCCTTCTGCACTTTCATTTGTTTGCCTGCTATTTCTACGATTGCGTACATGATTTTTTCGAAAATTGGACTGCAAAAGTAAGGGATTTACCCTTTTACACAAATACAGCTTGGAAAGATTTTTTTATGCCATCTGTTGATAACAAATAAAAAAGAAGAAGCCAGCCCTTTGGGGACTAGCTTTTTCGCTAGCTTCTTTACTTTATTTTTATTTGTAACCAACCTCAATCGGATGTATACTGCGAGTGCCTGTGGTAGTCAATTCAAGGCTGTAAAATCCGGCCGGAAGTTGCTCTACGTTCAGGGAGTTTGGTTTTCCTTTGAAAACTAATCCCGCATTCAGCACCATTTTACCTGTGGCATCATACACCCGGGCTGTTGAAGTTTCGCCAACAAGGATGTTTAATGTTGTAATAGCTGGAACTGGGTATACGGAAATTGCAACAGCATGACTACCTACTACACTGATTATTTTTGACAGCTCAGACGTGCCATTCTCCTCCATTGAACGTAGCCTGTAATAGTTGTTTCCATCAGAAATAATATCGTCAAATGTATAGATGTTTGTGATTGAACCTTTGTTCAAAGCTTGTTGCTCGTTCACATTTGTCCAGCCAACCAGATCCATAGATTTTTCTAACACATAGCGATCAAGGCCAAGCTCGTTGGTGGTCGTCCATTTCAATGTGGTCTTGTTTCCTTTGGTTTTACTTTCAAAGGACATTAGTTGTAAGGATAGCGGACCAAACCCCACAACCGAATAAATACCAGTAGTGCCGAGCAGTCCGGCCAAATCTAGGTACCCATAGTGGAAGCTAAATGAGGCGTGTCCATTGTTTATACTGTATACATACAACTCAGAAGCATCAAAGCTTGGGATTCTGTATTGTTCGTTAGTTTCGTCCCAATATGCCCAAGAAGAGTCGGTATCTGTCGGGTCTTCAATTAGAAGAATAGTTTCGGAGCCATTGAAATAAACAAGCACATCATTGCTAGCATCAGGAAGACTTGTGAGCACAAAGGTGCGGACACTATTTGAACCGCTGCTTCCACCATAATTTCCATCTTCCGGATCAGAAGCTGATACTTTGCCTGGCAAAATTTCAGCACTGCTTGCATTTACCGTGGTGTTACTTGTGCCTGATGCATTGTTCAGTGCAAGTTTCTTTGGGTAGGTCCCATTTCCCGAATTGGAATAGATTGTATTCGGGTTTTGGTTGGTATAGGTTTTATCGTAAGATGTATTGCTGCGTTCAATACCAAAGTTCACTCCGGTCACATTTGCCGTTCCGGTGGTTACCTCTATTTGGCCATTGGCCGACGAATCATTGCCCGAACCAGCAATGTTGCTGCTTCCATAGGAATCGCCCACAGCTACCCAGCCATTTGGCAGGCTAGCCGACGAAGGTGCTGATGCTCCCACGTTCACATTGCTGGTACTCATTCTCACAGTGTAGTTGGTGCTGCCATAAGCGGCATTGCTAAAGGTGTATGTTCCGTTGCCGCTGTTCAAGGTATCTTTTGCTACCACATCGCCACTACCATTCACCAAGTAAGCATAGATAGTTGTGCTGCTGGCTTGGTCAATGGCAGTGCCGCTCACTGTTGCGTCCACAAGGCCATTGGCATCGTTGAATAAAGTACCGCTCACCGAAAGCAGTTGAAGTGGCACATTCACATTGGCTGTGGAGAGTCCAGATTGGCCAGCATTGTCAATCACATTGAAAGGTATAACAGCTGTTAAAGCCCCATCAACCGGGTCTAATGTTACAGAGCTAATACTGCTCACTGTAACGCCGGCCCCTGGAAATGTTCCAGAAGTATAGCTCGTTCCATTAATGCTAAAAGTAGTAGTATTGCTAGGGAAACCGGTGAATTTATATTGTATCAGTCTGCCGTCAGGGTCTGAGCCAGTGAAATTGGAAGTCGCAATTGTTATGGCATTCGTTCCACCAGGATTTAGTTGGCTGGAAAGTGTGGTGTCCGTGGGTGTTGGAGCCTGTTGAATGCCAAATTGAATGGTAGTAAGATGTGCGGTGCCAACATTGGCCGCAATACTTGCATCCGGAGTACCGCTTTCATTGCCACTACCTGCACCATTGGCACTTCCATAATCTTCTCCAATTGCCACATAAGTTGAAGGTAGGTTCGCTGTTGAAGGTGCTGTTTGATTTATGGTAGCAGCAGTGTTTGACAATCTAACGGTATAGTTTGTTTGAGCTGGCACACTATCAAAAGTAAAAGTGCCGTTGCCATTGTTCAATGTTCTACGTTGCATCACCTGATTTGAGCCGTTCACCAGATACGCATACACCAAACTGCTGCCTGCAGAATCACGGGCTGTGCCATTTACCAAAGCATCAGTAAGCCCGTTGGTATCGCGAAAAAGGGTGCCTGAGACATGCACATGGACATAAGCTAAGGCGGTATCACTTCCTCCAGATGTAGTACCTAAAAATATATGTGCCACATTCCGATCAGAGGCAAGACTCGCTGTATTTTTTAGCTTAACCTTGTATTTAAGGCTCACTGTTGAAGATGCATTCACAGTATAGCTCACATAAGGGAATGTACCCGGCAAGCCCCCCCTAAAGCTTATTGCCCCTGAGTTACCTGCTGATGGCAACTCCGAAGAAATAGCACTTGTTATATCAGAAGTACTTTCCAATGCTACATAAGTGTAACCTGTAGGCAAAGTATCCTGAAAATAGTCGAATGTGACAGCACCTCCATTGTTATTTGTTACTGCCACTGTGTAAGTAACTGTGTCGCCTGGGTAGTTATGTATTGAACTAACTGATTTAGTAACACTCAATGAGCCAGTAGCAGAGAGAAAATAGGAGAAAAACCCAGCTGCTCTAAAGTTTGATGAATACTTAAAATTCGTATTTCCAGATGTGAGACCTGCATAAGGAGCTGTAATTGTTGAATCTCCAGATACCATTTTATTAATATAGTAATACACCATTTTTATTTGGTTGCCACTTCCTCCTGTGGTTGCTGTAGCCACAAAGTATAAAGTGTTTCGCGTACCTGCAGTCACACTTGCCACCGCAGACGACAAAACGAGAGCATTTATCAATTGAAAACTACCTGCTTTAAAAGTGGTATCACCACAGGGATACAGGGTAAGTTCATCGCCTGTTTGCACGTTTCCATACGAGTAAGTAACCGTGTCGGTAACCAATGTGCCAATATGTCGCAATGTAGAAATCGTCTTGGCAACCAGCAAGCCGCCAGCATTGGAACTTATAGATGACCTGAGAATCATAGAAGTTTGAAAACTTACTGTTCCACTTACAGAATCATAAACCTGAACAGTCAACTTAACTGTGTCGTTGAAGGCTGTGTTGCCAGGAAATTTTATGTAGAAATAGGCTATACCTGTATCTGTTGAGTTCATTTTTCCAATCCATTGAATAGAATCAGATGTACCTATATAACCTAAGCTGGCACTGGCAGTACCAGTTTTTGTCAACGCCGTTAGTTTAACATACACTTGGTTCAGCTGCCCGCCCGAAGTATTGCGGATTTTAATTCCTACGTGTGCAGCACGAGGACCATCCACATTAGGTTTATTACTGTCCAACATGAAGAAAGGGGCTGTGCTTCGGGTTACTGCTACTTGACCGACACTTAGGGCAAGCCCCTCAAAAGAAAGACTTAGGCTTAGGATTAATGCTAAGCAATGCTTAATAAAAGATTTGGGTAATTTCATAAAAATGGCGATGGGTTACTTGGTGTTATTTGTTCCATTTGCAATATTACGGATACTATTCGTTAAGTATAAAGCCTATTTTGTTAATTTTCTTACATTCAATTTTTGTTGAATCAATTGGTGTAAATACACTGGTTGCAAAGGTTAAAAAATCCGCAATTCCCTTCATCCATGACAAAGCATTTTTATGTAGGGTTAGCCTAAGTTTAGCTCCACACAATCGCGTTAATAAGTTAAACAGTTTATCAAATAATGAAGGTGCCAAGAAGCCAAACGAATGATTGCTATCAAAATTCACCCTTACTTTCGCTGTCCTAAATTTTCATCAAATGCGAAAATACGTGTTGCTTGCCCTTTTTGTTTGGCTATCCCAAATTTCCTATTCACAGAAAATACTGTCTATTGAAGAGGCGGTTTTGAAGAGGCAAACAACCCTTACTCCCGACCGCCTTAGCCAACTGCAATGGCTTTCTGACGGCAAACATTACAGCTATTTGGCCAAACGAGCCGATAAGAAGGAAGTGCTTGTACGTCGCGAAATAGGTAAAAGTGAGGTGGATACTCTTTTACATGTGGATACCTTGAATAGGATTTATTCTGATTTTTTCAAAATAAAACCCTTTAATAGGTATCCCTTTTACACTTGGACAACTGGCAACCAGTTTCGCTTTTTTTATGGTGGGAAGTATTACTTACTAAATGTTGTAGCCAAAACAATTGAATTACCAAACCTATATGAAGACATAAAGCCTGGAGCATCTGGCTTTGACTTGTCAGACGATGGAATTGCATACATTAATGGCAATAATCAACGGGATACGTTAACAATAAGCAGAAGAAATTTAAAAGGAGAAATCATTACCTTAAGAATGTTAAGTGGGAAAGGGGGACTGGTTTTTGGCAAATCAGCCCACCGGGATGAATTTGGAATAAGCAAAGGCACTTTCTGGAGTCCGAATGGAAACTATTGTGCATTTTATAGAATGGACGAAAGTATGGTAAGCACTTACCCTATTGTGGGACTTGGCAAACAACCATCGCAAGCCGAAAATATTCGCTACCCGATGGCAGGGGACAGAAGTCATGAGGTGACAGTGGGCATCTATGACGCAAATACTGACGATAAAATATGGTACATAAAAACCATAGGAGATCCTGAACAATACTTGACCAACATAGCTTGGAGTCCTGATGAGAAAAGCATTTACATCGCCATAGTGAATAGGGCTCAAAACCATGTCTGGCTCAATCAGTATGATGTGGCAACGGGGAATTTCGTGAAGACTTTATTTGAAGAATCAGATGAGAAATATACGGAGCCGTTGCACCACATGCTGTTTGTGAAGAACAACCCAAACCATTTTATTTGGCAGAGTGAGCGTGATGGATACAACCACTTATACCTATACAATGCCGATGGCTCACTCATCCGCCAACTGACAAGGGGCAACTGGGTGGTGACCGATGTGCTGGGCATGGATGCCAAATATATCTATTTTGCCTCAACTAAGCAAAGCCCTATTGAACGGCATATCTACAAAGTTGCTTTGGCAGGTGGCGAACCGATTAAACTTACCAAGGAAATCGGAACGCATACTGCTTTATTCAATGTGGAGATGACCCGGTTTGTGGATACATGGAGTAGCACGGATGTGCCTCGAATGATACAGATAGTGGACAACAACGGCAAGCAACTGGAAACTCTTTTGAAAGCCGAAAATCCGTTGAGAGATTATGCCCTGAACACGAAGCCAAACCTTTTTACCATAAAAGCGGCTGATGGCGTTACCGACCTTTGGTGCAGGGAAATCAGACCAGCCAACTTTGACCCACAGAAGAAATACCCTGTACTGGTTTACCTCTACAACGGCCCTCATGTGCAACTGGTGAACAACACTTGGCTGGGTGCTGCTGATATTTGGTTTTATGCTTTTGCCAACCAAGGATATATTGTGTTTACCGTGGATGGCCGTGGCAGCGAAAACCGTGGAGATGCTTTTGAAAAGGCCATTTTTCGCAACCTTGGCAAAGAAGAAGTAGCCGACCAACTGAAGGGTGTGGAATGGCTGAAAAGCCAGCCCTACGTGGATGCCAACCGCATGGCAGTGCATGGCTGGAGCTTTGGCGGATGGATGACTACCAGCCTGATGTGCAAGCACCCGGATGTATTTAAGGTTGGAGTATGTGGCGGCCCCGTGATAGACTGGGGCATGTACGAAATTATGTATACTGAACGGTATATGGATACTCCCGAGGAAAACCCGGGAGGCTACAAAGAAGGTAACCTATTGAACTACGCTAACGGACTAAAAGGAAAACTGCTGATGATACACGGCACTAGCGACCCTACTGTGTTGTGGGAGCATAGCCTCAAGTTTGTAAAAGCCTGTGTAGACAACGGAAACACCAACCTCGACTATTTTGTTTACCCCGAACACGAACATAACGTGCAAGGTCCCGACCGTGCCCACTTGATAAAGAAAGTGACAGAGTATATTAATGGAAATTTGTGAGAATTAGTAGGCAAGAATTCCAGTCATGGACAAAATTTATAGTTCTAACATTAATCACCTCAGCAACATCACCCAACCACTTCGTTCAATGGGAGAATCTAAATTGAAAGGTGTTGCCTTCACAATATAAACATATACACCAGAATCTACTTCCTCACCTAGGTAGGTTCCATCCCAGCCTTCACGAGGATCATGGGTCTCATAGATTTGTTCGCCCCATCGGTTGTATATTGTCAAGGTATATTCCGTTTCACCTACCTGCGGTTTCACCCCAAAGACATACGAAATTACTGGCCTAAAAATATCATTTTTGCCATCATCATTGGGGGTGAATGAGTTGGGAATAAATACCATGGCTGGTAACACAACACAAGCTTGGTTTGAGAAAGAGGTATCTTTGGGGTAGTCAAGAGTGATGGCAGCAATTCGGTAACAAAGCTTCTCTTCAAAAAGATCGTGGCCACGTGCATCAAGATAATCGGTATCATTGGACGAAAGGATTGCAAGGGTTTTATATCTTCCAGTATTGTTATCAAGCAGTTGTAGTATGTAGTTTTTTACCCCTTGTTTTGGTCGTTGGTAGCTGTTCCAATTTAAGTAGGCAGAGTCGCCAAAGAGTCTTGCTTTAAGGTAAATATTGTGCCCCCATATTCCTGTATCGCTCAGATAATGGCAGAAATCCTCACGTACCACAGCAAATCGGCTTACTCGGTCAATCGTTGCCTTGCTAATTATTGCAGTGTCAGCAATTGACGAACGTGACTCATACCAGAATTTGTAGTTTGGATTGGTTTGCAACACAATATATCTTTCACTTCTGAAAGAAAAAAGAGTGGTATCGTAAGTGATTAGAAATTTGTCGTTGTTGACTACACTCACAGAGCGAATATTACTCGCGTTTCGGTAATACACAAAATCTGGATGTAGGGTTGTGGTATTGCTAGTTGATGTAAATATGCCAGTCACATCAGAGGCAACGATGCGATAGGTATAGTTGGAATCGCAGACACGTTTGTCCACAAAGAATGAGTCAGTTATTTTTCCAACACTTTTATATCCAATTCCTCCATTATTTGATCGTTGCACAGTATAGCTCACATGTCCTTTCCAAGCCTGATACCTATTCCATTTCAAGGATACTGCATTGGAGCCAAGTTTCTCAGCCTGCAAAAAAATACTATTGTGCAATTCAAATATTTTAGGCAGGACACATATTTCCGAAGCAATCAATTTGTAACGGTAAGACATTGCATGAACATTGATAGAAATGCTATCCGTAAATTGAAGTAAATTGACATTGCTATCAGAAAAAATTAAATTTTCACTTTGGCCAATGGCACTTCTAAATAATTTGTAATCTGAAAAAAATAAGGAAGGGCATTTATCCCATTTTATCAGTAGTCGTTTATCATTTTCTACAGTAACCATTTGCAGCTTTGAGCCTATTGGTGGTTCATTTCCTTTTACACCAAATACGGAATCATACTGAAGACTATCCACACAGCCTTCGAGGTCATATACTATAAGCATCACACGATACCATCCTGGTTTAGAGGCAATATAGTCAATGCTATTTCCATGACCAATGCCTATCCAATTACCACTTTCAAGCAATTGCCAGTTAAAGAAAAGTCCAAGAGCTTTCAATGAATCTACCTGAGCCACGATTCGTACGGTATCGCCTTGGCATGATAACATAGGATTGCCTGTTATTTTAATATCTTTTGGAGGCACCACAAATATTTCTTTACCCTTTAAAGTATCAAAGCAGCCTAATTCATTTTCGGCAACCAAGGCTGGATAATAAGGTCCACTTGTGGTGTATGTATGCTGAAAGTTCTGAGCTGACCCATCATCGAAACCATCACCATCAACATCCCAATATAATTGTGTGAAGTAAGTACTTAGGTTCGTAAAATCCAAGGTTGTATTTCGACAGATAATTGTATCAGAATAAGTGAATGCTGTTTGTGGTCTAGCTAACACGATCACTGAGTCCTTCAACGTATTTGCCTTCACACAGCCGCCTGAGGAATCAATTGAAACCATATAGGGGAAATAGGATGAATTTAGGTTGCCACTATCTTTATTCATATATGTTACTACAAATGTGGAGGCATTGCTTGAATCCAAATTACCTTTGTCGTCATAGAAAAAAACATATTTTCCTCCACGGGATTTATTAGTATAAATCACTTCAAGCGGCTCACAACCTTTGGTTTTGTTGGCAGTAAAAAATGGAATTGGCCCAGTAAGGGTGATGTAGTTATCCTTTGTAATTTTATCAAAGCATCCAGACTTATTCTGTGCTCTCACAGTTACTTTGAATGAATTAATTCCATTCTGAATGTCATACAAATGCGATATAGAATTATTGGTGGTGGTGTATTGTGGGGAACCATCACCAAAGTCCCAGAAATAGATAGAGGCAGTAGTGCCTGTATAAAACAAACTTACAATAACAGGCCCGCAATATGCCAAGGTATCATCGGTATAAAAATTGGCTTTCAGCAATACTACATGAACAGTTTTTTCGAATGTATCCACACATCCAACATCGTTGGTGGCAAGCAACCTAATGGTGTATAACCCCGTATCCATAAATATGAACGTAGGGGCATAAAAAGTTGAAGAGGGACTGATCTTGTAACTTCCCCCACTTGGCACCGACCAAGAATAAGAAGCTGCTGACTGCGACATATTTGTTACAGTTATAGAGTCGAATACACAAATGAGAGTATCAAGATCAAATTTTGCAGACTTTCCGTACCATTTATTAAATACGATTGTTTGCGAACTCTCGCAACCATCGCTATTTGTTACACTATACGCGATACTATAAAAACTGTCTACTGTGAAATCGATATAGGTGCTGCTGCTTGTTTGATTGCTAAAAATTGCAGTAGTTGGGCTTATAATCCAAACTATACTAAGTGAAGAATCAGCAGTAGTAGGCAAGTTGTAGACAGAGGCAACCGATACCTTTATTCGCGGAGGATAACAACTGACGAAGCTATCCATCTGCCCAGTGAACAATACTCCACCTATCTTGAAAATATCCTTTTTTACTACTGTTGCCGTACAGTTTTTATTTATTGCAACACATTCTATAGAATACACCCCAGCTATATTGATTGACGTTGAAAGACCTCCTCCTGTAGTATTAAATGCAAACGTGTCTTTTGCTGAATAAACCTTCCAAAAATACGTTGGTGAAGCTTGAGTTGGATAAACGGAGGTGGATACTGAAATATTTTCGCCAATACAATATTTACCTTTACTCACAGTAAAATCTACAGTAATGCCTGTAACATGCACTGTTGTTGTATCTAATAGTGAATCTTTGCACCCCTGAGAGTTAAAAACCCAGTATACAATTTTATACAATCCTGTGTCCACAAAAAAGTATTTCCATTTTTCATTCGTGTCATTGTGCAACAAAGTTTTGAAATCCCTGTCATACAGATACCAATCATAAAATTTTTGATACTTGTTGGGGGCATACAAGGGTGTACCGTCACTAAAATCAGTAAGTGTGAATGGGCAAGGAATTGAAGGGTTGATATTAAATTGTGGCTTCGGGTCAGCTATAACAACCCCATCAATTATAGTCATAGTATCGGTACAACCATTGGAACCCTTAGCTACCATTTGGATAGTGTAATTGCCTAGTTTTGTAAACGTAAATGCAAATTTGCCGTTAGACGATGAGTCCAATATGTTTCCTGCAGCGTTTTTTACATAAAACATTCTAGTATAAGTAAACCCTGGATCAACAAAGCTTCCCGAATCAGTAAATGTGACGATCGTGGGAACCTTGCAATGCTTAGGCTCATCGATAATAAAATTTGCGGTTGTTTGATTTATTTTGATAAAATTTTTGTAAATAGTGTCGGAAGCACAATTTTTGTATAAATAATGAAAACTTATATCATATGTTCCTCGAAGAGGAATCTTAAATTTAGACTCTGTATTTGTGGCAGAAATTAATGTGGCATTTGATGGGAGTCCCCAAGTAAACTGGCCAGAATGGCTACCGCTAGTGGTGTTAGTTACTGTTATCTCATCTGTATTGCAAAACACCGTTCCATTTGAACTAAAACTGATTTTAGGTTTGCTTACAACTTCGACCATGGCAGTTCTACTAAAGGTGTACTTACAACCAGTATTTGTAGTCATAGTAAGTGAAAAATCGTACTGGCCTGAAGAAGTATAATTCACTGTTGGACTTGCTTGTGTTGACGTAGCAGGCGTGCCTCCTTGGAAAGTCCATTCCCAGGTTTTAGGTGATTGAAAGCTGCTACTTTGGAAAGCTTTAAATTTATTTTGTACTGGTAGGCATCCACCAAGCCCCAATGAATCTACATACAAATTGGGGTTGTCAACCACAATCACGGCCGAATCATTATTGAAAATAGCAACGCATCCCAAATTTGTCAACACTTTCAAGGTAAGTTGCTTCACCCCCATCGAATTGAATGTCATCACCTTTTTAGATGGCCCATTTTTGAAACTTACACCATCAATAACCCAATCGCGAGAAACCACAGATTGGGTAGAGTCAATGAAAGTTACCGACTGTGTCGGGTCACATAATACTTTTTTATCCCAATACACATTTAACTTGGGCTCAGTACCTACATTTATATAGTTTGTTTTAGTGACATTACAAATTGTGCCACCAATATCAACATTTAGTTCTATTGTGAATTGCCCTACATTTTTAAATAGAAAATATTTTATGCTATCTGCTGGGGCATAAGCTGTATACCCTCCTCCAAAATTCCATGAAAACTTAGAGCCAGCAGGATAACCAGTAGCTGTGAATTTTATTGGAGCTGGTGCACAAGCATTAGTTATATCGGCCGAAAAAGCAATACTTGAACACTGACCAAAAGCAGCGGGAGACCACCATACTATGGTAAGAAAAATCCAACAGGTGTAGAGTTTTTTCAATACAGTTTTAGGTTAAAGCTTTTTCAGTAGCAAAGATGGAATAAAATTGCTAAAGGTTGTGTCTCTTTTATTTATTTTTTCTAACCTATTAATTTGTAAGAATATTGAGGGCTATTCAACATACGATTTAGGTCAATTACTCAGCCAACTCAGCAAAAAATCCTTGTCTGCCGTCAGTTTGCCACCCGAATTTACTTTTTCTAAAAGTCAGTGAATTTGATATCATAAAATAAATTGTAGCAAAATCCAGTAGAAGAAAGGGTTTAGTTCAATTAGTGATACATTGTATTGGAGCAAAAAAATAGAAACCTAACAGCCTTAAATCCACCGCTTGAAAAACTCCCGCCAACCCACTCTGCTTTTCATTGCTCAGAGCATTTTTGCCTCATTCCAAAAAGCATCCATCTCTTCTAGGCTCATATCAGTAAGCACTTTGCCGTTTTCTTTTGCTTTCTCTTCTATATACATAAAACGCTTACGAAACTTGATATTGGTTTTTTCCAACGCACTTTCGGGGTTGATGCCGCTATGGCGGGCATAGTTCACCAAGGCGAACAACAGATCCCCAAATTCTTCTTCGGCCTTTGGGCTGTTGGTGTCAAGCTCGTGGCGTAGTTCTGCCAGTTCCTCGTCCACTTTGCTCCACACTTGGTCTTTGTTTTCCCAATCAAAACCTACCTGAGCAGCTTTCTCCTGCATCCGCATGGCTTTCACCAATGAGGGCATACTCACAGGCACACCACTCAGCGTTGATTTGTTGCCTTCTTTCAGTTTTATCTGTTCCCAGTTCTGTTTCACCTGTTCCTCGGTTTCCGCTAACACATCGCCATAAATATGCGGATGCCTATTGATGAGTTTGTCGCATTGGGCATGTATCACGTCTGCAATGTCAAAATCACCTGTTTCGCTGGCTATGCGTGCATAAAAAACGATGTGCAGCAGCAGGTCGCCAAGTTCTTTTCTTATCTCTATGGTATCCTTTTGCAATATGGCATCGGCCAGTTCGTAAGTTTCCTCAATGCTAAGGTGGCGTAAACTTTCCATGCTCTGCTTTTTATCCCATGGGCATTTTTCCCGCAGTTCGTCCATGATGCCCAACAGCCGGGCAAATGCTTCTTTCTTTTCGTTAAGGCTGTTCACTTTTTCGCTTGTTAATATTATCGAGCAGAGCTTGTATTTTCCAGAAGCCATGCTCGTTGAGATTGCCCGTTCTTGTCAACTTATTTTCAGGATGAAATAACCACTGACTATAGCCGCAGCCAAGGTCTATGTAACCAGCCAGTTGTTCATTTTTGTAAAAAACAAAGCCCCCTTCAAGCCAAAAAGTACCACAATCGCCTTGTTCGAAACTGTTGCTATCCGTAAGAAGGTGAAGTAAAAAATATTCTTCGGTGTTAGTCAATTCATATTTCATTACATGCTGGGCTTCTACAAAATCAATTACTTCTTTATTCTTTCGGTTCGAGTCAATTTTATTCACTCTGGGCAATGCGATGTATTGCACAAAATAACTATTTGTATCCTCCAATGATTGCCAAGTGAAGCCTTCAATCATTCTTTCAGGCCTTGCTTTGAGTGCACTCTTGGTAGGTTCGTTTGGGGACTTGCCTTCAATGCCGCAGCCTGTAAAAACTGTACAAAGAGAGTATAGGAGAGAAATGCTACGGGCTTCATTTTAGTTAGGAAAACGGTATTCGCAGTTTTGGCTTCGTCAAGGTTTTGCCTCAACTATTCCACGGCAATATAGGGCTGATTGGCCTATTTGCAAATGCCAACTTGTCAGAGGCATTCTTTTGCTTAGGAATAGATCAGGTTTGGTAATATGAACCCTAAGCCTCTTTCTTTGAGGCGGATTCGACCTCACCACTACACCTCTCCACAAGAGGCAAGTAATACAAATACCCCAACCAAAACATGGAACGTTTCACCGGCATATTTGGCATCATCCTCATTTTGGGGCTGGCCTATCTTTTTTCCAATAACCGAAAATCAATTAACCGCCGTTTGGTGTTGAGCGGACTTGCCTTGCAGCTCCTACTTGCCTTGCTCGTGTTGAAAGTGGATATCATCAAACAGTTTTTTGCATGGTTAGGCAAGGGCATGGAAAAGATTGAAGGCTTTGGGCGTGAAGGAGGCAAGTTTGTATTCGGGGCTTTGGCCGATCCAGGAAGTTTGGGGAAGTTGGAGCCCACCTTCGGCAACGGTAAAGGGTTTCTTTTTTTCTTCAATATACCATGTACAATTATCTTGGTTTGCGTGCTGGTAGCCATGCTATATCATTTGGGCATCATGCAGCGAATAGTTGCCCTTATCTCCAAAGGTGTGTATGCAATCATGCGAACCAGTGGGGCAGAAACTTTGAGCAATGTGGCCTCGGCTTTTGTAGGACAAGTGGAAGCACAAGTGATGATACGACCTTACCTGAACGGAATGACCAGGAGTGAACTGCTGAGCAGTATGAGTGGCAGCATGGCTTGCATCGCAGGCGGTATTCTCATTGTGTACGTGAACATGGGGGTGGAAGCTCCCTATCTGCTTGCGGCCAGCATCATGGCGGCTCCTGCGGCTTTGGTTATTTCTAAAATTGTATTTCCTGAAACAGAAGAATCAGAGACCAAGGGGATGGTAAAACTTCAGGTGAAAAGCAATTACAACAACTTGATAGATGCCATCAGTCACGGTGCAGCAGATGGTATGAAAATATCGTTGAATGTGGTGGCAATGCTTATTGGTTTCATTGGCCTGATTGCATTCATCAACTATATCATTGGCAAAATAGCTCCAGGATATTCATTGGATACGTTGTTTGGATTTATTTTCTACCCAATGGCTTGGTGCATGGGAGTGCCCGAAGTGGATGTGCAAAATGTGGCTGCCTTGATGGGAAAAAAATTGACGATAAATGAATTCGTGGCTTATTCTGATTTTATTCCTATGAAAGAAATGATGCAAGCCAAAAGCCAGGCCATAGCCAGTTTTGCCTTGTGTGGCTTTGCTAACTTTGCCAGCGTAGGTATGCAGATTGGCGGCATTGGTGAACTGGCACCCAACCGCCGTGCCGACCTTGCTAAACTAGGACTCAAAGCACTTTTTTGCGGCACACTGGCTTCTTATCTTTCAGCTTGTATTGCAGGGATATTGATTGGTTGAGTTCTAGTAACAGTTTTCATTACCGAATTAATACATTCAATTGTTCAAAGCATCCACTAATAGTTTATATATTCACCAACTTACTCACCTTACTAATTCCTAAAAATGCGTTATATCCATCATATCTTCATTTGCACCAATCAAAAAGCCGAAGGCAAACAATGTTGTGGCGAAGAACGTGGTATGGACCTGGTGAAAGAATGCCGCCGCTTGCTTTCCGAGAAAGGCTTGAAAGGAGAGGTGAGGGTACAGAAATCAGGATGCTTAGATGCTTGCGAATTTGGGCCAGCCTGTGTGGTGTATCCTGAAGGTGTATATTACCAAAACCTTGACCCGCAAAAGATGGCTGAGATAGTAGAGAAACATATTGTCGGCGGCCACGTGGTGCAGGAATATGTGTTAACGGATTTTGAAAGGAAGATATAAGATACCAAAATATATAGAATAAACTTCTCTCTTCGTCATGCTGATCTTGTTTCAGTAGCTCTATCAAACAGATTCCGAAACGAGTTCGGAAAGACGTTTTGAGATTATTAACCAATCCCTAAATTATTAAACAAATAGAAATGAGACTCCTTACAATCCTACTGCTTTGCTCCACAGTTTTGTCTGCTCAAAAAATTCAATTGCTGAAAACCGGCTCCGATGCTTCCTTTAGAGGGCTAAGCGTGGTGGACGACTCGGTGTTGTGGGTGAGCGGCACTAAGGGCAGCGTAGGCCGAAGCCTGAATGGTGGCCGCACTTGGACATTTACTCAAGTGCCCAAGTTTGAGAAGATGGACTTCCGCGACATTGAGGCTTTTAATGATTCTACTGCCGTTATTGTTGCCGCCAGTACCCCTGCCTACATATTGAGAACAGCGGATGGCGGCGAAACCTGGAAGGAGGTTTACAAAAACGCTGACCCGAAGATATTCTTTGATGGCATGGATTTTTGGGATGACCGTTACGGCCTTGCCTTTAGCGATCCGATAGATGGTCGCTTGGTGATGGTGGAAACCCGCACAGGTGGTGCCACTTGGCAAGTCCTCCCTTCGTTTATTTGCCCACCTGTACACGACAGCGAAGTAGGTTTTGCGGCCAGCGGCACTACCATCCGTTGTGTGAAGCCTAACCTAGTGTTCATAAGTACGGGCGGCAAAAGCTCAAGGGTATTTATGTCGAGCGATTTTGGCCGAACGTGGTCTTTTTACAATACCCCAATGCTTCAGGGCAAGCCATCGCAGGGCATCTTTTCCATAGCCATGGCCAACATGAATCAAGGCATCATAGTGGGCGGAGATTACACCCAAGAAAAAGACACTGTTGCGAATGCCTTCGCCACTCGTGATGGCGGCAAGAACTGGAAACGCTGCAGCCGCCCGCCTGCGGGATACCGCTCGTGTGTGGAGTTTATAGACAAGAAAAGGGCCTTATGCACAGGGCCAACTGGAACAGAAATAAGCCCCGACCTTGGCAATTCGTGGAAGCTGATTAGTACTGAGGGCTTTCATGCCTCCCGCAAGGCCAAGAATGGCAAGACGGTATTTTTATGTGGCGGCAATGGCAAAGTGGCCAAAGTGGTAGAAGAAAAGCCCGCCTCATTGGTGAGGCCGCAGCCGCAGCCCATGAAACCGATAAAGAAGAAGTGAGGGGTTGTATCAAACGTTAGCATCCATCGGGGTTACAAACTCTCTGTCTTATGCGGGCTGATTACAAATCAGCCGGGGTTGGATGGGTAGACTCACCGCTTTTGTAGCATTTCATCTCACATACCCCCGAGTACCTCTATCGCTCATGTTATGCTCCAATAGACTTGGCGACGAAGAAATGAGGGTAGTTGTTGTGCTGCAGGTGTTTCCAACGGACAGCTTGCGAACCCCGTACTTTGCAACCAAATGCCCAGCGGGGCTGTTAACGACTGTAATTATGAAAGCCTTCCTCCTCCTAACTATTCTCACCTTATCTCTGCTAAGCAGCGGGCAGCACAATGCCAAAGGCGATTGGTTTCTGCTCGGTGCCGGCTATGGCTACAAGTATTTCGACCGCGACTTGCAAGGCTTCAACTTTGGCGGGGGCTACAATTTTGTGAACAAGAAAAATAAGTTCTACAAGCGGCTGTCGGCCGATGTCACTTTTCGCCCCACCTACGTTCGTAGTCTGTGGAATTTCAACTACTCTTTTGGCCTCATGCACAAGGGACGGGTGGCCATCCCCTACATTTGTGTTGGGCCTGGCTTTATGGTTGGCCGACGCATGGACAACACCATAGTGCCTACCATTGGCCTCAGCAGCAGCATTGGTATCAGTTTTCGAGTTTTGAGGGATTTAGCCGTCGGTGCCGAACTTTTTACCAACGCCAATTTCATCCAAAGCACCCACGGGTTCAGGGTTACGTTGATGGGTACGCAGAAAAACTGAGGAGCGTTCAACCCGATTACTCGTAATTCTTAGCAATGAGCGACCTGGGCCAAGGCTTTTTCTTGCCAACAAACAGATGTGAGTCTTTGTTCCTCGAAATTTAATTGGTTGGTGGTGGCTTTCAACCATCATTTCGTCCGCTGATTTAATGAACAGCCTAGCTAAGTTTGGCCACTTTGAAGCTAAGTTTTTGATTTGAAGCGGCCGATGGCAAAATGATTTTTGGAGCAGTGATGGCTACTCAATTTCAATTTTGGAATAAAAAGCTTGATCTAGTAAATGTTACCAACAGCACTGAGAAAAAGTAATAGGAGCAGAAAACGAAAGAAACCCTGACCCGTATGAGTGGAACGAACCACATAGCATCAGACCCGTCAATTAGTTCAACTTTTACTGTGGTGGTGGCACATAGCTAATTCCTATCTTTGCAGCCAATAGATGACGGCCTCTAAACGCACCCATTTTCTTATTTCGCTTGCCAGTACTGCCTTGGTGCTGTACATGTTTTCCCTTTTTGGTCTCATGGTTTATGTGGGAAACAACCTCAGCGGCTACCTCAAAGAAAACATAGTGATGAATGTCTACATGAGGGACTCGGTGGATGCAAACATCACTAACGAATTCAAGCGGATGGTATTGGAAGCCCCGTTTGTCAACAGGTATGTTTTTATTGATAAAGAACAGGCAGCAGCCATCGAGAAGGAAGCACTCGGCCAAGACTTTGTGGAAGACATTGGCTACAATCCGCTTCCTTCCTGCTACGAAATCTACCTAAAAAAAGAAGAAGCAAACCCTGAAAAAATTGCAGAAATAAAGAAAAGGATAGCCACCTGCAGAGCCGTAGCTGACCTCCGCTATCAAGACAGTGAACTTTACGACTTGGAGAAAAACTTTGCTGTGGCTGAGCCTGTGATGTTTGGCCTAAGCCTGCTCTTTGCCATCATTGCGGTCATTCTAATCAACAACACGGTTCGGCTCAATATTTTCAGCCAACGGTTTTTAATAAAAAGCATGCAGTTGGTGGGTGCTACTGAGAATTTTATCATTCGTCCTTTCTTGATTCAATCTATCAAAAATGGCATCTATTCAGGTATAGCTGCTGCTTTGTTAGTTTTTAACACTGGCTACTTATTGTTACTTTTTGTTCCTGATTTAGATGTGTTGTTGCCTGCTTTTCAACGCAATATAAATCTTGGGCTCCTCGCAGGACTACTGTTAGCTCTTTCATTGGCGGGCATTCTCATCAGCGGCATTTGCACTTGGTTTGCTACGCATAAGTACCTTCGCACTCGCATCGACGACCTATATTGATATTTCCCACTAACAAATAATGGAAAAAAAACTAATTAAAACAACCTCTGCCAAAAGCGGAAAACCAGCCAATGGAGGTACTCCTCAATTTGTGTTCGGCAAAGAAAACTTTCGCCTCATGTTCATTGGCCTTGGCGTTATTGCCCTTGGCTTTCTGCTTATGTCGGGAAGTGAAAACATATATGACACGCGTAAAATGGTGATAGCACCTATTGTGGTGTTAACCGGATTTGTGATCGAAATATTTGCTATCATGCGTAAGCCTAAAAAGAAGGAGACTGTAGAATGAACTTAATTAATGCAATAATTCTCGCCATTATTGAAGGGCTAACAGAATTCATCCCAGTATCATCTACTGGTCACATGCTAATGGCTAAGTTTTACCTCCATTTGGATCCTACCAAGAATGAGGTAGTGAATACATACATCATCGCTGTTCAGTTTGGGGCGATAATGGCCATACCGGTCATGTTTTGGAAGAAGTTTTTTTCAGGGTTCGATTTCTATATTAAACTAGCTATAGGATTTGTGCCTGCAGGAATTATAGGATTTACTTTTAAGGCATTGATAGTAGACTCCCTTGAAGTACCTATAATAGTTGCTTTCACACTTGTTACTGTGGGTATTGTACTGATGTTCATGGATGATTGGTACCACAAAAATAAAAGCTATGTATCAGCTCCTATTACTTACAAGCAAGCATTTATTATTGGGTTATACCAATGTCTGGCATTAATTCCAGGAGTGTCTCGATCGGCGGCTACCATTTTTGGTGGGCTTTCACAAAAGTTAAATTGGAAGCAAGCCACTGAGTTTTCCTTTTTTCTAGCAGTGCCTACACTCACAATCGCAGGAGGTTACAAGTTGTTTCACGATTGGAATAAAATAGCAGATAAACCAGGAACTGTTGATTATTTAGTTTATGGTAATATTATATCCTTTATTATTGCAATACTTACCGTAAATTTTTTCATAAAGTATGTGCAAAAAATTGGATTTAGGTATTTCGGCATCTACCGAATAATTATTGGTCTCATATTCTTCGCAGCTATTATCAAGTAGGAGTAGTGGATTCTCAATATGAAGGCGAGTTAATTTTAGTTGACAAGCCTCTTTATTATAGTTCATTCGAGGTAGTTAATGAGTTCAAAAAATTGGTATACCCTTCTAAGATTGGCCATGCAGGTACACTTGATCCATTGGCTACGGGGTTATTGATACTTTGCACCGGAAAGAAAACGAAAATAATAGAGCAGATTCAATGTCAGGAAAAAATATATACTGGCCGCATTTTACTCGGTTCGTCAACCGAGAGTTATGACCTTGAAACGCCACTATTATTCGGCAAGGATACATCGCAAATTACTGAAGAATTGGTACTGAAAACTGTACAAAAATTGACAGGAGAAATTTTGCAACAGCCCCCTGCACATTCAGCAGTGAAGGTTGGAGGCAAAAGGCTTTACGAACTTGCACGTGCCGACAAAGAAATTCCTGCAAGACCAAGGCAGGTAACTGTTCATGAATTCAACATTACAAAAATCGATCTTCCAACATTACATTTTAAGATAAGATGTAGCAAGGGAACCTATATTCGAACACTAGCCAACGATATTGGAAACTTACTCGGTTGTGGAGCCTGCTTAACTTCGCTCAGGCGAGAAAAAATAGGAGAATTTGAAGTAGAAAATGCCCGTAGAGAATTATGGGGTATTTCCACCTCGAAAAGTGAACGATTAAAAGAAAAAGTGGCTAACGCCAACAATCTGATATATATTCAAAACACGATGATATGAAAAAACTTATCCAACGCCAACGGCCAATTTCTCGTAGGCTATTGAACTACTTCCTGAAAGGGCTACTTTTTGTGCTGCCCATTTTTATTTCTTTTTATGTAATCTACAAGTTACTAGAGTTTTTAGATGGCCTGCTACACATACCTGTTCCGGGCGTTGGTTTTGCAATCGTTATTGGAGTTATCACGCTGCTTGGTTATTTAGGCACAGGGCTGTTGTCAAAACCATTTCTAGACCTTTTTGAAGATCTAATGAGCCGCACACCAGGGCTTAAAATGATATACAATTCGGTGAAGGATATGATGGAGGCTTTTGTTGGCGAAAAGCGAAAATTCAAAGAGCCAGTGATGGTGACCATGAGTAGTACTGGTATCATGAAACTAGGGTTCGTTACGCAAAAGGATTTGAGTTCTATTGAAATTGATGGGTTTGTGGCGGTATATTTTCCACACTCTTACAATTTTTCAGGCAATCTCTATTTGGTGCCTAAAGATAAAGTGAAGCCAGTGGAAGGCCGCTCAGCCCAAATGATGCAATTCATCGTTAGTGGCGGCGTTACCGATTTAGAAGATTAATAAATCTTCTAGCCAAATAATTTATCAAAAACTACTTGAATCATTCGCTCAATAGTTGCGGAAGGATTTTGTGAAAAATTATTTGTTATTCGATTGGCCAAAATTGCATTAACGGAAAGTGCTTCATGCCCCAACACCCTAGCTAGTCCATAGATTCCTGCAGTTTCCATTTCGAAATTGGTTACATTAAGCATCTTATTTCCTACAGTTATTTTTAGTTGGTTTAATTCCTGAACTAATTCGCTAGAAGATTGATTTGTTGAAGCCCTAATCTGCCTTCCTTGTGGAGCATAAAAGCCTGGGCAGGTAGCAGTGACTCCTTCCAATAGTTCAGGAAATAGCCCTAGTAATTCATTTGAGCATGCTACAAAATAGGGGAGGGGCAACTGCATTTTTTTTGCAAACTTGTCTAAACATTCCTTAGTGTTTTTATCTTCGAAAGTATGCTCGTAGTATTGCATCAACGCATCTAAACCCAAAGCAAAATTGCTGACCAAAATACTGTCTACGGGTATGCTTTCTTGCAGGCTGCCACTGGTTCCTAGCCTTATAATATTCAGCTTTGTCAAATTAGATTTTATTTTTCTCGTTTCAAAATCAACATTGAAAAGGGCATCCAATTCGTTCAGCACAATATCTATATTGTCAGTGCCCATTCCAGTGCTAATACAGGTCACTTTCTTTGAGCCAATATACCCAGAATGTGTTAACAATTCGCGGCAATGGCGGGTTAGCTCCACCTTGTCAAAATGTTTGGATACTTCTGGTACTCGCTCAGGATCTCCTACCAGAAGTATAGTTTCGCCAACTTCACCCGGCTTTAGTTTTAGATGGTAGATACTCCCGTCAGAGTTCAGGATAAGTTCGGTTTCTTGTATCACAATATGCTCCATTATTCTTCACCCTGAGCCCTGTTCTTCATTTTGTTTGATAGCTCTTGACCAAGCCAATGGTCAATTAGAAAGTGAGAAAGGTAAATTAGGGGGGTAAGCAGTATGGCCATCGTAAATTTGTAGATATAATTCACACAACCAATTGCCAACACCAAGGATATACTCATTTGATTGGGCTGTCCGCTGCGTGCAACATAAAAGGCAATGAACAATACTATAAAACTATCAATCAATTGGGACACCAAAGTGCTGCCAGTTGCCCGTAACCAAAGGTGCTTCTCACCAGTCATTTTCTTAAGTTTGTGAAATACAAAAACATCTATTAATTGGCCAATTAGAAATGCTACAAGCGAACCGATAATGATGTTCAAACTTTGTCCGTACACTGCATTGTAGGCTTTGTCCATGTTCAATTCATTACCATAGTTGCTGCTATAAAACCACCAGTCGACACCTGGCGTTTGCATAGCCATGTAGAGCATAACGAAGGCATAACTAATCATGATGGTAGCCAAATAGGAGAGTAGCCTAACCCCTTTTGTGCCATAGTATTCATTGATAATATCTGTCATGATAAATACAAATGGCCAAAGTAAAACACCACAAGTAAGGTTGAATCCATGTACATCTTCTCCAAAAAAGTGAAAGACTAGTGGAGCTAAATTTAATATTTTTTCTATGGAAAATATCTTCACCCCCATAAATTCTGCCACTAAGGCATTGGTAAGAAAAAACACACCTAGCACCACGAATAGCAGGGTTCGTTTGCGTTCGGGTAGGTCTTTGAAATACACGATAAAGAGTTTACTATTTGGAGTTAAGCGTTAAGCAACTGAAAAGTTCTTCAATCTTCAACTTTTGCTGTTCACCAGTTTCCATATTCTTGATAGAAAATATGCCACTTTTCCGTTCATCATCGCCTATGATGACTACAAAAGGTATGTGTTTGGCATTCGCGTAATCCAACTGTTTTTTAATTTTGGAAGCACTGGGATAAAGTTCGCAGGGAATATCCTTTCTTCTCAATTCAGAACAAAGCGAAAGTCCAGTTTGTAGAGATTCTTCATCTATGCAGCAAACTAGAACTTTGCTTGACATATCTAGCCCTTCGGGAAACAGATTTAGTTCCTCCATCACATCGTAGATTCGGTCGGCACCAAAGCTGATGCCTACACCGCTTACCCCAGGCATACCAAAAATTCCAGTAAGGTCATCATATCTGCCGCCTCCGCTTATGCTACCTTTGAAGGTGCAGGCTGGGTCATTCACTACAACTTCAAAAATGCAGCCCGTATAGTAAGAGAGGCCGCGGGCGAGGGCGAGGTCGAGTTTATAGTTTATAGGTGTGAGTTTGGAGTCTTGAGTTTGGAGTCTTGAGTTTATAGTTTCAAGTTCTGCTATTCCTTTTTTTGCAATTTCTGAAGTGAGCTTTGATTTTAATTGGCTAAGTATTTCTTCGAAACTTCCATTAATTAAAAACAAACTTTTCAGCTCAGTAATTTTATGTGAATCCCAACCTCTGTTTGTTAATTCATTAACCACTCCATCCCAACCAATTTTATCCAACTTATCAATGGCTATGCTTAGCTCGATGAATTTATCAGCTGCTCCAATTTGCTCAGCAATGCCTTGCAAAAGTTTACGATTGTTAATCCGTAATTCGTAATTCGTAGTCCCTAATTTTTCAAATGCTTCAACATATAGCTGTATCAATTCCACTTCATTCATCAAAGAATCGGAACCGATGATATCTACATCACATTGATAGAACTCTCTGTAGCGACCTTTCTGTGGCCTGTCTGCCCGCCACACAGGTTGTATCTGATAACGTTTGAAAGGAAACGAAATATCGTTGCGGTTCATGGTCACAAACCGGGCGAATGGAACGGTGAGGTCATAACGAAGTGCTCGTTCTGAAATGTATGGGGTTATGAGTTTAGAGTTTGGCTCTTCGACTTCGATCAGGGTGGCAGGGGGTACTTTACTCATAAAGTCACCACTGTTCAGTATCTTGAAAATAAGTTGGTCTCCTTCGTCGCCATATTTGCCATTGAGAGTTTGAAGGTTTTCCATGGCAGGGGTTTCTATTGGCTGGAAGCCATGCAACTTGAAAACGTTCTCAAGGGTATTGAAAATATATTTACGCTTTGCTGCCTGCAAAGGGCCAAAGTCGCGGGTACCGCTTGGGATGGAGGGTTTCACTTCAATAGCATTAAAATTTTCTAAACCCAATTATCTCTCTTACTTCCCTGATGGTCTTAGCGGCACTATCATGAGCTTTCTCTGCTCCTTGTTTGGCTATTTTGGCCAATAATTCGTTGTCTTTATGAATAGCCTGTAACTTTTGCCTGATAGGGCTTACAAAGGTTACCATGTCTTCAGCCAACTGTTTTTTCAAATCGCCATAGCGGATAGTGGCATTTGCATGTGCATCCGTAAAGTGATTTAAGGTATCCTCCCTGCTCACTAACGCCATCAAATCAAATAGGTTTTGTATGGGCTCGCTTAAGGGCTGATTGGGTTCAGCAGAGCCAGTGTCTGTCACCGCCCGCATCACTTTCTTGTGTATGGCATCGTCTTCATCGGCCAAGAAAATGGCTAAGTTTTCGTTCTCACTCTTGCTCATTTTACCTTTCCCTCCAAGCCCTGGTACTTTCACTAGTTCCTTTCCGTAATTGAATGCGTGTGGTTCTTGAAAATACTCCGTTTCATAAATTCTGTTGAAGCGGCCTGCAAAAGTGCGAGCCATTTCCAGATGCTGCTCTTGGTCCTTGCCCACAGGTACTTTTGTAGCATGGTGAAGAATAATATCGGCAGCCATTAGCACAGGGTATGTGAGCAGACCTGCGTTGACATTATCTGGCTGTGTGCGGACTTTATCTTTGAATGAAGATACGCGTTCCAACTCTCCCATATAGGCATTCATGTTCAAGAACATATACAGTTCAGCTGTCTCAGGTAAGTCACTTTGCAAGTAGAGGGTACACACATTTGGGTCAAGGCCGCAAGCAAGGTATTCGGACAACACCTGCTTCACACTAGCATGAAGGTCTGCCGGGTGTGGATGTGTGGTGAGACTGTGATAATCGGCTATAAAAAAAAAGCAATGGTGTTCATGCTGCATTTGCAGAAAATTCTTCACAGCCCCGAAATAGTTTCCAAGGTGGACTTTGCCTGTTGGCCTGATGCCGCTTACTACCGTTTCCATTTTTGGGCAAAGATAGGATGGTTTGGTATCTGGAGTTCAGTATTCAAGGTCATAGCTTCGGAAAAATTTATTTCTGCAAATTATCAATCTAAATCTACTAAATTGCAGCCGATTAGCTAACCAAATAACAAACCAATGAACAAGAAAATATTACTCTATTCCGTGCTGACCTTAATAGGCGGCAGTCTTTCAGCACAGCAGTTCAGCGATGATTTTGAAGCCTACACAAATGGCGACTACATTGCCCAGAAAAACACCAAGTGGACTACCTGGAAAAACCAACCGGGAACTCAAGAGGATGTGAAGGTAACCAAGGCAAAAGCTCACAGCGGTAGCTTGGCGGCATTCTTTTCGTCCTCTGTCAGCAATGGTGGGCCTCAAGATTTGGTGCTTCCATTTGGGCAAACTCATAACACTGGAAAGTTTTGGCTGGAAATGTGGATGTGGGTTGACAAAGATTCCTCAGCCTATATGAATGTGCAGGGTACACAGCCAATGGGGTCAGAATACGCCATCAATATTTACTTGAACAAAGACCGAACAACCGAATGCAGGAGTGCAAGTGGTGATGTGCATTTGAAAACCACCTACCCACAAAACCAATGGTTCAGCTACAAATTGGATATTGATTTGAATACGAATACTTGGGAACTGCTGATTGACGGGGTATCAAAAGGTAAATTCGCCAGCAATATAAATCAAATCAATTCGCTGGATTTATATCCGCTCAATGGTTCATCTTTTTATATTGATGATGTAAAATTCGACCACACTCCGTATACCAAACAAGCACTGAATGTAGCAGTGACAGGAATTATGGGAATGTCTGGATACCTTGCTGGACAGCAGGCCATGCCTTCTGTTATTGTGAGGAACTTGGGAACAACTGCCATCAGTTCTTATCAAGTAGAAATCGACTACAATGGCAACAAGACCTCACAGACAGTTTCTTTTGTAAATATACCCTCACTTGGCTACGATACACTTGATTTTACAAGTCCTATAATACTTGCACCAGGTATCCATAACTTGACTGCCACGCTGAAAAAAGTGAATGCCGTAAACCCAGATGACGATGCAAGCGACGATAGCAAGGTTTTAATTCTTGACCCCGTATCGCCCGCCGCCAACAAAGCAGTGGTGGCCGAAGAAGGTACTGGCACATGGTGCGGATGGTGTCCACGTGGGGCTGTGTTTATGGACAAACTCCACGACAAATATGGTGATTTATTTATACCAATTGCTATTCATAATGGAGCATCTGACCCCATGGTTTATCAGCCTTACGATAGTCTTTTTGGCAAATTGATAAGCGGCTACCCAACTGCCTTAGTTGACCGCGGAACCGATGTTGACCCATCGGCAATGGAGGTAGATTTTTTGAACCGAATAGTAGTGCCACCTAGTGCTACCATTGTGAATGGAGCCATATACGATGCAACAACAAATACATTAAAAGTATCGCTTACCACAAAGTTTTTGAAAGCCACAACTGGAGATTACCGAATAGCTTGCGTAATTACGGAAGATAGTATTCACAGCACCAATGCAGCATACAAGCAGGCCAATTATTACTCTGGCGGCAATAGCGGAGTGATGGGTGGCTTTGAGGTGCTGCCCAACCCTGTGCCTGCTGCCAAAATGTGGTACAGCCACGTTGCTCGATATATCAGCCCTAACTTTGGAGGGCAGGCCAATAGTTTCCCATCAACTATAAACGAAAACGACCAATTTACACACAACATCATTTACCCGCTCGATCCAAAATGGAAAAGTGGACAAATAAGAATAGTTGGAATGTTGATAGACCCGAACGGAAAAATTGACAATGCCAATTCTACCACAATTACCCAAGCTGTTTCTAATGGTTTTGTGATTGGCACAACAGTGAGTATGGGGCTGAAGAAGGCAGTGATTGAAAGCTGTCGGTTGAGTGTTTTTCCTAACCCAACAAGTGGAGAAGCCCAACTAGGAACAACTATTAGCCAAAAAGGAGAAGTGCGGTTAGAAATTTATTCGATAACAGGTAGGCTTGTATCTACCAAAAATTATGGACAAATAGAAGCAGGTGAATACACTATTCCTGTTAATTGTAACGGGTTGTCAAAGGGTATCTATATCTGCAAACTTTCACATAGCGGAAGTTTTGAAACCGTGAAATTAGTAATAGACTAGTTGTATTTTTAAAATAGGAAAGCCTATGGTCATGAATGTAGGCTTTTTTTTGACCCAGTCTTTCAGCTTTTCTTAACTACCCTTATGCCAACACCCATCACACCTTCCAGCTTCTCCACCCGCATCACTTGGCGGAGTTCGACTGTGTATTTCCCTGGGATACTAAAAATACGAAGTTCATTCAGGTCGGGCGAGGGGAGGCGGTAGTCGTACAAGTCGCCCAAACCTTTGCCAACCCACTTACCACTTGCCTCAGCCAAGGTATATTCTACCAACTTTTTAGTAAGGTGGCCGTTGGGGTCGGTGATATACACCTGCATGAACAGATTGCTATATGGGTAATAGCCCGAAATGCGGATATTCACTAACATGTCATAAACTGCATTCGTATCCTTCACTTCAAATTCAAAAGGAATTTTTTCATTGGTGTCCCAGGTTTTGTTTTCAATGTAATGGATGCCTTCAAACAAGCGATCGTCAGTGCAGCCTAACAAAAGCATAGGGATAACAATCACCAGAAATGGCTTGAAACGGATTTTCATTTACCCGGCAAATATCAGCTCATTTACCTGAATATTGCAGAACGAAACAAAAAGCTTCGTGAAAGTGTTAATTAAGTGGTGGCTGTGCCGTACTAAAGTTTAACCTAATAAGCCATAACGACAAAGCTAACAACCCACAATTGAGCGAATGAAAATAGGAATTGTATGTTACCCAACTTTTGGCGGCAGTGGTGTAGTAGCCACCGAACTTGGCAAGGCACTCTCTATGCACGGCCATCAGGTGCATTTTGTTGCCTATAAGCAGCCCGCCCGCATGGATGTATTCAACAACAACCTTTTCTACCATGAGGTGAATGTGTCGGTTTATCCTCTCTTCGATTACCCTCCTTATGAAACTTCGCTCACAGGGCATTTGGTGAACATCGTGAAGAACGAGAAGCTGGATGTATTGCATGTACACTATGCCATTCCGCACGCTTCCGCAGCCATTTTTGCCAAAGAAATATTGAGGAGCCAAGGTATCCACATTCCTGTGGTCACCACCCTGCACGGCACTGATGTAACGCTAGTTGGCAAGGCTCCTGCTTTTGAGCCAGTTGTCAGCTATTCCATCAATAAAAGCGATGCTGTAACTACTGTGTCAGAAGATTTACGCCGCAGCACCTATGAGCATTTTCATGTGAAGGACAAAGAAATCCAGGTGATTCCCAACTTCATTGATTTTGAGAAATTTTCCAAGCAAAAGAAGGAGCATTTCAAGAAACTGATAGCACCTAATGATGAGTTCCTCATCACCCACACCAGCAACTTTCGCAAGGTGAAGCGGGTGGACAATGTGGTAAACATATTCAAACTAATCAATGACAAACTTCCTAGCAAACTGCTGCTTATAGGCGATGGTCCTGAGCGGGGCAATATAGAAAATCTGTGCAAGGAACTTGGGATTTATGAGTCAGTCATTTTTCCGGGCAAGCAAGATGCGGTAGACGAAATCCTCTCCGTGAGTGACCTCTTCTTGCTACCCTCCGAAAACGAAAGCTTTGGTTTGGCTGCCCTTGAAGCCATGGCCTGCGAAGTGCCTGTGGTGAGCAGCAATGCAGGCGGAATCCCGGAAATGAACTTGGAAGGCTTCAGCGGATACCTGTGCCCGGTAGGTGATGTGGCAGGAATGGCTGTACGAAGTATTGAAATATTGAGCGACCCCGAAAAGCACGATACTTTCAAGAAAAACGCCTTGGTTCAAGCCCATAAGTTTGACTTGAAAATTATATTGCCACTCTACGAAGAAATGTACAATAGCCTCTGCACCCCAAGCAGAACGAATGTGTAGTGAAGTGCGAGAAGTACCTCGTATAATTTGCGATGTATTTCTTGCAAAAAATGGCGTAGATTTTTTCTTTTGAATAAGAAAAATGCCACAACTACACTAATTCCAGATGCTTGTTTCTTAATTGCCGAAGCTATTTTAACTTATGTAGCTTAATAAGGCAACTCACGTACTTTTCTTGCATTGAAATTATGACCTCGATGTGCATTTCAACAATTACTACTCAGCCTGAAAAGTCAAGACATCTACAGGCAATTATTCACACCAACCTCCTGCCTCGATAATTCGCAGCACGACGAACCATGGCCATGAAGCTGCCCAGCACCATGATGATTGTGCCAAGCCACAGCAGGTTGATGTATGGAAATTTGATGGCTTTCATGATAATGTAATCTTCTGTTTTGGGTCGGTAGCTGACAGAGAGGGATACCAGTTTTTTCTTACCAGTTGTATTCAGCATTTCCATGAAATCAATATTGGTCATTTGCAGTTTCATACCTAGTTCGTCGAGTAGAGCTTCGGTCGGAATGGGGCGGTTGTTCTGAATAGCAAAGGCTGGTTCTGAAATATAGGCTTGGTCCATAGAAACTACTCTTATGCGAGCGTTCATCATCAGGCTCACTTGGCTGCCTTCGCTTTGAAGTAGTTCCTTATTATTTTTTAATCCTTCCAAAATAAGCATGTGGTTGGCTGAGGTAAAAGCGGTATCACCAATATTTAGTTCAAAGGTTTCAGGGATTCCCCATTGGGCTTGCTCTTCGGGTGCTTTATTACCTTTCATTTTTGCTTCAGGCACTGCACTCACATGGGTAAATAAATCGCTGGCCAAGTAATGTCGAGTGTCAGGGTTGAACACGTTGCCCATCTTAGGGTTCAGTTGCAAATTGGGATATAACCTGAACTGTTCTTTTATTGCACCGTTTGCATCTTTTTGGGTATAATCTACTTTGAAATAGTGGTTGGGTTCCTCAACGGAATCTCCTTTGTATTCTACCGTGTAAGCTCCCATCGTTATAGGTTTGTCACGCATAAGTAACACATGCTCCACATTGGCTTTTTGGTTGGCTTCGTTCTTGGTGTCAAAAAATGTTTCGCCACTTTGGTTGATGCTTACCACTTCCTTTTTGCCGGCACTCACCAGCACTCCCAGCATCATCATCCCAAAGCCAATGTGTGCAACGGAAGCACCAGAGAAAGTCCATTTCTTTTTCAGTACAGTAATGATATAAGCAACGTTTGCAATCATTCCAAACATTGCTGCGAACAACAATATGGCAAAACGCAGATCGTATAATTCCCAAAAGAAAAAACCGCCAAGGCCAGCCAACAATGCTATACCAGCATAGAGAATAAGTTGTTTTAATACTTGGCCTTTGTCAGTTTTTATATATTTGAAATATTGTGTCATACCCGTGAGCAATGCCACAATGATGGCAATGGGCATTTGGATGCTGTTGTAATGCCCAATCACATCGGTAGGTGGTGCCAGGTTTGTGCCAAACACTTTGTTGAAAACAGGGAAAGAAGTGGTAAACAATATCTGCCCTGCACTCAGTAGCAATACCAATGCTCCGATGAACATCCAGAACTCACGGCTGTAGCTGCTTTGTTCTTCCTTGTTCGAAGGAATTTTTCTCCAGTTGGAAAGGATTAGATATAAAGTTAACAGCACAAACATACCCAAGAAAATGAGCAGTTGACCGCTCAAACCAAGGTCGGTGAATGAGTGTACAGAACTTTCACCTAAAATACCGCTGCGTGTGAGGAAGGTGGCATAAAGCACCAGCAAAAACGAACCTGTAATCAATATAAAAGTACTCTTTACAGAATGTCCCGTTGACTTGTTGATGAGCATCGTATGTAGTCCTGCTACCAATATGAGCCAAGGAATCAAGCTGGCATTTTCCACAGGATCCCAAGCCCAGTAGCCGCCAAACGACAAACTTTCATAGGCCCACATGCCGCCCATGATGATGCCAGTACCAAGCACCATCACCCCAAACAAAGCCCAAGGCAAGGCCGGCTTTATCCATTCTTTGTAGTTCTTTGTCCATAGCCCAGCGATGGCAAACCCAAAAGGTATAATGGTGGATGCAAACCCTAAAAACAACACGGGAGGGTGAATTACCATCCAATAGTTTTGGAGCAATGGGTTCAGTCCGTTGCCATCTTTAATATATTTTGAAAGGTAATCGAGCTGACTAAAAATGGGAGCTGCACCCATGTCTTTACTTTGCCTCAGCAGGTCGAATGGGCTGCTACCAAACTTGTGGCCAAAGATTTCTACCCCAAGCAACATACTGGATAGAACCACTTGGCAAAGGGCTACCATTGTCATCACGGGGCTTGTCCATTTGTTTACCCAACCCAGCATCACATTGCCCAGCACCACATGCCAAAACATCCACAAGAGAAAGCTGCCTTCCTGCCCCTCCCAAAAACAGGAAATCATATACTCTACAGGTAGCTCCAGACTGCTATGCCGCCAAGCATAATAATACTCAAAATAGTGATTGTAGATGATGCCAAAAAGAGCGATGATAATGCCCATCACCCCAGCACTGTGCAGCCAGAAAGCGGTGCGGCCGGTCTTGTACCAATGTAGTTTTTCAGGACTTTCGTTTCTTGCAGCCATGAAAAATGAAAACGCCGCAAGTAGCGATGCCCCAAAAGCTAGGGCCACACTCAAGTGACCTATGTTTCCCCATATCAGGTGTTCGCCAGTGTAGTTCAATTTGTTTTAGTTAGATTATTAAATGCAGATTCCGTCTCAATAGTCCAGATAGCTATCAGGAAGAGGGAATGACGGTCAACAACTTCCACTTCAATCTATCAGTCTTCACAACTTCGCATCATTATACTTACTTGGGCATTTTAATAATATTTGTGAGGCCCGGAAGGTGTCGTTTTTCATCATGCCTATACATACTATTTTGTCGCTGCGTTCAAAGTCTTGGGGCTTGGGCTGTCGGTATTCTACTGGCATGGTGCTGCCACAGCTATCGGTCATTCTAAAAGTAAAAAGATTGGCATTTTTGGCAGGGTTGTAGTTAAGTGCTGCGTTTTTGTCTAACACCCCTACAATATGATATTCATTGCTTTCAGTAGCTTCGCCAAAACAGCGGTAGGTGCTGCTTTTGCCGTAGGACATAATGATGACAGCTACACCCAATGCCAGTGCAATCAGTATAATAATGCTTTTTGTATTCATTTTTTCTTTTCAAGTTTGGAAATGCGTCTATCGGTATATACCAAGTAGGCCAGCAAGCCCACAAAGATGATAATGATAACGCCATACACCACGTTTATTTTGCCGTTTTCGCGGAGGGTGTCAGATAGGTTACTTTGCAGAAGTACAGATAGTAGTTTCATGTATTTTAATTTTCAATTTAGTGTTGTCACACTGAACTTAGTCGAATTGCCACTGTTCAATTAGTATTAATTTCTAATTTCTTCATCCTAAAGTTCAAGCTAAGCATCCACACACCTAGCATCATCCACCCGATGCAGGCAGGGTAGAACACCATTCGTAGGTTGCTATCAAGGTCATATTGGTTGAATCCGGGGTTACCTCCATTACCAGGATGTAGCGAATCGTTGATGCGTGGAAGAATCCATATCAATACCATAAAAATTGGCCAAGCAAATACGTTATATACCGCTGAAACCCTTGCCCTCTTTTGGGGGTCTTCTATACCGTTGCGAAGAATAATGTATGCTGCATAAATCAACAAGCCTATGCCAACACCATTCAACTTAGGGTCGTTGGGCCAGTAGCTTCCCCAGGTGAACTTGGCCCACAAAGCTCCAGTAGCAGCCCCCATCAACCCGAACACGATCCCCACATTGATTGCTTCGACAGCAATTGTATCGCAAAGTTCGTCGCCGTTTCGAAGGTATTTGATGCTGTAAACTGCCGATATGGTGAGCAACAAAATCATAGCAAACCACATAGGCACATGGAAAAACAGATTGCGTATGGTCTCTTTGAGCATACTTTGCTTGGCCACATCTGGTATTGGCACTAGCATTCCATAAACCAAGGTATAGAGCAAAAGCATTACAGTCAATAGTTTCCACCAATAGTTACGCATTGTTTTGTTTTTGTAAAAAGCCGCACGAAATTCGGGGCTGGAGCGGCTTTGACAAAATGTAAAAATTTTTAGGGCTTGGAATCAATACTGTCAAGCTTTATCGCTATTTTTCATCGAATCTGATTGGGGTTGTCAGGAGGATGTTCAACATGCGAAAGATACGCAAAGATAATGGGGAGAAGAGGGGGCAGGGTTATAATCAGGACGCTCCAATACACGCAATCTTCAGGTTCGTGAAGGAACTTGTGAACTGCGAAGCTGAGCATAATGTAGACTCAACTGGTAATCATATAGCTGAGGTACATAGCACTATACATATAGCCAGGTTCTAGCTCAAACTGCAACCTACATACGGGGCAGTTTTTGTGCATCTTTGAGAATTGGAAAGGATTGAGAACGCTATCGGTAAAACCTTGCCACGTCTGCATTGGGGACATTTATTTTGCAGTATTGCCCTCCACTTGCTTCCTGTAGGTTTGTCACGCATTGCTGGCTTTCTTCTTTCGATGGTTTATATAAAAAATAATACCAATAACTATCGCCGCCAGGTAGGGCATAAGTAAAAGATATTCAATACCTGCGTTGAGTCCGAGAGCGGCATCACTGCCATTTTGAAGGCTGCTTTTTGCATTAGCCCTGCACATACTGCACTGCCCTTGTGATGCACTGGCCATCAATAAAAACATACAAACTGAAAGCAGTTTTTTCATGCGACAAAGATAGGTGGAAGCAAATTCTGCAATTAGCCGATTTGTAATTCGGTACTGATGAAAATTGACTGATGCGAAAGGGTTGGGGTTTGCAAGTGTTAGGTTAAAAAACCTGACAGCAAATTGGTTTTCAAAAGTAAAGCCCACGGAGTCAACCGTGGGCTTTCTTGTTTTATAGTTTCAAAAGTTTTCTTACAACTTCGTCAACCGTGTCTGGAATAGATGGCCATCCTTGGTCAATTGAAGGATGTACACCCCGGCTGCTTTGTCGGTGAGGTCAAGGGATATGATATTCTTGCCGTTCACAGCAGCGTTCACTGTTAGCTGCTTTCCAGCTATGTCGGTCAGGCTAATTTGCTTCACATCTGTACCCATTGGTAGCTCAATGTTGAACACATCGTACGAAGGGTTTGGATATACTTTTACGAAGCCATTGGTTTGTGCATTGCCGATACCGATATGCCAAGTCACTGCATACACTGTTGATTTGCCCTTGCAACCATTACCATCGGTAACTTCCACTATGTAGTCAGCATTTCCTGGTGTAGTGTAAATTTGTGAAGTAGCACCTGCAATAGCCACATTGTCTTTGTACCATTGGTAAGAAACAAAAGTGGTAGTTGACAATTGCCTCAAGTTATTATCAGGTGTAATAACAGGTATTGGACTTGGGTTTACAAAGATGGCTACTTGTGCGGCTGAGCTTTTGCAACCATTGTTATCGATGATGTGAGCATTGTAGAAACCAGAGTTAGCTGGATATATTGGGTTGCTGATGGTAGCAAGGGTGTTGCCATTCCTAGTCCAACTAAGTGAGACAATACCTGTAGCAGCATTGGAAACTGACAGGCTTACTGAATCACCCTGACAGATACTTGCACTTCCACTTGGGGAAAGTGTAGTTGTTGGGGTAGGGTAGAGGGTGAGAATGATGCTGGCAGTAGAAGTTATAGAACAACCAGCGTTATTGGTAATCTCAGCCTTGTAGTTTCCATTGCTATTGATATAAACAAAGGAATCAATTTCTCCATTGATAGTAGTTCCGTTCACCTTCCATTGGTAGGTAAACACACCAGTATCTTGTGGTGAAACACTTATTCTCATACTATCGCTTGGACAAATAGAAACTATGGCAGTACCATTCAGTAATGGAGTACTTGGTACTTTGCGATAAGCAATAACAGTAGTTGAAGAAGTGCTGCTACATCCATTGGCATTGGTAATTTTTACCGTGTATGAGCCATTGGTGTATGCTTTGAGCATATTAGTAGTTGCATTTGCTATAGAGTTGCCGTTCATCATCCATTGGTGCGTGAAGGCCGCATTGGTCGTACACGTGAAGTAAACCGTATCCATTCCGCAAGCCGTTGGGTCTCCAACTATGCTCACCATGTTAGTAGGCAAGCTATCCACATAAATGCCAGAAGCAGAAGCAGTGGCTTTGCAGCTATTGGCGTTGGTTATTTCCAATTGGTAGCTGCCAGTGGCAGACACATAATAGATAGAGTCTGTTGCACCACCAATACTATTTCCATTCATCCACCATTGGTATACCAACCCGTTAGCTGGGTTAGAGCTTAGCCTTAAGCTGTCGCCTGTACATATAGTACCGTTTCCAGGGTGAGTAATAACCGCAGTAGGTAGGCTATTGACAATGATACCGGTAGCAGTTGAGATATTGAAACAGCCAGAAGAAGTTTCACTCAATTGCACGGTGTAGTTACCTGTTGCTTTGGCATAAAATACTGAATCAGTTGCACCTTGAATGCCGACACCGTTCAGAAGCCATTGATAGCTATTAGCTGCATTGCTTGGGCTGGAAAGCTTGGCACTGTCACCATCGCAGAACACTGTTTTGGCCGCAGTAAAAGTAGCAGCAGGTGCTGTTCCAGTAGTGATAGTAACTGCATCAGTGTACACTTGGCAACCGCCGTTGTATACCATCACGTCGCAGAAGTATGTGCCGCTTAGTGTGGCATAAAACACAGTGTCAATAGCTCCGTTGATGGCCACATTATTCCTGTACCATTGGTACTCAGTTGAGTTCTTGCTATTGGCCACCGACATCTTCACCGAGTCGCCGCCACAAATGCCTTTAACAGGGATGGGCGACAATATTGCCACCGGGTTGGTTGCATCAAAGAAGATATTGAAGATGGTATCGTTCACCGCATTTGAGTCTAGTTTGTAGCCAATGTATGGCTTAAGGTAGTAAGTGCCAAAGTCAGACATATCAAAGGTTGTAGTAACAGTCACATTCACCACATCTTTTGGGTAAAGCACCTTGCCTGTGATTGCAATAGGACCATAAACCGTAGTTACTTGGTTGGCATCATATACCTCGACTGCTGCCCAAGCGGTATCGTTAGTGAGGTCAATCGTATCCACACCCATATTCTTTATGGCCATCGAAATGGTTTGGTTGATACCACCCATACAGAAAGCATACGATGGCGACAGCAATTTGTTTATTGCTAAATCATGCTTAGTAAGTTCGTATTCGTCAGCTCCAATATCTGGTGTGCTGCTGCGGCTATCGTCATCAATATCACTAGTAACCCCAACATCATCTCCTTTATTCAATAAGTGTGTTTTTGTTGCATGCAGGTCATTGGCCGAAACATAAAGTGGGTCACCATTGATAGATTGGTCGCCACCACCGTTGGGGTAGGCTACTTTGTAGTTGCCAGTATTGTAGGTAGTTCCGTTTACTAAAACAATATCTGAAGTTGCTGCATTGTGATAGTTGTTGTAGTTTATAGAGTCAGGAGTAGAGCCAGTAGTTATTTCTAAGTCTAGTGCATTCGAAGCCGAAGCATTGTTGATCGCTAAGGAATTGTTTTTAATTTGTGTCCTATACATATAGCTTGATACGAACATTGCTCTGTTGGTAGATCCGTTGGACGAAGCGATAGATACTGAATTATGAAAAACTCTCCAATAAGGAGCATAAGTCATCTCTATACCCCTAGTGGTGCCTGTGCCATAGAAATTGCCACCCACCATATTGTTATACATTTGGCCATACGAACCTCCGTTCCCTGAACCTCCTTGCACATATTGAAGGTTGATACCATATTGTCCAACATTGTTTATGTAGTTATTCGATATCTCGTTATAGGTGTTTGCGTTGGAAGAAGTGAAAACAAAATAGAGGTAGATGCCAGATGAGGCTCCATAACTGCTGCGGTTCTCGATGGTATTGTTCAAAATCTTTAGTGTTTGACTTTGGTAAGCATAGATACCTGCATAGTATGCATTACTAAAGGTATTGTTCCGGATAAAGTTTACATCTTTCGCCACATTCAGAAACGTACACACCCCGTAGTAACCACCAATAATGATATTGCTGTCAATGTAATTGTTATTGTTAGAGCCAACAGCTGACATGTTAGTTGGGCTGCTATTTATCACAAATGTAGACAAATTGCCACTGGCTGAATTGGCCGCCGCACCTGCACAGGCTACCCTGCATGAAGCTACTTTTATATCGTCTGAGTTCAGAATGTTTACTACCCAAGCATAGTTGGCGTTTGTTCCTTCAATGGTCATATTTCGGAAGGTTACATAGTAGCAATTGCTGAATCGAACGGTGTGTGGTGCAGAAGCATTTGCTGAGTAAGTAATTTTTGTACTATCCAGACCTGCACCAATAAACAAAATAGTATTTGTTGACGATACCCCTTTAACTGTTCCTATTGTTACTTGTTCGGTGTAAGTATCCGATGAAACACTAAATTTTACTGGGCCTGCTACCCCACTACAACTTAACTGGTCGGTAGCAGCTTTGAACGATACAAAATTCGTAGCCGATGGAGCAATACTGGAGTTAATGGTATAGAATCCGGCCATGGCACCGCAATATGTATTCTGGGCAGTGTCATTGCTTAATACTGCGTCACCGCTTTTTGCTGTGTACACTTTTATTGTATTCGTTCCATTGGCAATGGTTATACTGTCAGTAAAGTTCAATGTAATTGTATCGCACTGGTATAATGCTGGGCTGAAAGTAAACGTTTCACTGTCGGTGCTTCCATTCACTGAATAATAAACAGTGAGACTTGAAACCGTATCAGAGCCATAATTTTTCACTAAGGCGGTAAGAGGCTGTGAACCTATGCTTACTGGAAAGAATGGCGAAGTAATCATCGAAACGCCTACATCGTTGGCTGATACCCCCGACACGTTATACGCTCCCATATCAGGTGGGCTAGTTCTGCTCGCACCTTCATAATCATCATTTATACCTAATCCATCTTCGCCAAGCATACATCCAGTAGTATGATGATAATCGGTCGATGATGTGAAAGCGACATTCCTGTTCGACGAATTCAGCCCGCATCCATTTGGATAAGCACCGAGGTAGGTGGAAGAAGTATAATCAACGCCTCCAATGTGAGCAAGTGTTCCGCCTGAATAATTCGTATAGAAATTATTGTAGTCAACTTCACCTACTGAGGCTGAATTTGGAGCATTAATACCTAAGTTATTTGCTGTACTACTTGCATTATAGAAAATGTTGTTTTTGATAGATACGTTATTCCCGTTTGTATTTGTTCCCAAATCCACACCCATTGAAACGCCAGAACCATAGTCCATGTAGAAGGTGTTGTTGTAAATGTTCCAACCGTTGAAAGCACAGCAAGCCGCACCTGCACCCGACATGTATTTAGTCACACCTCTGGTATTGCCACCAAACAAATTATTGTAAACTAATCCTCTTGCACCACCATTTCCGCCAGAGTAGGTAGTAGCCATACCATAGCCATTCAAATTGGTAAAACGATTGTAACCAACCTCACTGAAAAAGCTGGCACTGGAAGCTGGACTTGCAAAAGACCATATGCCAAATTGGTTATTTCCTCCAGTTCGGAGCGAGAAAGTGTTGTTAAGTATTTTGTGGCAAAGCTGGGCAGTCAGCCAAATGTAGATAGAACTATAGTAGGCATTCGTAAAGCTGTTATTTCTAAAATACATCAGGGCATTTTGAACACCACCGCCAAGGTACATGTAGATATTGTAGTAGCCTGAATTGATTATACTGCTGTCCACATTTATGCTATCCACTATTCCCGTTTTTGATTGCGAACTCAAAGTAGTAGCACTGCCATTGATTACAATACCAGCAAAATTCTGACTAGTTGATTTTCGTGTATTCGTATCTGTAAAATCAATACGGCAATGATTCACAGTTGATTTGGAGGCATTGAGATAATGCAATGCCCAACCAGTAGTTTTCGACGAACTCTTGATAGCCATGTGGCTAAAATTGACATATTGGCTACCATCGAGCCTAATGGTGTGTGGGGCTGATGTAATACCTTCAAAACATACGATGGTACTGTCCATTCCTGCTCCAACAAAGCTCACAGTGTTTGTAAAAGATGAACCAGAAATTACAGGTACTGTTACCTGTTCATAAAATGAATCAGACGAAACATTGAAAACTACAGGGCCATTTATTCCGCAGTTGGTCAATGCTGCAGTAGCTTCCTTGAAATTCACAAAGTTGCTACCACCGCTGCCATTGGGGTCAATGGTGTAGCTGCCGCTCAATGATGAGTTGCACAAGATAAATGTGCGGCAAATGGTATCGTTTCCTGCTGTTACTGTGCCGCCTCCGTTCACGTTGTTAATCCATACTTTTAGGGTATATGTTCCTGCCGCAGCCAGAGGAAGTAAGGTATCAAAAGTCGCAGTATAGATAGAACCTGCAGGCACCGAAAGCCCAGTAATACTTTGCGTCACAGCAGTATTATTATCTAGCTGATAGCCTATGTCCACTGAAGTCATAAATGTGTCCATCAACTGTACCATCGAAAAACGGATGGTGTCATTCCCAACATAAAAGCTGGTGGGAGAAACATGCGATTTGGCAATTCCATCCTTAGCCGAACCGGTCACCACTAGCGAATAGTCTTCCTGTTCTCCATAATTGCTTTGGCAGGGCCTGTTCGAAGGGCTTCCTCCAAAGTCTCCAGTAACACGAATTCTGTACAATCCAGCCGCTTGAGCCGCAGGTATGGTAAATGAGTCAGATACTACTGCATTTGCGGTAGTGGTGGCAGATGCCCAAACCATTTCGGTGTTCGAAGAGTCGAAAACGCCATCTCGGTTCCAATCAATATATATGATAGCCTTGGTAGAATTGCCTGTCCCATTTCTAATAGAAAAATTAATCACCGTGTTGGCTACAGCTGACACTGCCAGATTAGTAAAATCAAAATAATTTGGAGCATTACCACTTGCGGACGTGCTGTTGTTGATGGCGGAGCCAAAGGTCACATTCTGTAAGCCAATGCCATAATTATTGACATTGGATGTGACAGGAATGCAATAGATTGGCCCAGTGTAACATTGGGCATTAGTTTGAGTGTTCCTTAGTAGTATTAGCATAAGGGCCATGGTGGCTAAGATGGTCGAAAATGTGTGTGTAATTTTCGTGTTCATTGGTTTTGAATTTTGGTTATTAAAGGGTTCAAATGTAAGGCGGGAGTATGTAAACGAAATTAAATTGTTGGACTGTTATAGAGAATGGGCTGTCATTTCAAAACTGTATCCTATACAAAGCTATTGGTAATATTCCCTGTTGATTCTCTATTTTTATCTTCCCGGTTTTGCTGTCAAACGATGGCTGCAAAGGGTTCTTTATGTTAAATGCATTTTGTATGTCGATAGCCCACTCTTGCGTAACCCGTTTACCATTCAGTTTGAAACCGATACGTATATCAGCCCTAAAATACTGTTTGAACTGAGCAGTGTAAAGGCTGTCCATCTTGAAACGAACCTCTCCTGCTTGTATGGAAGCTGGCAAGTCTATGGGGGTGTAACGTCTGCCCCCGGCAGCGGTGCCTTTCAGGTTTATGCTGAATACATTGTTTTTCTTATGGCCACATTTCAACTCGTATCCACCAAGTGCATTCACCACATAGTTTCCATTGAAAGCGGTGTTATATTCAATTCCATTTTGTGGAGTGAACTTGCTCTCGAAAAAAGAGGCTGTGAGCAAGTAGTAATATCCTTTGCTGAATAGTTTCTCCAGCGTGAATTCAAGGCCGTAGTTTCTTCCTTTTCCTTTGTTCACCAAGCTATCTAAGTTAGGCAGTCCGGCAAAGTCAGCCCCGAAATTGATAAGGCTAAAGTATGGGTTTCGCAGCGTTTCGCTTATTGGAATACCGAATAGACTTTGGTAATAGGTTTCCACTTTCAGTCTTATGGTTTTGTTTATCAACCAATCGTAGCCTAACACATAGTGGTGAGCTTTGCTGAACCCAAGTCCCTTGTTGCTTTGATAATACTGTCCGCTTGCGTTGAGTCGTTGGCTATAGTATATCTCTAATGGCTGTAATTGGCTATGCAATCCGTAGCCAAAACTCAGTGCTTTGGTATTGCTTAGGTTATATTTTAGGCCAGCCCGTGGTTCTATGCTTTTGCTGTTGGTGTTTAAACTCCAATGCTGATAGTATATGCCATTGTTCATTACCAGGTTGGCTGTAAAATTATGCTTCCATTCCACATAAGCCTGTCCCAAAAAGTTGTTGCCATCAAACTGACGCAGGGTTTGCATCTTACCGTTATTATTCAGAAAGCTATCCTGAATATCTGCTCCTACATTCGATAGAATAGCCCCAGCACGGATGCTGTTCATGGCATTTAATTTATGATGGTAAAAACTATGCAGCACGAGTCGGGTGTATATTGATTTTTCTGCATAGGTCATGTTTTTCTCATTCTTGGGCCCAAGGGAATCTTGATGGATATAGCGTCTTAGGTAACTATAACTGAGCATGGTCTTCACGTACCCCGATTTCTTTATCTTATACAAATTGCTCAACACCACTGCGGCCATATTATTACCGGTATAGATATCATTTTTAAAGCTTTGGTTAAAACTCAGGTCAGCACTGTCTTTCTTACTGTCGAGCAAGGCAATGTTGCTCATGCCGCCTATACCAGTCAATTGCCAGGTGCCCGTTTTTGTATTCGGAAAATGCATTTTGAAATTTATATCCTGATACTTTGGGATACCGCCAAAAGTCAAGTTAACACCCAGTGCATCAAACACACCCAAAGTAGAATAACGGTAGTTGGCCAGATAGCTGCTGCCTTTCTTTTTGTTGATGGGGCCTTCCGCACCAAACTCAAATCCATTGAAACCAACCTGCCCTGTATATTCCCTTTTTTCATTGTTACCGTTCCGCATTTTTAGGTCGAACACACCGCTAAGGCAGTTGCCATATTCAGCCGGGAAAGCCCCGGTCATAAAATCACTGCTTGCAAGGTTGTTGTTGTTCAGTATAGCTATTGGCCCACCCGTCGTGCCTTGACTACTGAAGTGGTTTGGGTTGGGAATGTCCACACCTTCCAGCCTCCATAGCAAGCCCATCGGACTATTGCCGCGAATCACTATATCATTTCGTTGACCGCCTACACCATTTACCCCTGCAAAGTTGGATGCCATGCGGCTGGGGTCGCCCAAGCTGCCTGCAAAGCGGTTGGTTTGGTCGGTGGTGAACACCCGTCCGCTGACAGTTATCATTTCGTTGTTGGTCTTGTTGGGATTGGTTTTGTTGCTTTTTATTTTCACTCCCTCCAGGCTTTTCACTTCCTCTTCCAGTTCTATATTCAGTACCACTTCCTTGGCCGAATTCACTATCAGGTCGGGGATAATGGCTTCCTTGTAGCCCATTAGCGACACCCTGATTGTATGCCGCCCAACAGGTATTTTTTCTAGCTTGAAAATGCCTAGCTTGTCCGTAGAGATGGTGGGAGTATTAGCAACTGTGGTGATGCTTATCTGTACGTTGCCCAGCATTGCTTGGCTTTCTTTGTCCTTCACTGTGCCTCGCACCGTTTGGGTATAGTCTTGGGCTTGGGTTCTGAGGCCAATCAGCAATAAAAGTGTCAGTATTTTTTTCATAAATATAGTTTTTTATATATACTAGTTACTTTTTTGTCTTTAAAGTAAACCGTGCAATGATGGCGATTATCCCTACTAAAATGAATGGATAGTGTCATATTCTTTTGAACTTCACCATCATTGCAATTAAAAACCCAGTAGTCATTATTCTCATCGGGTTCCCATTCTCCCTCCTTCATTTGAAGAATTTTGTTTTTCTTGTTAAATAAATATTCACCATTCGATTTCAACTCTAAAGTCAAATCATTGGGGATATATCTCAAAAAGAATGTATCCCTTTCGGTTTGAGAAGTATCAATTTGATAAACACCGGCTAATCCTTTTCGTCTTTTACTAACTGACTCGTTACAGCTTAAAAAAGTGATAAGTACTATCAGAAAAAAAAAAAAAAGGAAGTCGGTTCAAGATATTTCTTTTGATTGATAAACCATCACATCTCATAAACTACCATTCCCGTAGGTATCTTCGGTTCTATCCAGGTAGCTTTGGGTGGCATAATGAGGTTGTTGTCGGCAACGGCAATTACTTCCTCTACGGATGCAGGGAAGAGCGTAATAGCAAGGTCGGCAAAGCCATCGTCCACAAGGTGTTGCAGTGTGCCAATGCCTTTACTGCCATCCAGAAAAGATATACGCTCATCGATTTTGCTATCGGTGATATTTAGGATTCGTTTCAGGATAAATTCCTCCACCACACTAACATCTAAGCTCTCTAGAATACCTGTTTGTTTATATTCTTCTTTCAACGAAAGTTGGTGTGCTTGGCCTTTAATGTAGAGTCCAAACTCAGCCTTGTATAGCGGTTGAAAGGGGAGATGTCCGACATTATGTACTTCAAAATACTGCTTTATTTGTTGAATAAATCTAGGGTCATTCACTGCCTTGTCTTTCACCATCCGATGGCATTCAAATATATGCACACTAGAATAGGGAAGCAGGCAAACTGGGAAGAAATTGTAGGCTTCACTTCCATCGAAATTGGGGTTTTCAGTACGTTTGTACTGAGCATAAGCTGCTGCTCCTGCACTGCGGTGGTGGCCGTCAGCAATGTATATTTTGTCCATGCTGGTAAAAGCATCTTCTATTTGTCCAATATGTTCTGCATCCTTCACCAGCCAAAGGTTATGCTTTACTTGTTCGTTGGAGATGAAGTTGTATTCTGGTTTGTGTTGGGTGATATCTCGGATGATATTACCAATCACTTTGGTATCAGGATAGGTTATCAATACAGGCATTCCAATATTGCCAAAATGCTTGATGTGTTCCAGCAATTTCGCCTGCTTTTCGCTCAGTGTGTTTTCATGCTTACAAATTTTATTATCCATATAGTCATCAACCGAAGCAGCAGCAATAATGCCCGTATAGGCTTTCGACCCTTTTATATTTCTATAGATATAATAGCAAGGTTCGATATCTCTTTGCATCACACCATCGGCAATTAACTTATCTAAAAATACACGGCCTTTGTGCAGGCTCTGGGCAGGCTTCTCATTGTTCAATAGATGTGGCTTCACCACATGAAGATAGGAGAGGGGATTCTGCCGCATCACTTCTCTAATTGCTTCGGGGCTACCTGCATCGTTGTTAGCACATACCTTCTCGGCTAATTCCGCTATTGGCCTTAGTGCTTTGAAAGGGATTATTTTCGGCACCTCAATTATTCTTAAAAAACTCTATAATCTTTTCTGCCAGTTCTATCCCGATACGGTTTTGTGCTTCGGCAGTGCTACCACCTATGTGCGGGCTCAGGCTCACATTAGGCAATGTGAACAGTTCCGACTTTTCTTTAGGTGGCTCGGAGGCAAACACATCAAGCCCGGCAAAAAGCAGGTGGCCGCTTTTCAACGATAAGATAAGTGCCGCTTCGTCAATCACACCGCCTCGGGCACAGTTTACAATGCCACTTCCCTTTTTCATTTTGGCCAGTTCTGTTTCACCTATCACCGCTTTGTCGCCTTCGTTGAATGGCACATGCAGTGAAATGAAATCAGAATTATTTATCACAGCTTCTTTCGAAACGGTCCTTAGTTTAATCTTCACAGCATTGCTTTGCACTGATTTATGGAAGTAAAAAGGTACATCAACCTCATCTACAAAAGGGTCGAAAGCCAACACATCCATACCCATGCCCAAAGCTATTTTGGCTACTTCCTGACCGATTCGCCCAAAGCCTATAATGCCCATGATTTTTCCTCTCAATTCCACCCCATTGCTGGCTTGTTTTTTTAGGTCGTTGAATGAAGAAATTGGGTCAGTACCCATCACCCGGTTGGTATGTGAGATGAGCCTAGCCCCACTGAATATATGTGCAAACACCAACTCAGCTACCGAAGCAGACGACGACATGGGAGTGTTAATCACTCGGATGCCCCGCTGTTTGGCATGGTACACATCTATATTGTCAAGCCCCACACCACCTCTGCCAATTAGCTTAAGTTGAGGGTTAGCATCCATTGTGTCTTTTCGCACTTTGGTAGCACTTCGCACAGTGATGGCATCGTAGTCCTTTAGTTTTTCATTGAGCTGGTCTTGCGGAATTTTTGTTGTTTCAACTACAAATCCTGCCGATTCCAGCATTTGTTTGCCGATGGCATCAATACCATCGTTGGCTAATATTTTTTTCATATTTAATTTTTAAGTAATCTGGATGTAGTCAAACGGCATGAGTTTACACATATTTAAATGCCCTTTTCGAAATCCTTCATTGCTTGGACAAGAGCTTCAACGCTCTCAATAGGCAATGCATTATACAAGGAAGCCCTGAATCCACCAACGCTGCGGTGGCCTTTCAGTCCGCTGAGCTTTCGTTCCTTAGCTAGGGCAAGAAATGCGTCATCCTGGCTTGGGTCGTTCATGACAAAGCATACATTCATGCGGCTGCGGTCTTCCACTTCACAAGTTCCTTTGAATAGGCTGTTGCGGTCTATTTCGGCATACAGCAAATTTGATTTGGCTGTGTTTCTGGTTTCCATAGCAGATACGCCACCCATTTCTTTTACCCATTTCAAGGTAAGCATACTCACATAGATAGCAAATACCGAAGGCGTATTATACATACTTCCATTGTCTATATGTATCTGATAGTTGAGCATTGTAGGAAGTTTGCGGCTCACCTTTCCTAAAATATCATTTTTGATAATGCAAAGAGTAACTCCTGCCGGCCCCATGTTTTTTTGGGCCCCTGCATATATCATCCCAAACTTAGAAACGTCAATAGGGTGGCTAAAAATATCTGAACTCATGTCGCACACAACCGGCACTGGACTATCAGGAAAACTAAACATCTCTGTACCATAAATAGTATTGTTGCTGGTGCAATGAAAATAGGCTGCATCTTCAGGTATGGCGTAACCTTTTGGCACATAATTGAAATTCTTGTCTTCGCTACTAGCAAGTACATTCACATTGCCAAATAACTTGGCTTCTTTGATGGCACGGCTCGCCCACACACCAGTATTTACATAAGCAGCAGTTTGGCTTTCGTCGAGAAGGTTCATGGGTATCATGTCGAATTGCAGACTGGCACCTCCTCCCAAAAAAATGATGCTGTAACCTTCGGGCATTCCCAATAGTTCTTTTACTAAGTCACAGGCTTCGTCAACCACGGCTTCAAACTGCTTACTGCGGTGACTAATTTCTAAGATAGATAAGCCAGTGCCAGCAAAATTCTGAATGGCCTCTATGGAACCTTGAATGGCTGATTGAGGCAAAATAGCTGGACCTGCAGAAAAATTGTGAATCATAAAATATTGAATTAAGCCGCGAAATTAAGATATTTGTACGCAGATTTCTATAATGGAATACAAAACTCCACAACTAAACCTTTTAAAGAACCTGACAGTAGCTCTCCTACTGTTAACAAGCGTTCCCGTTTTTGCCCAATACACAGAAGAGCGTCAACACGACACCACCACCGAAAACGGTTGGAGCAAACTGGGAAGTGGGATTAAGAAAGAAGATTTATTTCTTGGTGTTGATTACGGCATCACTATCAATCCTTCTTCAAACCCTGTTGATTTGGGGCTGATAGGCGGCTACCGTTTTAACGATAAAGTGTCGGCAGGGGTGAACTTGAACTATCTGCTTTATGGTAAATTAGGGTTTACGAAATATGAAAGTGGGTTTGGAGGCGGAATTTTTGCAAGAGCATTTCTTGGCAATGTGGTTTTCTTTCATGCCCAAGCGAATTATATGAATCTAGTACAGATCCAGAACTTTCAGCGGGTGCGTGAATCTTCTCCGATATTTCTGGTAGGTGGCGGTTACAAACGAGGCGGGTTCAGCATTGATAACTCTTCCTATAGTTATGTCAGCATACTATTTCAGGCCAATTACAAGATAGAAACGTCTCCCTATTTTATCCCTGTCATTTTGAAAGGGGGGTTTATTTTTTGAGAATTACTGCCTAAGTTTTTTTGAATATTGGTTATGATACTGAAACCAAGAAAGGAAAACACAGCAACCAAAGTATTCGGTTTGTGGCGAAGTAGGAGAGAAAAGATTCTGATTCTGAAACAAGTTCAGGGTAACGACTTCAATCGACAAACACAAAATGTCCAGTCTGAGCAGGATTCTCACATTCCAGCAGACTTACCCCGGCAATTCATGGCCCATTTTGTCACGCTTGGTGTCTAGGTAAAACTGATTGTGTTTGTTTGATTGGATTTGCAGCGGAATGTTCTCAACTATTTCCAAGCCATACCCAGTTAATCCTACCCGTTTGGTGGGGTTGTTCGTTATCAGTTTCATCTTGTGTATGTTAAGGTCACGCAGTATCTGTGCCCCCACACCGTAGTCGCGTTGGTCGGGGTTGAAGCCGAGCGACTCGTTGGCCTCCACAGTGTCCATCCCTTGTTCTTGCAGTTTGTAGGCTTTCAGTTTATTCAACAGGCCTATGCCCCTGCCTTCTTGGTTTATGTATATCACTACTCCCCGACCTTCCTTTTCTATCAAGCCCATGGCTTCGTGCAGTTGCTCGCCACAGTCGCAGCGTAGCGAATGAAATATATCACCCGTAACGCAACTGCTGTGTACCCGCACCATCACGGCTTCATCGGTTTTCCATTCACCTTTGACCAATGCCAAATGCTCTTGTCCGGTCTGACACTGTTGGTAGGCTATAAGGTCAAAGTCGCCATACTTGGTAGGCATCCTCACCGATATTTCTCTGCGGATAAGGCTTTCCTGTTTCAGGCGATAGGCTATCAGGTCTTTTATTGAAATAAGCTTTAGGTTCAGCTTCTTCGATAGTTCTTTCAGTTCTGGCAATCTTGCCATTTCGCCATCGTCTTTCATTATTTCACAGATAACTCCAGCTGGCTCAAATCCTGCCAAGCGGCTCAGGTCTATGGCTGCTTCTGTGTGGCCAGCCCTACGCAATACGCCTTCAGTTTGTGCCTTTAGCGGGAATATATGCCCAGGCCTTCCCAATTCTTCCGGCTTCGTGGCAGGGTCTATCAGGGCAAGCACCGTTTTGCTGCGGTCGCTGGCACTTATGCCAGTGGTGCATCCTTTTCCCAGTAAATCAACCGATACAGTAAATGGGGTTCCGTGCGATGTGGTGTTGTTTCCAACCATCATGCTCAGGCCAAGTTCTTCGCATCGAGATTCGATAAGTGGGGCACAGATAAGACCTCGGCCTTCCTTACTCATAAAGTTTATCATCTCCGGAGAAGCATGTCGAGCGGCACACAAAAAATCGCCTTCGTTCTCCCGGTCTTCGTCGTCTACAACTATGATGCACTTGCCAAGTTTGATGTCTTCTAGGGCCGATTCGATGGTGTCGAGCATTAGTAAAGTTTTTTATTTTATCGTTCTTGAATTCTAGTTTCGAAGCCCCGAGTTAATTCCTAGCTTAGGATTGTATCTAGTCCAAATTATTCAAAGCCTACAAATGTAGCTTGATGCCATATCCACCTTCGCTGATTTTGGTCAGCGTTTAGTAGTTTATTCGAAATCACTACCACCAATGGTTTATGATTTGCCACTTGTTTCCACCACTACATTCTTGCCTGGGGCCTTGAATCTTAACCCGTTGGCTTGCTCACCTGTGATGGTGATGTGACCAGTTTTG
>SHWZ01000037.1 GCA_009693575.1 Flavobacteriaceae bacterium | reverse complement strand
GCTGTTGATTCATTGAGTCAGCGGCATTTTGTGCTATGTCCCTCTTGGGTAGCAGATATTTTCTTCAATAATAATCACAACAAAAACAATAAAATGACAAAAACAATTTTCCTCTCGCTTGCTTTGATGTTCGTTTGCACGATTTCCAAAGCCCAAACCGTCATGCAACTCAAAGGAGTTGACTGCAACGGTAATTCTCACGACCTGATGGCTGACCTCGATGCAGGCAAAGCCGTGATTCTACACTTCTTTATGCCAAGCTGCGGCAGCTGCCCACCTCCTGCCCAAAAGATTCAGAAAATGGCCAAGAACATACTTGCCAAATATCCTGGTATGATTACCGCCTATGCTTTGCCATTTCAAAATTCAACCACCTGCACATATACTTCTACATGGGTGTCTTCCAATAATCTCAGCTTGTATGCACCCTTTGACAGTGGTGCTGCTCAGGTAGCAAACTATGGCGGTTTTGGTATGCCAACCGTAGTATTATTGGGCGGCAAAAATCATCGGGTAATGTTCTCATCCATGAGTTTCAGCACTGGCGATACCACCGAAATGCGTGATAGCATTCTGGCTTTGATTGCTGGAAGTGTTGGCATTGCAGACCCACCCTCATTTCTAAATTCATTCGATGTGTTTCCAAACCCAGCAAGCGACAATATATCTATTCATGTGGACTTGAAGGAAAGTTCAACTATATTGGTTGAAGTGATGGATATTGCCGGAATGCAGGTAGCTGTGATAATGAATGAGAAGCTGACAGGCATGGTAAATAAGCAGTTCAGCACAGCCTTGCTTCCAAGTGGTAATTACCTTGTTCGATTGTCGGCCAATGGACAAGTAACTACGCAAAAATTGAGCATTGCTCATTAATAATTATTTCACAATGAGAATCAAAATAATTGGAGCTTTTACCATTGTTTTTATAGGAATAATTGCCTTGGAATCATTCAGGCCGCTACGAACCATGAAGCCAAATGGGGCACCACCAGGCTATACAGGTTCACCCGGTGATAGCTTAAAAAACTGCACAGTGTGCCACGGAGGAACAGCCATACCCGTTCAAAAATGGATGAAGGCGAACATACCTGCCGAAGGCTACACCCCCGGACAAACCTATACTATTACTGCATTCAACAAAGTGGTTGGAGCTACCAGATTTGGTTTTGAGGTTTCGCCTCAGGACTCTAGTGGAAATTTGTTAGGTACAATGGTGCTAACTGATACAGTTAAAACAATGTTTGTAGGAGGAAATAAATATATAACATACACCAATGATGGGATTGAAAGTGTAGATTCAATGAAATGGTCATTTGACTGGGTGGCTCCTAGTGCTGGTACTGGTAAAGTTACGTTTTACGGTGCTTTCAATTCTAATTTTAACCATAATAAAAGTAATGACCAAACTTTCATAGGCACCTCGGTGGCTAAGGAAAATATGAGGGTAGGTGTCGCATCAGTTTCAAAAGGCAATGTAGGCTTTTCAGTTTATCCCAATCCAGCAAACGATGCGGTAACCCTATGTTTTGAACTAAAAAAGGAAGCTACCGTATTGGTTGAAATAATTGACCTTTCAGGCAAACAAGTTTCTGTTGTATTAAATGACAAATGCACTGGATTTGTGAACAAACAATTCAATACAGCTATGCTTCCAAACGGCACTTATATTCTTTGCGTAAAGGTAGATGGAAAAGTTTCAACGCAAAAAATAAACATAGCACATTGATATGCGATTTACAGTTTCAATAGTTCTGATTTTCTGTTTGAAAATAGCCATAGGGCAAAATCCGCTTTATATCCCTCCGGCACTTACAGGTACTACTTTCAACCTCAATATGCAGGCTGGCACAAAAGTGTTTTACGACAGCACGAAGACACCCACCTTTGGTATTAATGGAGTATGGCTATCGCCAACCATCATCGTTAACAAAGGAGATAGCATTACCCTAAATGTAAAAAATGGGCTGAATGAGAAAACAACCATGCATTGGCATGGCCTGCATGTGGCCGCCATGAATGATGGAGGTCCGCATCAAATTATTAAACCCAACACCACCTGGAGTCCATCGTTTAAGGTGAGAAACAATGCGGGTACTTTTTGGTATCATCCGCATGGGGCAGGACAAACAGACCCGCAGGTTTCCAAAGGATTGGCTGGGCTTTTTATTGTGAAAGACAATGACGAAGCTACATTGGCCTTGCCCCGCACCTATGGGGTTGACGATATACCCATCATTATACAAAGCAAGGCTTTCGATGATTTGAAACAAATAGCCATCGCCACCGACATGGACACGGCTTTGTTTGTGAATGGCACATTGCACCCTTTGGCAACATTGCCTGCACAAGTTATTCGGCTAAGGCTGTTGAACGGAAGCAGTTTACGTTCCTATAATCTTGGCTTCTCGAATGGCCAAACCTTTTATCAAATAGGTACGGATGGTGGGCTGATTGATACCCCGCTTTCATTGACCCGACTGCGTTTATCACCAGGAGAAAGAGTGGAGGTATTAGTAAATTTTTCCGGAATGATTGGACAAAAAGTGGAGCTAAAGAGCTACGCATCCGAAATGAAGAACGGCATTTATGGAGCCGACACAGTTGGCTTTGGAGCAGATACTATACATGAATACGCAGACAATTTTTTGAACGGAGCTGACTTCAATCTACTACTGATTAGTATTGACTCTGCTACGGCAAATCTTTTGAATGCCATCCCTGTTTCTCTTGTGCCATACATTCCTTTCAATGCAATAGCTGCTTCAAAATTCAGGACGATTGTATTTGATACCCTTCGCCTACTACCTGCCGATGCCCCCAACTTAGCTGAAGGCCCTTTCGGAATGAACAACCGCACATTTGATATGGATAGTATCAACGAGGTGGTACATCTTGGCACTACCGAAATATGGACTTTGGTAAACAAAACATTAGTAGCCCATCCTTTTCATATACACGATATTCAATTTAATGTGATTGAAAAAAGCGGCATGTCACCTCCACCAAGCGAAATGGGCTGGAAAGATGTGGTGTTGGTGATGCCTAATGACAGCGTAAAATTTATCACCAAGTTTGAAACCTTCAGCGACCCGATGGTGCCACACATGTACCACTGCCACCTGTTGCATCACGAAGATGATGGCATGATGGGAAGTTTTTTGGTGATTGATACAACGGTGACAGGCATAAATGAAACCTCTATTGAAAACAGGTTTTCTATTTACCCGAACCCTACTACCGATGAATTGAACATTACTTCAATCAATAACGAAAAGTTCTCAATTAGTATTTTCAATGCATTAGGTCAACAGTTGTATTCAACTCAGGCCATTGCTAACTGCAAATTACCTTTTACCAATTATACTACTGGAATTTACTTTATTCAAATTAGCTCCCGCATGGGAGCGTATACTCAAAAAATTGTAAAATTGTAAAAATTAGTACAAGTTTTATTACTATATGAATCAGGCTCTTAAACTATTTTTTTGGATATTGACTATGGTATGCTACTTCTCATGTAGAAGGGATACTCCTTTACAAACGGAAGCTGAAATCCTCAAAAAATATGTAAAGCTACCTGCTAGTCCATACAAGTATGCCACGCCTTCGCTACCTACTTTTTTCAACAATCAATTCGTCAAAATTCAGAATAATACTCCTGCAAATAATATAACTACCGATTGGGGTGCTACCTTGGGGCGAGTATTGTTTTATGACAAAAGGCTTTCTAAAAACCATACTATTGCTTGTGCCTCATGCCACCAACAGCAATTTGGCTTTAGCGACACAGCCCAGTTCAGTCTTGGCTTTTTGGGTGGTTTCACAAAGCGGCATTCCATGTCGTTGATCAATGCAGCTTATTATGTAAATGGCAGGTTCTTTTGGGATGAACGAGCAGGTTCGCTTGAAGAGCAGGTTTTAATGCCTATACAAGATGCTGTGGAAATGGGGATGACACTTGATTCGTTGGTAAATAGAATTCGAAACACTGAGTTTTATCCAATATTGTTCAAATATGCTTTTGGCAGTCCAACTATCACAGCCGAAAATATTTCAAAAGCTCTTTCCCAATTTGTGCGTTCAATGGTGTCTTACCAGTCTAAATATGATGAAGGGCTGGCCAAAGTAGCGAATAGAAATGTAGACTTTCAAAATTTTAACCCTGAGGAAAACCTGGGAAAAAATATCTTTATGAATAACTCGAAGGTGAATTGCTCTGGTTGTCATCTCACAGATGTTTTTGTAATGGATAATGCCAGAAACAATGCACTGTCTGGAATAAATACTGATTCGGGAATTTTTGTACACACCAGTAACACTCTTGATATTGGAAAATTCAAAACTTCTTCGCTAAAAAATGTGGCCGAACGGCATAGATACATGCACAATGGCAGTGTTGTAGGTCTGGAAGCTGTAATTAACCATTACAATGTCGGTATCCAAGCCAATCCTACTATTGATCCACACCTTAAAGACGGCAATGGAAATCCAGTACAAATGAATTTAACAAGTTCTGAAATAAATGCCTTGAAAGCCTTTTTGGTAACACTCTCAGACAAAAAAATAATGACTGATGAAAAGTTTAGTTCCCCATTTTAGGACCAAGACAAAATTGAAACGATACAGGACATCGAAATGTGCAAAGCTGAAATGAAACTTCAAAAGTTACTTTTAACCAACAGAACATGAATAAATTATTTAGTATGCTTATTGCCTTGTTGCTTGGCATCAAGGCTGGGGCTCAATTCGCAAAAGCTGAATTGCAAGTGAACGGACTAACTTGCTCCATGTGTTCATTTGCTACACAAAAGCAGCTACAAACCATAGAATTTATTGACAGCATAGGCATAGACCTAAACTATGCAACCTTCATATTATACTTCAAGACAGATGTGGCTGTGAACAGCGACCTTATTCGTAGCAAGGTAGAGGATGCAGGATTTGCGGTAGGTTCACTCACTTTTATTAATTCATTTACAGGGTTGAGTGTAGAAAATAACGTGCAATTGGAACTCAAAAAAAACCTGTATCAATTTATGGAAGTAAGCAGTCAAACTTTGAATGGGGAATTACGTATTCGAATAATTGACAAAGGTTTCCTGCCTGAAAGGGAATTTAGAAAGTATAACAAATTAACCACTAAATATCCTTATTACAAGACTGGAAAAACACCTGAAGGTATCCGAATTTATCACATTATCATTATATGAGATTGTTCAATTTGATACTTTGTATTTTTTTTGGTTGGCTGACCTCAGCTCAAGAGCTTTACGTGGCAACTGAGCCTGCTAGTAATATGCCTGCAAAGTCAATAAGCATACGCCTGAGCAATTATTTTATGGGGCCATATTCCAATCAACGAACTGGATTGAATGTGGGCACAATGTATCGCTCAATGCCAGAGTTTATGTGGGGTATTTCAAAAAAATCCATGTTGCATCTTAGTACATTTACGAGCAATATGCACCAACAACAATTTAAGTTTGAAGGAGTGGGTATTTATTTCAAATACCGCTTTATTACATTAGACCAAAACCACCGGCATTTCAGAATGGCGGCCTTTGGGAGAGCATCCTTGATTGCTAATGCTATCCAATACAATGACATAAACCTCAACGGTGACAATACTGGAATAGGAGGTGGAGTGGTTGTAACACAGTTGTTGCATAAGTTGGCCTTAAGTTTTACTAGTGGATATGTTCGGGCATTTAATAATATCAATTATGATTTTGCCGTTGGTCAACCCCGTTCTACTGTTAATTACTCTTTATCAGGAGGCTATCTGTTTTTTCCTGTTAAATATAAAAACAATAATCAACCAAGCATCAATTATTATCTAGAGCTGCTTGGGAAATATAACCCAGTTAACAAGGAGCAATTTGTTGACATATCGCAAGCTATTCAAGTAATTTTAAATAGCAGATACAGGCTTGATCTGGCATACCGCCGCCAAGTAGCTGGCAATATGATACGGATAAGCAACAATGAATTTCTATTAAGATTTGAATACAACCTTTTTAATGCTTATAAGTAGTCTTGACAGATTAGAATAGTTTCATTCTTCATTAAATGAGAAATGCCCCTTTACTTTGCAGTAATGAAATTGGTCGCCACGATTCTTAGCATCTACTTCGCACTACTGACTGTGATGCCTTGCATGGATGAAGGCTGCGTAGAAAAATGCGACTACGCAACCATTGAGAATCCGTGTATAGAACTGTGTCAGCCCTTTTGTCAATGCGACTGTTGTGGCAGTCAAAGTGTGAGCCAAATGCAGGTTTTGCAAGTGTCAGCAAGTGTCATTTATACGAAACCGCTTTTTAGCTTTGTCGGCCACTCAACATTTCTACCTCGAAACAACAGTAGAGTGTGGCAGCCCCCAAGGTGGGTGTGACCAACTCATCCATTAAAAGGTGCGAGTTTTTTAAAGGTGTCATCATAGCTGACCCAATTTTCCTCCATTAATTTTTTTAATCTCATTTTCTAAATGAAAAAATATATTTTAGTCGCTGCCTTGTGTATGGGCAGTATTATCACTCAAGCACAAAATTTAATTAAATTTAAAGTGGCATCTGATGAAAAAGCACCACTCAATGGAGTCACTATTATTTGCCTAAACCAAAATGGTAGCCAATCAACTGATAGTAATGGTATAGCTAATTTCACTGGGCTCCCCGCAGGAAATACCACTTTTATTTTCAGCCTGAAAGGATGGGAGTCTGTTACGAAACAATTCATGTTACCATATACAGGGACATTGCCTGTCGAAATAGAAATGGAAGAATCAGAAGAAGATCTTGACGAGGTGAAAATTGTAAGTACCCGCAGCAGTCGAAGCATCAAGGATGTGGCCACAAGGGTTGAAGTATTAGGCACAGATGAGATAGAAGAAAAAAGCAATATGACCCCCGGTAGCATACAGATGATGCTGAACGAAAGTTCGGGAATAAATGTGCAGCAAACTGGTGTTGCTAGTGGCAATGCAAGTATCCGCATACAGGGTTTGGAAGGCCGCTACACACAACTGCTAAAAGACGGAATGCCACTCTATGCTGGTTATGCAGGCGGATTAAGTATATTGCAAATACCGCCCCTTGACCTAAAGCAAGTAGAAATAATAAAAGGCAGTAGTAGCACTTTGTATGGCGGTGGAGCAATCGCCGGCATGATAAATTTGGTAAGCAAGACACCCACCGACAAAATGGAAAGCACCAGTTTGATCAATATAGCCAACACTGGATCGGTGGATGCAAGCACTTGGTTCAGCAAAAAGTTGAGCAAGAAATTTGGGATCACCCTGTTGGCCATGAACAATTACCAAAAGGCTTACGACCCGGCCAACATCAACCTGAGTGCTATTCCCACATTCAACCGTGTAACAGTTAACCCACGTTTGTTTTGGTATATGGATAAAAAATCCACACTGACTCTGGGGCTTAATGGCAGTATCGAAAATAGGCTGGGGGGCAACATGGATTATATCAAAAATCCAACTGTTGCAGGAGCTTATTTTGAAAGAAACCAAAGCAAGCGACTGAGCAGCCAACTCACATTTGACCGACAGGTAGATAAGGAACACAGGCTACAAGTGAAGAATTCTGTGAATAGTTTTTATCGCAATATGGAATCTCCAAGCAATGGATTTAAAGGAAAACAGCTTTCCAGTTTTTCAGAGATAAGCTATGCCCTCGACCACAAAAAGTTCGATTGGGTAATTGGTGCAAACTTGTGGACAGAGAATTTTAGCAGAGAACGGATAGGTGTTGCAGACACACTTTATTACAAAATGTACCAACTCACAACCGTGGGCATGTTTGCCAACAGTCAATGGAATGTATCCAAAAAAGTAGTACTTGAAACTGGACTTCGCACTGACTACGTATCACAACTCAATAAAGTGTTTGTGTTGCCACGAGTAAGTACACTCATTCGCTACAATAACCAATGGAGTTCACGCATTGGCGGAGGTATTGGCTACAAAGCACCGACTATATTTACCGAGGAGGCTGAACAAAGAGGATACGTGAATTTTAAGACAATAAATTTTAGTACTTCCCTGCCCGAAAACAGTACGGGCTTCAATGCAGATGTAACATATAAAGCCACTTTCCTTAGGCGAGGCCACATAAGCGTAAATCAACTTTTTTATTATACCCACCTCAACCGTCCATTGGTGTTGCAGGGCAATGAATTTGTGAACACAAAAGGCCACATTGATAGCAAAGGTTTTGAAACCAATCTGAAACTACGTTACAAGGAATTGGTATGTTTTGTAGGCTACTGGTACACCGACACAAAGCGGCACACTGACACGCTACTTACAGTGATGCCACTCACGGCAAAGCACCGCCTGAGCAGCACAATCATGTATGAAAAGCACGGCAAGCTTCGAATTGGTTTGGAGATATTCTATACTGGAAAGCAAACCCTGAGTACAGGCCTTGATGTGCATGACTATTGGAATCTGGGCATATTGGTTGAAAAACGCTGGAAGAAAGTAGCTGTGTATTTCAATCTTGAAAATTTTCTGGATGCTCGGCAGACAAAGTATGGAAGCATTTATACCGGGACAGTTTCCCAACCAGTGTTCTCTGAGATATGGGCTCCGCTTGATGGAAGGACTTTTAATGGTGGAGTGAAGTTGTATTTATGAGTTATTTTAACAATTCACGCTATTGCTAAATACTTATTGGGGTTGTTTCTCGTAATCTGTTAACACCAATTAGCCAGATGCACTTTAGTTAGGAAGAACTTTAGTACTCCTTAATAACTGGACCTGGTATAGCATACATGTTAGTGAGAATTATGAGTTAGATATAAGCTCCACTATCTCCGAGCTAAATTCAAGAAAATATTACCCTTTGAGTTTGAAAATCAGCTATCCAGTCTTACTTTTGCCCCCCTTTCCGGTAGGAGAACCCGGAAATCAATTAAATCATTAACAACTAAAATGTTAAAAATCAGACTTCAGCGACACGGACGCAAACAATATCCGTATTACCACATTGTAGCGGCTGATTCACGTGCCCCCCGGGATGGTAAGTTCATTGAACTGCTTGGCAGTTACAACCCCAACACTAACCCTGCCACAATCGAAGTGAACGTAGATAGGGCGGTTAAGTTGATGCAAAACGGAGCTCAGCCTACTGAGACTACCCGTGCCATCCTTAGCTACAAAGGGGCTTTGATGAAACTTCACCTTGCCAAAGGCGTAGCCAAAGGTGCAATGAACGAAGAGCAGGCTGAAGCAAAATTTGCCGAATGGCTGCAACAAAAAGAGGCCAAAGTAGCAGCCAAACACGATAAGCTTTCTACCTCGTCAACCGATAAGAAGAAAGCTGCCATGGTTGCCGAAACTAAGGTGCGTGAGGCCCGTGCCGCTGCACTTGAAATCAAGCGGACACCAGCACCTGAGCCTGTGGCCGCCGAAGAAGCCGCCCCAGCCGAGGATGCAACCGAAGCACCAATAGCTGAAACTACTGAGGCAGTAGCCGAAGAAGTGGTGGAAACACCAGTAGCCGCCGCCGCCGTGGAAGAAGTTCCAGTAGCTGAAGCACCCGCTGAAGTAGTCGAAGCCCCAGTGGCCGAAGCCGAACCAGAAGCACCTGCTGCCGCTGAAGAAGCACCTGAAACGCCAGCCGCCTAAGTTTGAAAAGCCTTTTTCCTCCACTGATAGCAGTTGGGTGGGTGAGTAAAACTCACGGCTACAAAGGAGAGATAAAGATTGTACTAACCGAAGGTATCAGCATAAAACCTAACAAGGAACCGGTTTTTATCGAATGGGATAAAAAGCCGGTTCCTTATTTTTTGGAGAAGTGGGCCGACCAAGGCGGGCAGGCCATAGCCAAACTCAAGAACATAGACAGCGAAACCGCAGCCGCCGAACTGACAGGCAAAGCCCTCTTTTTTGAAGAAAAAAAGGTGAAACGTGCCAAAGGTTCTTTCGATGAAAAGGAACTTATCGGCCTTCAAATAACCGACCAGAATGGCCACCCAGTAGGGGAAGTATTGGCCGTAGAAAACTATAACCAACTCGTAATTCAAACGATTGTGAATGGCAAGGAAGTTCTACTGCCGCTGAATGAAGACACCTTGCTGAAAAGGACGAAAACCAGCATCCAATTATTAATTCCTGAAGGGCTGCTAGAGTTTTATTTGGGGGAGTAGCTCAATCACTTCACCTCCTCCGTCTTCGCTTCGCGAATCAACCTCCACCCTATGGGGGGAGGAATTGCTCTAACTGACTGCCTTTATGGAATTACACTTTGTATTTCGCGGCAAAAAAAAGTAATTTGGGAAACCAGTTAGTAGGAGTATTCATGCCACTATATTTCTCTGACCAATTGGGGAGAGATGGAGTGGGGTTGGGAAGGCTAGGAAGTGGTTTGATGTTTACAATAGCATCACATCCTCCACAATAGTGCGATGGGCGTGTTCGTTCACTAGTGCTATTATTTTTGAAATGCCAAATTCTAGCTCGTTTCGCAGTGCTGATGAGTCCACATGAATATATAGGGTGCGTTTGCGGATGTATATTTTTAAGGTATGCTTGTCTATCACCCTGCCCATTATGGCTGCCCACGATTCCTTGATGTCGTAGCTGTCCATTTTCTCGCGAAGTCGAAAGGTGCGGACAAACTCATCGAGGGCATGTTTGATGGGTGCTTCTTCCATTCGTGCAAAGGTACTCCATAGGTATCATTACGCATGGGTAAGATGGTCAATTTACCTTTTGCAAAAACAAACCTTGAATTGAAAATCCCAAATCGGTGTTTACGGCTTTATTTTGCGGCACTTTTTCCCGTAAGCCTAACTTTTTTAACTAGAATAGCATACCCATGGGGTTGTTCAATTTCCTTACCCAAGAACTGGCCATAGACCTTGGCACAGCCAACACACTTATTATCCACAAAGACAAAGTGGTGGTAGATGAGCCGAGCATCATTGCCATAAACCGTGGCTCCAAAGAGGTGATAGCCATAGGCAGACAAGCTATGATGATGCACGGAAAGGTGCATGACGACATTAAAACCATACGCCCACTTAAAGACGGTGTGATAGCTGACTTCACCGCCGCCGAGCACATGATTCGGGGCATGATAAAGATGATTAGCCCCGGCAAAAAGCTGTTTGCACCAAGCCTGCGAATGGTTATTTGCATACCTTCTGGCATTACAGAAGTGGAAAAACGTGCTGTGCGTGATAGTGCAGAGCGGGCAGGTGGTAAAGAGGTTTACCTGATACACGAACCAATGGCAGCCGCAATAGGCATCGGCATAGATGTGAGCGAGCCGATGGGCAACATGATCATAGACATTGGCGGAGGAACCACCGAGATAGCTGTAATAGCCCTTTCGGGGATTGTGTGCGACGAAAGTATACGAGTAGCTGGGGATGAGTTTACTCTGGACATATTGGATTACATGCGTAGGCAGCACAACCTGCTTATAGGTGAACGCACAGCAGAAACAATCAAAATAGAGGTGGGTGCAGCCCTACCTGACCTTGAAAACCCACCCCGCGACTATGAAGTGAATGGCCGTGACTTGGTGACTGGCCTTCCAAAGCAGGTGGTAGTAAGCTATTCAGAGATAGCCCTTGCACTGGACAGGTCCATCTCGAAAATAGAAGAAGCCATCCTGAAAGCCTTGGAGATAACACCTCCCGAACTGTCAGCTGACATATACCAAACAGGCCTCTACCTTACTGGAGGTGGAGCTTTGCTGCGTGGTCTGGATAAACGTATCAGCATGAAAACTAAACTATCGGTGCATGTGGCCGACGACCCTTTGAAAGCGGTGGTTCGTGGCACAGGTATAGCCCTGAAGAATATTCACAGGTTCAAGTTTTTGATGCCTTGATTTTTGGTTCTATTAAATGGTAAATCAATAAATATTAATTGAGTAAAGATTACAGATGCGTAACCTACTCATATTCCTACAGCGTTACTACATTTTCATCCTGTTCATTACTTTGGAATCCATTGGTTTTTCCATGTTGGTGAGCCACAACAATATTCAGCAGGCTACCATGGTAAATGCTTCCAATGCATTGGTTGGCAAGTTCTACGAATCAGTAAGTGGACTTACAGACTACTTCAAGCTTGGGCAAGTGAATGACCAATTGCAGCAAGAAAACGCCATGTACCGGATGGGGCAGCTTAGCTCTTTTTATGACAATGGTGCGGTAAAAATTGTGCGTGTTGATAGTAACTTAGGTCAGCAGTTCACTTACATGGCAGCTAAGGTACTGAACAATTCGGTGACCATGCGAAACAACTACCTCACCCTTAATCGGGGCAGCATTCATGGTGTGAAAAAACAGATGGGAGTCGTGAGTCCAAGCGGGTTGGTGGGTGTGGTAATGAATGTTTCACCACACTACTGCACGGTGCTTTCCATGCTAAATAAGAACTCACACATTTCTGCCAAAATTATTGAAAACAATTACTTTGGCTCACTGGAATGGAATGGTGACGACCCCCGCAATGCAACTCTGAAGGACATCAACAAACATGTGGAAGTTAAACTGGGGCAAACGGTAGTGACCTCATCCTACTCTACTGTTTTCCCTGAAGGAATACCGATAGGAAAAATTCAAAAAGTGGGCTTCGACCCTGGAGGTAATTTCTACGAATTGAAAGTGAAGCTTAGCACCGATTTCAGCAGTTTGTCGTCGGTATACATAATCACCAACCTGATGAAAGACGAGATAGACCTACTGGAAGAAAAAACTAAAGGCCTTGGCGAAAAAATACCATCGGCCAATAACCCCACACCAGCCAAGCCATGATTAGAGAAATTATCATACAGTTTGTAAGGTTCATACTCTTAGTTTTGGGGCAGGTTTTTATTGTGAACAATCTGAAACTACACACTTATTTCAACCCTTTTATCTATTTTTTGTTTGTGCTATTGCTGCCTGTAAGCACCCCGCCGGTCATCACCTTGCTATGTGGTTTTTTTCAGGGTTTTGTCATGGATATGTTCATGGAAACAGGCGGCATGCACACTATGGCTACCACCCTTATTGCTTTCATCAGGATATATTATTTGCGTTACACACTTAGCAAAGAGCAAATGGACAAAGGCATCGAGCCTGTAATAGCTAATACTGGAAGTACATGGTTTCTTATCTATAGTACCTGCATGGTGTTTACCCATCATTTTGTATTGTTTTTTGCTGAATCTTTTGGATTCTCCGAAATACTTACTACTCTTCAAAGTATCTTGGTCAGCGGACTTGTTTCGCTGTTGTTGCTAGTTCTGTTGCACATGCTATTCTTCCGGGTGAATAGTAAAGAAGTTGCTGGAGGATAGTATTACCAATGCTTATTTCTGATTAGTCCAAAGGATTTATGAAAAGTTGAGTGGTAAATGCTTATAGAGTAGCTGCTTTGTCAAATCTAGTGAAACGGTATCCTGAAATCGGGACTGGTTGAACTCATAAAGATACTGAAAAGGTATAAATTGCATATGCCCCGTTATCTTTGTACTATAAAATATGAAAGCCATCCTATTTATCCTTTTGCTGCTCGGGGCATTTTGCATGGCCACTGTTGGCAGCAGTTGTGCTTCGCAGAAACGGAAAATGGGCAGAGACTGTGGCTGCAAGTTCTGAAACTCTTTTAACAGCATTTAATCAATTTACTTCTTATCAATTTATGATAAATCTGAAGAGGTTGATATTTCAAATAACTCTTTAAGAACTTGTTGAAAGAGCTTCAATAGTCTGAGGGTAAAGCTACCTGCCCTTCCAAGTATACTTGAAAAAATTAGCCGCAATGCCAACCGCAATAAGGTATAATGGGTAGGTTATTTGAAAAAAAAGAAACCTTGGAATGGATATTTTCTTGTTCAAAAATTTGAATGCGGATGATAGAAGATTAAAGTCTGTTGTTACTTTGATTATCATAAAAGCCAGTGGCAATATGTAGTCAATCCATCCAGCTATGCTACCAATAAATAAGTAAAGAAAGGAAAGATTGGCCAGCAAAACCAATAGTAATTCCAGTTTTACTTTGAGTGATCGATAATGCCTATGCTTGCTGGCCCAGCGGGTGCGTTGGGCAAAAAGGGATGGCCAACTTGGGCAGGCCCCACTAGTCACTATCGCTTTCGAGTCCTTTAAAAAATATACTTTCCTGGAATATTTCACAGCTACTTTATGCATCAAAAATTCATCATCACCACTGGGGATATGTGCATTGCCGGCATATCCATCTACTTCATCAAATACCTTTTTTGGGTAGGCCAGATTAGCACCGTTGCACATGGTTGGTCTTCCAGCCGCTATGCTTGCCCCGCCAATAGCAATTAGCACTGCAGATTCCATTTCATCAAAACTGGCAGCGAAACCGCTCCTATTTTTTATTAATGAAACAGGAGCGGAAATAAATGCGGCATTAGTTGTTTCATAAAAGGAAACAATGCTGGAAACCCAACTGGATGCCGGTTGGCAGTCTGCATCTGTGCAAAGAATAAGCTGGCCAGTGGCTAATTTTACAGCCAATTCGATAGCTGCTTTTTTGCCTACCCCATTTTGGAGCAACACCAGTTTTACATTTTCAAAACCACTTCCGATAGCAGCAGTTTTGTCTGTACTATGGTCATCCACAATTATTATTTCTGTAAGTTCACAGGGGTAGTCTTGTTCTTGAAGACTGTGAATCAATTTGGCAATATTGGCTGCTTCGTTCCGGGCTGCAACAACAATTGATACCGATAGCGACGCTCTTGACGGCGAACGTATTGATTTTGGCTCAATTCGTACCCAATCCTTAATCCAAAAAAATACACGAAGTACATACAATACGATGCTAAGGGCACAGGCCGTCAGTAGCCCATTCATTGCTCTTTTATTTGCCAGTAAAACACTAACCCACAAAGGGCAGGGAGCACCAGATTGACAAGCCAAAGTACGAAAGAAGAGAGCAAAATGCCCACCTCGTTTCCAGTGTAATAGCCCAACACACCAATGGCACTTGCTCCACGAAAGCCCAGCTCGAGCAGGGCAAAGGAAGGCACTGCTGCCTGTAACAAAAAGATGACAGCTATACTACTGAGCATAGCAAGTGGTGGGATACTACAATCGAAAATGTAGAGCAGCAGCATATACTGACCCGCGAAAACGGCATAACGCAGCAACGAAAGCAACAGAATTTTGTTGAGAAAGCTAGATGGATAAGTTCTCAGCACCTTGGTCTTTTCTATGGCAAGTGCTAGCCATTTATTCTTGAATTTCATGCTTGAAATAAATCCTACATTAAAATATAAAACAAGCACCCCAGCCACAGCCACCAAACTCACAAAGGCTAGTAAAACAGCTAGCCAATAGCCAGGCTCTAGTTTGTGCCAAACATAATAATTCAAACCGGCACAGCCTATCGCAATATTGGCCGCTTGTTGACTAAAACTTCCAACCACAGTTGCTGCCACTGCTTCTGCTGGATTTGCTTTTTTCAAAAACAGTACCCTACCACCAAACTCTCCTATTCTATTCGGAGTGAACAAGCCAGGAGAAATACCTGCCAAAGTAGCCATGAATGCACGGCCAAAACCTATAGATTCAAGTGGAGTTACTAATAGCTTCCATTTATATGCTTCAATCCCCCAATTGACAAGCATCATGCAAAGTAACAGAGCAAAGGCTGGCAGGTGGCCGAGTGTAAGGTAGCCTTGTAGGTCGTGGGTAATAGCTTCGTAAGGCCGCTCCACAAATACTTCATGCCAAATAAACCAGAACGTTGCCCCCACAAGCAATATGCGGAACATCTTGAACCACAGGGAGCGATTGAGATACCAAGCGGCAGTCATACAGCAAAGGTACGGTGGGGGAGAGGGGGGGGAGAGTTTAAAGGTACGAAATTCAATTTACAAACCAATCGTGTACAAAATCGTAAAACTTACTGCACCATCCGCTCCACCTCATGCTTGCTGCTGGTGCGAAAAAAGCCTAAAGCCCCGTTGCTGATATTGCCTACTACACTAGGTGGAGGTGGGGCTGAAAAATTTTGTTGCTGTGCCGTATTAGCCAGCAGTCTATATAGAAACTGGTAACATTCGTTGGTGATGGAAAGTGCTTCCACTCTCACCTTATCACCCTTGCTAACTGGCCTACCAATGCCTATATTACTGAGGTGTTGGCCATCTATAAAAAGGTCATCCGTCACTGAGCGGTATAAGTCGGTAGCCTCAAACATCAAGGAATCGTTGCGGTAGAACCGCCCCCAATAACAGTCTCCCTTCCCCAGGTTTTCCTGGTATGAAAAATTTGTAAAATACCTGTCTCTTTGTAAACCAAATGGTAGTGGCAAAAAGTATATGCTGTCTATTGTAATACCTCTGGGGATCTGATTCACTGAATAATATTCTTTGCCATCTGTTGTTTTTATTTTCAGGGTATAGGTTTTGTTCAGTTCGGCTTTCAAGGTTTTGTTGGCATAGAAGCCAGTGCCGCTGCCTTGCTCTATCAAAGTATCTGTAGCTGTGCCATTAGTAATAGTTATCAAAGCCCCAGATGCTGGCGGCAAATTCCCAGCCTGCAAGTAGGGAAGTGTATAGTTGAGGTGTATAAAGGCAGTCTCATCTTTGTTCATCCAGCCATCTACCACCAGTTTGGTATCACCTTGGTCTTTCAGTTCTATCTCAATGGGATCCATGCAGGAAGCCGTAAACCCAAGTATCCCGATAGCTATCGGGATAGAGGTACGAAGTACGATTTTTGAAAATTTCATTTTGTTCATTTGTATTTATCTTATGTCTAAATATCTTAAGTCTTTCAATCAGATTCAGGCCTTCGCCAGAATGACGGTTTGGTTAAAAATTAAAATTATAGGTAATTGCGGGAATGACAGTGCCGAAAACCGAAATACGCACTGCTTGTGTACGGGTTGGGTCATTGGGGTCTTGACGAAAGTACATGGAGAATGCATTGCGTCGTGCGTATACATTATAGGCACTCAGTACCCATTCTCCCTGCCACAGTTGCTTCTTTTTCTTTTTGCCTTTATAGGTTATGCTAGCATCGGCCCGATGGTAGGTTTGTATTCGAAAAGTATTACGGCCACTAGGGTCGCTGGCAGTGATGCCTTGCCACACAAATTTCTGGGCAGGTACTGTGATTGGGATGCCTGTACTATAGGCAAAGTTGGCTGAAAACGACCAATGCTTGTTCAGTTCGTAGCTGGCAGTAATGTTCAGCACATGCGTTTTGTCGTAGGGAGAAAAGTATTTCTTGCCGCCATTTATCCCGTCAATGGTGCGAGTAGTTTGGCTTATCGTATAGCTGATCCAGCCTGTCAGCTTTCCATTTTGTTTGCGTATAAACAATTCAAGACCGTAGCTCTCTCCTTTGCCTCGCAGCATTACGGTGTCAAGCATGTTGTTGGCCACCAGGTTTGCACCGTCCTTGAAGTCTATAATATTTTGGTAGGTTTTGTAAAAAGTCTCCACCGAAGTTTCATACATATTTTTTTTAAAATTGCGGAAGTATCCCACTGACACTTGGTCAGCTATCTGTGGTTTGAAATTGCGGTCACTTGGCAAGTACACATCAAGTGGACTTGCCGATGAGGTATTGGTCACCAAATGTATATTTTGCCTCATGCGGTTGTATCCTGCCTTGATGGAACTTTCCTTGTCCATGGTATATTTCATGGCAAACCTAGGCTCAACCCCCTGCCAGTATTTTATCATTTCGCCCGCCCCAAATTCAAGGGTGTCAATGATGTTATCGCCTGAACGCTTTTCAGCATCCTTGTAAACATATACTGAGGTATCCTTTCCGATGTTGGCAAAGCCATTGTATCGGATGCCGTAGGTCATACTCAAACGTTTGTTCACCGTTTGCTCGTTGCTGATGTATAGGTTTGGCTCAATGGCAAACTTGCGTTGCATTGCTATATCGGCATTAATAAATGACTGCTTGCCGGGCACAGGCTCCGTTTCGCCAGGACGGTAATCATAATACACCAATTGACCACCGTATTGAATCGTATTTTTACTGTTTGGATAATAGGTATGGTCAGCCCGGAGGTTGTAAAAGCGAATATGACTCACCCACTTAAAAGCCGAGGTGGCCTGTTCAGAACCAAGGCTGTAATCATAGTTGCTGAATATAGCGGAATAGTTAGCAAAGGTCTTTGAAGAGTATATATGATTCCATCGCAGGGTCACGTTTTGGTTGCCCCAATTTATTCCAAAAAAATCGGATAATCCAAAGTTGTCGCGGCCAATGTAGCTGCTCAGGAACACGCGATTTTTTTTGTCAATAGTCCAGTTTAGTTTGGCATTAAAGTCTGAAAAATTGAGTATGCTTTTCTTAAGGGCTTCGTTGTTGAACAGTGGAAAAAAAACATCGGCATAGCTCCGACGGTAAGCTATCATAAATGAGGCTTTGTCTTTCTTTATTGGCCCCTCTAGCATCAGCCTGCTGAATATACTTCCAATGCCACCTGAACCTGCAAATTTCTTCATATTTCCATCTTTCATTCGTATGTCCAATACCGAACTTAATCTGCCACCATAAATAGCCGGAATGCCGCCTTTTATCAGCTTCACGTCCTTCACAGCATCGGGGTTGAACACCGAAAAAAATCCAAGTGCATGGCTACTGTTATACACTGGGGCTTCATCTTGTAATATCAAGTTTTGGTCTACACTGCCACCCCGCACATTGAAGCCCGCAGCACCTTCACCAATAGTACTCACTCCAGGCAGCATCTGTATGCTTTTTATCACGTCCACCTCACCCAACACGGCAGGTATTTTTTTGATCGTAGCGGCATCTATCTGTACCGTTCCTATCTCCACTTTCTCCACGTTGCGGTTTTTGCGGTTGTCTTTGATCGTTACGCCGTCAAGTTCTTTTTCCACCGATGCCAGTTCCATGTTCAACACCGTGTTTTTGTCAAGTACCACCGTTTTGGTTTCAGTGGTAAAGCCAAGGTTGCTGTAGCTCACTTCATAGGTACCCTTGGGTAGCGACAGTGAATAGTAACCGTAGTTATTGGTAATGGCAGCCTGCGTTTTGTCTTTCAGGGTAATGCTTGCACCGGTAATGGTTTCGCCATTCTTGGCGTCTTTAATGGTGCCTGATAAAGTAAAATTTTGTGAATTGCCAACAAGTGGGGACAGCAGGAGGAGCAGGAATAAATTCTTCATAAAGTCTCTAAGTGCTTAACGATTTTGCGTGTAAAAGGTTTGCCTTTTAGGCTTAATAGATTGTCCGAGGTCTATTTTTCCGTGGTGAGCTTGCTGCAAAAGTGTTTGTCAATGCCCTTGGACAAAAAGCCGAATTAGGTGCAAACACCTAACTAGTCGGTGAGTAACCCGAAAAGTTGGTCGGCAATTTTGCGGTTACCTCCTCCAAATCTTTATCCCCTAAAATTGCCCCAAAATAAAACCATGCTTTTAGATATTTTTCCAGACATACTTACCTTTTTCAAAGAGATTTTTAGTGGCAAAGGCATTGAGGCCATACAGCATTTTGTAACTGCTCACGGGGTGTTTATTTATGTGCTGCTTTGCATCATCGTGTTCTGCGAAACGGGCTTGGTGGTTACGCCATTTTTGCCCGGCGATTCCTTGCTGTTTGCTGCAGGTGCTGTGGTAGCCATTGCAGGCCCAGCCACCGAAACACTCAATTTGCCGCTGCTTGGATTGCTGCTTTTTGCATCAGCCATTGCTGGCGACAATGTAAACTATTTCTTGGGAAAATTTCTGGCCAAGAAGGGTGAGAACGCAAAGTTGTTCGGACTATTCACCATTCGCAAAGACTACCTGGACAAGACCCATAAATTCTACGAAAAGTATGGCGGTCAAACCATCATCATGGCTCGGTTTGTACCCATTGTCCGCACGTTTGCACCTTTTGTAGCGGGGGTAGGCAAAATGGAATACAGAAAGTACATTGGCTTCTGCCTCATAGGCGGCTTCCTTTGGGTGGCATCCATGCTTGCTTGCGGGTATTTGTTTGGGCAAATAGAATTTGTGCAAAAGCATTTTGAGATGGTGGTCATCGGTATCATTGGTTTTTCGTTGCTTCCTGTCACCATTGGAATTCTAAGGGCAAGAAGCAAGAAATGAGGAAGCTTTTCGGACTGATGGGCTACCCATTGGGGCATAGTTACTCCAAGGATTTTTTTACGCAGAAGTTTCAGGAAGATGGCTTGGCTGGATATACCTACAAGCTTTTTTCGCTCAGCAACATCAAGCAGTTTCCTGAATTGGTAATGAGGCAGCCTGACCTCTGTGGCTTGAATGTGACAATTCCCTACAAAAGGGAAATTATGCTGTATATGGATCACTTGGATTCCACGGCAGAAGCAGTGGGGGCAGTGAACTGCATTAAGATTCGTAAGACAAAAGGTGATATACTTTTCAAGGGCTACAACACCGATGTACTTGGTTTTGAGAAATCGTTATTGGAATTTTTAGGAACAGAAAAAATAGATAGGGCTTTGGTTCTTGGCACGGGCGGTTCGGCAGCGGCGGTATGTTTTGTGCTTCGCAAAATGGGGATTGGGTTCACTTCCGTTTCACGAACTAAAACTGAAGAAGCGATTGGCTACGAAGAAATTACCCAAGAAACAATTGCCACCCACCAACTATTAGTCAACTGTACTCCGATTGGCATGTTTCCCGATGTGGATGCCTGCCCTGAGATTACTTTCAAGCAATTAACAACAAACCATTTTTGCTTTGACTTGGTGTACAATCCTGCCGAAACCCTCTTTTTGAAAAAAGCCAACGAAACAAATTGTCATACCCAAAATGGGCTGGATATGTTGAAATATCAGGCATTGGAGAGTATAGCCATTTGGGAAAACACGAAAGTATGGTAAGCTAAAACAGTTCTTCAACTATTTTTGGAACGGCGTTTGAAAACCGATTTGAAAATTTGGAGATTGTCAAAACATATTCAAACAAATTCGCAACTACCATTCACTAGGATTCCATACATAAGAACATAAAACTATAAACTAATGAAGTACCTTTCTACAATTACCCTATTGCTTGTCATTGCCTTGAGTGGCTTTTCGCAAACCTCTAACATGGTTTTCTTCTCTGAATACGGGGAACGGTTCACTCTCTATATCAACAGTGTGCAACAAAACCCGCAACCCACCGCCAACCTAAAACTGACTAATATGCAGCCTGCCATGAAATACAGTGTCCGTATTGTGTTTGCTGCTGACAGCATCGACCCTATCAACGACAATGTATCGCTTGTTGTAGGCGTAGAGAAAACTTGGAAAATTAAACCAAAAGACACCCGTGCTGCCAATGCCGTGAACAAACACCTGAACCCAAAAGACTACGCAAATGGTAATTTAAAACCGGTGAAAATAAACTATGTTCTGAGAGTGCAGACCGAAGCTCCGTTGATGAATCAGACAATACAAGGCCAATCGAATCAGCAGGTGATAAACTACGGAGACCCTAGCCAAAACAAGAATACCAACTCCAACACCACAATCAATGTAGACCACAACCAACAGGCTGTCGATATGAATGTAAATACCAACGGCACCGTCAGCAGCACAACAAACAGGACAACGACTTCTACCACAACCTCAACCAGCACCAATGGTGTGCAGTATGGCCAAAATGTTACTGTGACAGTACCTTCAAATAATTATCACGGCTGTCCAAAACCTTTGACTCTTGCACAATTTAATTTGGAGAAGAACAAAATGATAGCTCAAAAGACCCGGGCTGGCAAAAAACTTGTAGCTAAAAAAATATCACAGACCAAATGCCTTACTAGCCAACAGATTTACACTGTTGCAAAACTCATCAACTACGAAAGCGATAGGCTGGAATATACCAAATTGGCCTTCACCCGCTGCTGGGACCCTGAAAATTATGAACTGGTATACAATGCATTTGCATTGAGCAGCAGTGTGGAAGAGCTGAATACCTACATAGAAAGCACTGGGCTGGCCGATGCCAACGTGAATACAAATACCAACGTGAACACTAGCACGACAATCGACCCAAACAATACCAATGTGAACTCAAATCCGAACAATCCTTTTGATGTGAACATAAATATAAATACAAACACCAATCAGCAAGACCCGAATTACCATACCAATCAGAACAACACGAACACTAATCAAAACCGCCAAAACACTACTGTATATGTACCCGGATATAGTGGGCCGACTGGTTGCCCCATGCCCATGAACAACGGAGATTTTCAGGCGGCCAAAGGAACGATTTCAAGTAAGACTTTTGAAAGCACCAAACTGGAAATTTCAAAACAAGTTCTGGGCAGCAATTGCATGACAGCTGAGCAAGTAACCGAGGTAACCCGCTTGTTTGAGTTTGAGAGCAGTAAATTGGAGTTTGCCAAATTTGCCTACACCCACACATACGACAAGGGCAATTACTTCAAGGTGAACAATGCTTTTGAGTTTGAAAGTTCCATTACCGATTTACAGAATTATATTAAAGGAAAGTAGCAGGTTTTTAGGATAGCATACTTTCCATAATTAAAGGTTGGCGGGAATTTGTATTTATGAATAAAGGATAAAAAAAGACCCACATTTCTGTGAGTCTTTTCCGTGGAGAATATCGGAGTCGAACCGATGACCTCTTGCATGCCATGCAAGCACTCTAGCCAGCTGAGCTAATCCCCCGAAATTTTGAACTTTCAAACTTTAAGGAAACTTATGCTCCCCAAAAGGACGGCAAAAATAGGGAGGGATGTCCT